>NZ_JBXEJE010000063.1:0-50589 GCF_056820935.1 Streptomyces sp. Q2 | reverse complement strand
CGACCGCCTCGGCAAGCCCGACCAGCATCCCGCAGCCCCCGGCGGCGGCGAGCCGCCGCCCGCGGTGCCAGGCCGCCTGCCCACGCCGCGCACCGCCGGGGTCCGCCGCCAGCAAGGACGCACCGAAGAGCAGGGAGAACGCCTCCCAGAACACCGCTTCGCTGCGGGCACTCTCATCGGCCGCCGCCACGAACAGGTCCGCCGCCACCCTGTCGTCACCGAGACCGAAGTGCAGGTGCGCGGCGCTGCGCATGGCCGAGGCGCGCTGTACGGGCAGATCGAGCCTTTCGGCCTCCTCGTGGGCCCGCTCCGCCCAGTCCTTCGCCGCGTCCAGGTCACCCATGGTGACGGCGGCGGTCACCAGGACCTCCAGGAACAGCGGGCGCATGGAGGGCTGCATCCGCCGCAGGTCGGGGCCACCGGCGCGCAGCACCGCCTCCCGGGCACGGGCCGGGTCGCCGGCGGTGAGTGCCGCGTAGCCGAGTACGCACCAAGCGGTGGATGCCCACCAGTTGACCCCCAGACCCGCTGCGGCGACCGCTTCCTCGGCGGTGGCCAGTGGTCGCGGGTCGCCGGGTGGGCAGGCGTCGGCCAAGGCGTGGGCCCTGGTCGCGAGGACGAAGGCGAGCAGTTCGTCGCTGCCGATGCCGCGGGCGATGTCCTCGGCCTCCTCGGACAGCTCCACCGCCGAAGCGAGCCGGCAGGTCTGGATGCGTACGTGTGTCTTGCACAGCAGGAGGTGGGGCAGGAGGTAGAGCTGGCCGGTGCGGCGGGCTATGGCCAGACCGCGATCGGCGTGCCGCTCGGCGTCGGCGAAGCGCTCCAGGAACGCCTCCGCCCAGGCCAGCCGTACCAGCGGCTCGCACAGGTCGGTCAGATCGCTGTCCGGCAGCGAGTCCACGAGGGCCGCCGCCCGGCGGGTGAAGTCGTCCGCCGCGGCCGTCTCCCCCTCGTACGCCTCTCCCAGGGCCGCGACGCTCAGCGCACCTGCCACCCCCGTCTCGTCCCCGAGGGAGCGGGCCACCTCCAGGGTGTGTGCCACGTCGGAGCGCACCGCCGGGTAGGAGGTGTCGTGCGGGGCCGAGGAGCCCAGCTCCAGGCCCAGCGCCACCTGGTCGGCGAGTGACGGCACGGGATCAGTGCGGTGCAACTCGCGGCGGAGCAGGGCGACAGCCTCCGCGTAACGCCCCAGATGGCGCTCCATGACGGCGCACAGCACGACAGCGGACGCCCGCGACCCGGTCCCGTCGCCCGGGTCGGGCAGAGCGATCACCTGGTGCAACAGGTCCCGGCTCTCCCGCAGCCGGCCGCCGACGCCCAGCGCCCGGGCCCGCCGGAGCATCAACTCGCGCCGCCTGCCCGCGTGTTCCGGCGTGTGCGGAAGATGCCGCAGCACCACTTCCAGCCAGTGGGCGCTGCTCGCGGGCGCGGTGTGTGCGGCCTGCTCGGCGGCCTCGTCCAGCACGGCCGCCGCCCGTGCATCCCAACCGGACAGTGACTGCTCGGCGTGGTGGGCCCGCTCGGCCAGCGGGGCGCCGGTCCGGGCGAGTTCGGCGCCGACGAGCCGGTGGGTCTCGGCGCGCAGCCACGGGTCGGTGCCGTCGCGGACGAGGCTGCGCAGCACGGGGTGGCGCAGTGTGATCCGCCCGTGCGTGCCGGTGCGCAGCAAATCGCGCCGGGTCAGTACGGCGAGGTCCTCGGCCAGTTGTCCCGGCTCGTGGCCGGTCACCGGGCCGAGCAGCGCGGGTGTGGCGTGGTCGCCCAGCGCGGCCACCACTTGGACGAGCCGGCCCTGCGACGGCGTCAGCGGGGTCAGCTCGTCGAGCAGCAGCGCCCCGAGGCCGGTCGTGGAAAGCCGGCTCACCGACGCGCCCTCGCGGTGTGCCTGGAGCAGGGTCAGCAGGTACAGCGGGTTGCCCTCGCTCGCCGTGAAGAGCCGTACGGCGTCGTCGCGGGCCAGGTCGGGGGTGAGCAGTTCGACGCACTCCCGCTCGCCGAGCGGGCCCAGGACCGTCCGCCGTACCGTGCCGGTCTCCGTGCCGCGGGTGAGGGTCGCGGCGAGCGGCGCGGGGCTCTGCCGGTCGCGGCGGGCAAGGACCAGCAGGACGCGGGCGCGCACGGGGTGCCGTACGAGATGGTCGAGGAGTTCCAGCGAAGCGGCGTCCGCCCAGTGCATGTCGTCCAGGACCACTACCAGCCCAGACGCCGCGGCGTGGGTCAACAGGGCGGCGGTGGCACGGTGCAGGAGGAAGCGGTCCGTGCTGCGGGGAGCGCCGCTGAGCACCGGGGCGACCTCGGCGGCCGACGGGAAGGATTCGACGGCCTCCGGGTCGAGGTCGGAGAAGGCGTCGGTGAACGGCTGGAACGGGATGTGGCGTTCGTACTCCGTCGCCCGACCGCGCAGCACCGCCGCCCCCCGCCGCGTCGCGGCCAGGCACAGTTCGTGGACCAGCCGGCTCTTGCCGATGCCCGCCTCACCCCCGACGTCCAGCACCGCCGGGCGGGTGGGCACGTCCTCCACCAGATCAGCCAGGAGCCGGTCGAGCCGCGCGAGTTCCGCTTCTCTGCCGACCAGCGGTGTCCGTTCCGTCGTCATGCCCTCGCTCCCCCCACGAAGTTGGTGCCCCCGCACATCCTGTCGTACGCCACCGACAACCCGTGGCTTCGTGTCCGCGATCTCACACAGCGTCGAAGGCGACGCGTCGACGGCGAGCCGCGGGCCCACGCGGGTGACCGTCGATCAGTGCGGGAGGGACACCCGACGTCCAGGTCGGGCGAACGGGTGCGGAAACTACGTAACCGATCTACGTAACAGCACGATGGTCACGGCCCGACGCACCCGCAAGTATCAAGTCCCTTGGGGTTCGCGTCCGTTGGCGCAGCAGGAAGGCTCCGGGGATTTTGGGGGAGGGCGGATGTTGATCGGCGGCATAGCGGCAGGGATCGTCGTTCTGATCGTTCTGATCGTCGTATGGGTGGTCCGGCGGTCGGACGGCCGGTTCCGGTTCCGGCCGTCGTTCGAGGCGGCCTGCGAGGTCACGGTCGGCGGCCAAAGACTCGTGGCGTACTCCGGGCACCGCAAGGTGATCCGGGTGGCGGACCCGGGCACGCGCGAGGACACGGCGGTCGTCACGAGCTCGCGCACCTGGATCCGTACGCTGTGCGAGGTCCACGTCGACGGCAGGCCCCTGCTGGCGTCCGGCGGCCGGGACGGGGTCGTCCGGCTCTGGGATCTGGAGGACCGAGGCGAGCTGGTGACGTCCCTCACCGGTCACCGCGGCTGGGTGTACGCGCTGTGCACATTGCGGGTCTCGGGGCGCGACCTGCTGGCCTCGGCGGGCCGGGACGGCGCGGTACGCCTCTGGGACCCGCGCGACGGCCGACTGGTGCGCACGATCGACGCCGGCCCCCGGAAGGGGTGGATCTTCTCGCTGTGTCACGTGCGTACGGGCGGGCGAACGCTGCTCGCGGCCGGGCACGGCAACGGCACAGTGACCCTGTGGCATGCCGAGTCCGGGCAGGCGGCCCTGGAGCTGACCGGGCACAACCGCGCCGTGTGGACCCTGTGTCAGGTGTCCGACGGCGACCGCACTCTGCTCGCCTCCTCCGGCTGGGACGGGGTCATCCGGCTGTGGGACGTGGAGGCACCGCAGGAGGCAGGGGCGTTCACGGCCGGTGTCGGGCCCGTGTACGCCCTGTGCCAGGCGGAAGCCGGGGACCGTACGCTCCTCGTCGCCGGCGGGGACGGACCGGGCACCGCTGTCTGGGACCCGTTCACCGGCGAGCGCGCCGGCGACCTGGGCATGGACCTCGCCGGCATCCTCAGCGGCCACGGCTGGGTACGCGCCGCCTGCCAGGTCCGGCCGAAGCAGGGCCCACCGCTGATCGTCACCGCGGGGTACGACGACGGGGCACGCGTGTGGGACGTGGCGAAGGAGATCGGTTCGCCTCCGTCAGAGACAAGAGCGCCCTGATCCGCGACGGATCACTTCGAAGTCGGTCCGACCCTCACCTTGAGTCAGATTCCCTCGCTGGTCCCAGCGCTGATGTTGACTCAGGCGGTGAGAGTCTTCCGTTTACTTCCTGCCCCTCGGTGCGGGAGAACTCGGGAGCGTTCGCGGGCCCGTCCCCGGACAATGATCGTCATGACTTCCCTCCACTCCAACCCGCTCTTCGCCCGCCTCGCCGACGCCGAACGGATCCTCGTCGCCGGCGCGGGCGGCGGCTTCGACATCTACTCCGGCCTGCCGTTGGCTCTCTCCCTCCAGCACCAGGGCAAGGAGGTGTATCTCGCGAACCTCTCCTTCAGCGCACTCGCCGGCCTTCCGATCGATGACTGGGTCGCCCCCGACGTGGCCGCCGTCACTCCCGACTCCGCTTTGCACCAGAGCTACTTCCCAGAGCGGACCCTCGCTCAGTGGCTGCGCCAGCATGGCTATCCGTTCACCGTGTATGCCTTCCCCCAGACGGGGGTGCGCCCGCTGCGCGCCGCCTACCAAGCACTGGTCGAGCTGCACGGCATCGACGCCGTGGTGCTGGTCGACGGCGGTACGGACATTCTGATGCGCGGCGACGAAGCCGGGCTCGGCACGCCCGAGGAGGACCTGACCAGCGTGGCCGCGCTGGCCGCGCTGGACGGCATACCGACCCGGCTCGTCGTGTCAGTCGGCTTCGGTGTAGACGCTTACCACGGCGTGAACCACGTGCAGGTATTGGAGAATATCGCCGCGCTGGAGCGCGACGGCGCGTACCTCGGCGCCTTCTCGATACCCCGCGCCACCCGTGAGGGCGCTCTCTACCTTGACGCGGTGACGCACGCACAGCACCACACTCCGGAGCACCCCAGCATCGTGAACGGTTCCATCGCGGCAGCCGTGCGCGGCTCGTTCGGCGATGTCCGGTTCACTGATCGCACCCGGGGCAGCGAGCTGTTCGTGAACCCGCTGATGTCCCTGTACTTCGCCTTCGACCTCCCGGGCCTGGCAGCCCGCTGCCTCTACCTGGATCGTATCGAGGACACCCAACTGATGCGCCAAGTCCACTCGCGCATAGCCGAGTTCCGTGAATCCATAGTGACTCGCCCGCCCCGCCGCTTCCCACACTAGCTAAGCCAGGGGGCCTGCTGGCTTGGGCCGCCTGTGGCGGCCGTGCTCCGCCTCAGCCGGTCGCTTCCATACAGCCGCGATCTTGTGGTCGAAAGGCGCCCGCCGCATCGCCTGCCACCCCCGCATTCTCTGGAATCACGACGGCAAGCGTTGACGTCGGTTGCGCACCCCGGTGCGGCACGGGACCCCAATGCCGGCCCCGCCGCCCGTATTCGAGCAGAGGGGGAGGGCTGCGACAGTAAATTGTGGCGATGACCGACTCCCTGCCGCCTGACGGCTCTGTGCTTGGTACAGACGAATTGGATGCCCGGTGGGCCGACGCATGGAGGCCGGAGCAGGTCGCGGGGCGGTTGGGTGGGGTCCACACTCCCTGGTGTGTTGCGGCAGGGTGGGCCCTGGACCTGTTCCGCGGTGGGCAGTCACGGCCGCACGGCGATCTGGAGATCGCGGTACCCGAAGCGGGGTTCCCGGAGATTCGGAACCGTTTTCCCGAGTACGCGTGGGACGCGGTGGGTTCGGGACGGATCTGGGCGGAGGCGGGAGCCGAGGAACTGGCGGCCACCCACCAGACCTGGCTTCGAGATCCGGCAAGTGGTCAATTCCTGTTGGACGTCTTCCGCGAGCCCCATGAGGGCGGGATGTGGATCTGTCGGCGGGATGAGAGCCTGCGACTGTCGCACGACGCGATCACCGAGCGGACGACGGACGGGATCCCCTACCTGATGCCGGAGTTGGTGCTGCTGTTCAAAGCGAAGGAGCCGCGGCCCAAGGATCAGGAGGACTTTGACGGGATACTGCCATTGTTGAGCCGGGTGCGCCGGAGCCGATTGAGTGAGTGGCTGGAGCGCGTGCATCCCGGGCATCCATGGCAGGTACAACTGACGGAGTAAGCGGCGCGGGTCACGTTCGTGGAGAACTGGGGACGATCCCAGCCGCTGAGGGCTGTCAGACGTGACGCTTGAACGTGTGGTGTCTTCCCTCGCCGGACTTCGATGACCGGTAGGAGCTGATGAGGCGTTGCTCCGGACGGAGTGAGGACGTCCGCCAGACGTTCCAGCAGCCGGTCCCCTTCGGTCTGACCGTCGTCGACGGCAGCCTGCGCTTCCTCGCTGAAGGCGATCGTGGCGAGCATGCCCTGGAGATTGTCCTTCGCTTCAAGGAGCTGGCCTTCGCTGGAGTCGTTGGGCATGGAGAAGTTCGCTGCGGGCGCTGACCATGCGGTGCGGTGCGAGCACTGTTCGAAGAACAGCGTGCGCAGTGGTGCGCGTTCCGGCCCCGGCGGTACGCACCGGCATCGGGTCCATTGCGGGGACGGTGCGTGAGGGAGGCCCAAATCCCTGTGGTGTAAGGGGAGTTACGTCGCGGCATCCTGGGTAACCGAAGCGGCGGTCGGGGCACCGGCCGACTCCACCCACTCCGCCCGCGCGGGCAGAGTGACGACCCAAGAGGGGGGCTCATGGGCAGCACTGTGAGGCGAGTGTGGACCAGATCGGGCTGTGTGACGGCGACAGTTCTGGCGGTCCTGGCCGTCGGCGTCGGCGTCGGTCCGGGAGGCGCGGCGACCCCGGGACCCGCATCCGTCACGGCGAGTACGGAACCGGCGGACGCCACACTGGGGTACCGCGCCAACGCCCGCCACGACAGCTTCGTCGCCCAGGCGACCGCGGCCCCGCCGTTCACGAAGCTCTGGTCGGTCGACCTCGGCTCGGCCGTCTCCGCGCCGGTGACGATCGGCGGGCGGGTCTTCGTGGTGGTCAACGCAGTGGACGAGGAGGATTCCGGCGGCCCACGCATGGAACTCGTGGGTCTGGACGCGGCCACCGGCAAGCGACTGTGGCCCCAGCGACTGGTCGCCGACAACGATCCGAAGGCCACCCTGGCCTACGGCGGCGGGCTGCTTTACACCCAGACCGGCCGAGGCGTGGTGACAGCCTGGGACCCCGCCACGGGCACGCAGCGGTGGTCTCGCAGCATCGGCTCCGGCATCTGCGAGTACCCGCCCACCTGGTACGACGGCGTCCTGTACACGCAGGACGGCCGCGGCACGGCGATGGCGCTGCGGGCCGTTGACGGGGCGGAGCTGTGGCAGGCTCCCCTCGTCGACTGGGGGATGTCGCCCGTGCTCGTCGACGACCTCGGGGTGTGGTTCGGCTTCGACAACTACTCGTACCAGCTGCTGGACCGGGGCACCGGCCGGGAACTGCGACGTTACGACGTACCCGACCTCACCGCGCTCGGCGGCAACCCGATCGTGCGGGGTGCCGGAGCGCTGTGGCTGCGCAGCAAGGCCGCCGACGACGAGCGGACCGTGGCCTACGACCAGCACACTGGCGCCGTCCTGCGCTCCTTCCCCGCCGACGCCACGACCGCGTTCGGTCCGGGCCGGGTCTACGTGACCTACCGCGGAACCGTGAAGTCAATCAGCACGACGACGTACACGACGGCCTGGAGTTACCGCAGCCCGCGCCAGGCGGCCACCGTCCGCCTCGTCGCCGGCGGCCATGTGTATGTCCAGGACGGTGACGGCCGCCTGGTGGTCCTGAACGAGCGCACCGGCGCCGTGGTCTGGTCCTACCGGCTGTGGGCCGAGCCACATCCGCAGGAGAACGTGATCGCGGAGGAGGACTGGGCGGGCTGGGTCAACCCCGGCATCGCGACCACACGCGGCCGGGTGTTCACGCCCGGGCAGAACGGCGTCCTGATCGCGTTCGGGAACTGACCGAGCAGCCGCACCGCGAAGGATCCGCGCCGACCGGCTCGGCGTGGGGAACACCGGCCACCCACGTATCCGCTCCACGGCCCACCGCTTGGGTGGCTGGGTGGACCCCCTGGTCGACCGGGTGGTGCCGGCGCCAACACTCCTGCGGCGCCAACACTGCTGCTCGCGGCCGTGACCAGCACTGCGAACAGCAGGCCGAGGGCGTCGGTGACGAC
The DNA here is from genome assembly GCF_056820935.1 of Streptomyces sp. Q2. Classification (NCBI taxonomy): domain Bacteria; kingdom Bacillati; phylum Actinomycetota; class Actinomycetes; order Kitasatosporales; family Streptomycetaceae; genus Streptomyces; species Streptomyces sp. Q2. The sequence continues at coordinate 42,550 of NZ_JBXEJE010000063.1, read as the reverse complement.
GCTCCGGTCGCGGCCCGCGATCTTCTCCGTCGCGTCCCTGTACCGCCCTGCGGCCGGGGCGTCGGTGGAGGGTGATGCTGGCGAGCCGCATGCTTTCCGGGGCAGGGCCACGCGACCGGGGAGGGTGCGGGTCCAGTCGGCTGGCTGAGGAGGCGCCCTCGGCGGTCGTCGCAGGCCGGGGCCGCTCAGCTGATTTAACTGTCCGACTGGGTGGGGCGGTTGCGCTCCTGGTAATCCCAGTAAGCGAGGATTCGATGGTCCTCCTGGTGTGGGCCGATCTGACCGAAGCCTGGGGGCAGCTCCCCGACGCGTTCCCAGGCTTGCTCGGTGCGGGGATCGTCGCGGCGAGCGAGAGCGTAGACGATCTCCAGACGCAGGAGCTGGTGCTCCTCGTCCAGCACGGCGACGAGGGCGCCCGTCACGGCGGCCGTCCGGTCGTCGGAGGCGCCCAGCGAGATGGCAGCTTGAGCCCGGACGTCGAAGTCGCAGTCCCGGATGAGGGTCAGGAGGGCCTCTCGGAATGCGGGTGTGAGGTGGGCGGCCAACTCTGCGACGGCGGAGCGCCGAACGTCGGGGTCGGGATCGCGCGACAGGGCGAGCAAGGTGGTGGCGGCAGCCTCGGTCGGCGGGGCTTCTCGCGAGACCAGGCCGGGAATCTGGCTGCGCACACGCGGGTCAGGGTGGTCGGCGTAGCGCAGACTGATGGCCTCTTGGTCGGGGTGCTCCCCGTCGGCATAGACCTCCAGGATTTTGGCGAGCACCATGCCGTCCGCCTCGTCGAGGGCCCAGGCAGCGAGGAATTCGGCGTCCTGCGCGGTGTCCTGGCGTGGGTTCCACCACGTCATGGAGTTGCGGCTCCACACGACGTCGGCGAGGAACATTCGGTGGACGGGGGTCGGGGTGGTGCTGCAGGGCCTTCAGGTCGGACCAGTCCTGCGGGCTCTGGCGCTGGCCGAGGCTGTATCTGGCGGTGGACCAGTTGATGTGGGTGTGGTCCGGGACCCAGTACGGGACGGCGCGTGCCACCAGCTCCGCCACCGGTGCCAGGACGCCGAACAGCTCCTCCAGTGAGGTGAGGATGGCGCTGTGGCCTGACCGGACAGTGAGTCCTCCTAGGCAGATTTCCTCGACGTCCGTGTACCTGTCGTCGCTGACGAGGCGGCGGGTGGCCGGGCCCGCGGCTCCAGTTCGCCGGCGCAGCCCCTCCTCCTCGCCCGTCTCGACCCAGTACCGCGCGAGGTCGAGCAGCCGCTTGCGGGCGCCCTCGGGGAGCCGCAGCTGTGGGTCGTTGCCGAGCACGGCACCGACCAGAGCGTCCGAGCCGAGGTCGACGGCCCGCAGGAGCGGTGTGGTGCCGTCCGGCAGCTCGCGGTCGGGGTCGGCGCCGCCGTCCGTCAGGGCCTCGGCGGAGGTGTGGTCGAATCCGGCCACGGCGGCGCAGAGCAGCGGGAGGCCGTCGGGGCCCGGAGCGTTGGGGTCGGCGCCTTCTTCGAGAAGAGCTGTGACCGTGTCAGAGTCCTTGGCGGTTACGGCCGCCACGAGCCGGTCGGTCAGCTCGTGTTGCGGTACAGGCATCGGCCCCCAGGTGTTCCTGTCTCCTGCATGGTCGAATAGACCTCGCCCAGCTCCTTTCTTGCCACTTCCTCCTCAGTCCGCAGGCTCCTGCCCAGCCACGCCGCGGGATCCTCGCGTTGCAAAAAGTCGTGGAACAACACGCCGACCACGTGGCCAGGTCCTCGAACTCCTCTGATCACAGCTAGACATCGCGCTGCCACGAGGGACTCGCAAGGGCGAGAACCGCTCGCACAACATGATCAGGGAGATGCATCCGACGGCCCTACTATCGCCCGCAGCGCCGCAAGGTGCCCTTGGTAGGCATCCCGGCCTCGCCGGGTCAGGCGGAGCCACACGCGCTGGCGGGTGTCGCGGACGGCCTTGCGCTGCTCGACGTAGCCGGCGTCCATCAGCACGGTGACGTGCTTGCTCAGCACGGAGGCGGAGAGGTCGAGTTGCCTTTGGACCAAGCCGAACTCCGCCTCGCCCGCGGTGTCCAGCAGGGCGCAGATGCGCAGCCGGTTCGGGGCGTGGATGGTGGTGTCGAAGCCCTCCAGCATGCCGTGGGCTTCGGCGCTCACGCGGTCTTCCGGTGCAACCGGACGAAGGCAAGGTGGAAGCCGACGGACACGGCGGCACTGATCAGCGAGGCCGCGATCAGCCACGCCGGCCATCCGGTGACGCGGAAGGCGAACGCTGACCCCACCAGCAGCACGGGCAGGGCGACCATGAGCGGCACGGTCGCCCGCTTCGGCAGCACGTCCAACCGCAGCGCCACCCCGGTCTTGGTACGCCAAGCCTTGGCCGCGACGGCGAACAGCGCCCCGTACACCGCGGTGATCGCCAGCATGATGCCCATCCAAACCGGGCCCGGCAACAGCCAGTCCGAATCGGCCATGACGCCTCCGTAGGTGATCGGGAGCGCGGCGACGTAGAGCGTAAGGGTGATGAAGAACCAGTTCGGCCACGGTGTGGCCGACAGCGCCGCGGCGTTGGCCCGGATGTGCTCGGTGTCGGCCAGGGCGGAACGGGCCTGCTCTGGCGTCAGTCGTACCCCGTTAGTTTCCATAGCGGAAAGAGTAGTGGTTAGTTTCCAGTATGGAAAGAGGCGAGTTTCCGGGACGGCAAGTGTGTTCGCCTTCTTCTGCCCCTTTCGACGCAAGGGCCGGCGGTGGATCGGTGCGAGCGCAGGCCGCATGCTGTTGGGTCCGCAAGATGGTGGAGTCCACCGTGATGTCCCAGTCGATTTCATCAGCGGCGTCGGCCGCGGCCTGGACCTGCTGCAGCAAGCGTTGCCACGTGCCGTCGGCCGACCACAGCCGATGGCGCTCATAGACCGTCTTCCACGGGCCGAACCGCTCGGGCGGATCCCGCCACTGCACGCCGGTCCGCACGACGTGCAGAATTCCGTCGATCACCTGCCGGTGATCCCGCCAGCGGCCACAACGCCCGTTACTCACTGGCAGACACGGCCGCAGCCGCTCCCACGCCGCATCTGCCAGATCACCACGCGTCATGCCCAGGACAACGATCCGAATGAACCAGTCGCATGATCATTCTGGTTCTATCCACCCCGCACTTCGGTGTTCTGGCATGCGTGCAGCAGCCACCTCCCGTCATCCTGCTTCGTCATGACGTAGAGCGGAGCGCCTTCCGTGTCGCCCTCAGGCGAGTGGTAGACCTGCCGAACCTTGACGGCCGCCACGTCGGGACGCAGGAATTGCGTGTGCACTGCCTCGTAGGTGATCTCACCATCCCAGCTGGCTGCGGGCAGCACGGCGCGGGTGAACTCGGCGATCGCGTCGAAGCCGATCAGGACCTTGCCGTGGCCGGTCGTCCAGAGGGCGTCGGGGTGGAAGAGTGCGAGGAACCCCTCGACGTCTTTGGCGCGCTGAGCGCGCTCGACAGTGGTGACGACCTGTTCGATGGCCTTGATATCTGCGGTTTCGGTATCCATGCGGATCACTCTGAGACCTCAAGTCGACTTGAGGTCAAGGCCCGGTCGCGAGATCGCCCGGACAGGTCCTTAATCGTGTTGACCGCCCCCGGCAGGCAGTGCTGGAGTCGGCACGTGGACAGCATCTCCGCCAATCGGCGGCTCTGGAACCAGATCAGCAGCGCCTACCAGCACGAGCACGACCCGCAAATCGGCGCCACACCCCGGCTGTGGGGCATGTACTCCATCTCCGACGCGCACCTGCACGCCCTGGGCGACGTCACCGGCAAGCGCGTCCTCGAACTCGGCTGCGGCGCCGGTCAGTGGTCCAGGGCGCTCGCCGCCGAGGGCTCCACCGTGGTCGGGCTCGACCTGTCCGAAGCCCAACTCACCGCAGCGGCCCGCGCGATGGGAGCGGCCCGCTACCCGCTGGTGCAAGGCGCCGCCGAACAACTCCCTTTCGCCGCCGGCAGCTTCGACCTGGTGTTCTGCGACTTCGGTGGGCTCAGCTGGGCGCCCCCGCACCTGGCCGTCCCGGAGGCCGCACGCGTCTTGGGCCGAGGCGGGCGCCTGGTGTTCAACGTCGCCAGTCCATGGTTCGAGGCTTGCTACGACGAAGCCGCCAGCCGCGTGACCACGACGCTGCAGCAGGACTACTTCGGGCTGAACACCATCGCCGAAGGCGACGGCGCGACCAGCTATCAGCTCACCTACGGCGACTGGGTCAAGGTCCTGCGCGGCGCGGGTCTCATCATCGACGACCTCATCGAGCCGCGGCCCGAACTCGGAACACTCAACGGCTACAACGAAACCGACCCACCCGACTGGGCACACCGCTGGCCGGCGGAACTGCTCTGGGTAACCCACAAACCGTAAGGTCCGCCGCGCCGAAACGTGAAGGCATCCCCACACCGGAATCAGCGGCCACACCCCAGCCATCCGCGTCACCAACCTGTCCGGTCAGCACACCTGGCTCTCGCCACGACAGTCGGCCACCTCACCAGAACTCACGGGGAGCTGGCCGGCGGTCCGTCAGATCGCAGCGCGGACCCCACCTCATCGAGGGTCGGGGGCTCGGGATCAAGAACGGGCTGACCGACCTCGGACGGCCAATCGGGACGGAAACGTGCCTCGGAGTCTGCGAAGTCGTTCCGCTGATACCGAGAGTCCAACGGCCGCAGCCGGATCTGTTGACGGCTGTCTGCCCACCAGATCTCGAAATCCGCAACCGTGCCTTCCGCCGGCCAGTCATCGCTCTGTTCCGGAAGCCACAGGACGTCGACGAAGCCTCCGACGCTCAGGCTGATGTCCACGAAGATCCCGATCGCACCGGGCCGGGGAACCTTCACAACGGTGCCTTCGAAGACCTGCCCGAAGCACAACCCCCGGCGAATCCGAGCCCACTCGGCCTCTGTCACCACGAACGCATCTTCGCACCCTCGTCCGGGTCATGAGCAACCACACCCGGGCGGCAGGGTCCAGGCACGGACGTCGATCACTCCGCCCGTCTGGGCGCCACAGCACTGCCGTCACTTCTCGTGACCATTCCCCGACAGGCGACGTTCGACTGCTGCTGAACCTCCTCGACAAACGCTGTCGCTGATAGTGAACGAAGCCACGGAGCGGACTGCGAGACTGCCCAGGTAGCAGGCCCGCCCTGTGCCCGATACCGCAGCTAAAGCCATGGCGGTGGGGCAGTGGGTCCGGCATCATCCCCGTGTGATGGTGATGCAAGCCGTTCTGGAGGTCTTCACTGCCGACGACTTTGCGCTCTGGCCGGTTGGCGAGCACGAGTCGTACGGTTACCTCGTTCTGGACGGGGAGCTGACTCGGGCGGAGGTCGGCACGGCGGTTATGCGGTCGCCGACTGTAACGGTTTCGAGCCGGAGGAGGAGCATGGGCCGTGCCCGACCGACCCGCTCGGCGCGTTCCTGCACGGGCTGCTCACCATGCCTGACCTGTTCGCCGCCGGCGGGTTCCGGGTGACCGACAACGCCACCGACACCGTCTTCGTTGAGCCGGGCTGCTGCAGTGGCCTGGAGACCTGGCGGGACTGGCTGGAGGTGCTCGACGGCACCGGCTGCTCCTACTTCGGCCACGACCCGTCCTCGGTGGCCGAACGCGTCGGCGACACCGTCCGGCTGACGCTCGACGCCTACGCGAAGGACGGCAGCCCGGTGATCGAGCTGCCAGTAGACGAGGTCCGCACGCTCGTCACCGGTGCCCAGCAGGACTTGCAGGACTTCCTCAGCCTCGCCGGAACCTGGGCCGAGCAACACCTGCCGGCACACGCCGCCGCCGTCACCGCCGCCCTGGCACGGGCACTGGACCTGGGACCCACTCAATGACCAGCTTCCTGACCCACCGAACGCGCGTGCACGACGCCCGCCTCCCCCTCCGCCGCCGGCACAGCGCGCTGCGGACCTGCATCACCCTCTTTGCGCCATATGGCTTCCGGGCGACGTACCACCACCTCACACTCAGCGCCGCGATTCCCCGGCGGCTGGAGGCGGATCCGGACGCGCTGGTGCGGGCGGTGGAGGAACTGCATGAGGCGCGGGTGCTGTGGCGTGCGCGGGCAGAGGAGTACGCCGCGCAGCGCCGGGCGGAGAAGCGGGCTGGACGGCGGGCTGTAGCGAACCCGCGACCGTGGTGGATGCGGAGCTGGTGGGAGGGCCCGAACCGCGGCTGGTATGAGGACCCGTTTCGCCATCCGTCGCTGCGACTGTCCGAGTACGTCCGGCGACAGAACGCGATTCTGGACGGCGCCGATCTCCCCGGCTGTCCGGCCTGCGGGGACGAGAGACCGCTGGAGCCGAACTCGACCGGACACGGCTGGGTCGAGCTGTGCCGTGGGTGCGCGTGGGCGCCGGCGCCATGTCTGTGCGGGCAGCGGCACCGGCTCGTGCCGGAGATCCCGTACGGCTGGAACGAGATCTGGCAGCGGGCGCACATGAGCGATGACGGCAAGCTGAACCCTCACTGGCCTGCGTGCTAGCCAGTTGGATGCGGCACGGCGAATGCTTGGGAAGCCAAAGCCCGTAAACCACGGCGAACCCGCGCGCAGGACCACCACAGCCATCAACTGACATGCAGGTTCCGGCATCTCAACGCTCAGGATTCCGGGAACCCGCGCGCTTCCGAGCAGGATCACTTCAAGGACGTCAACGATCGTCTGAACCACGCGGCCGGGGATACGGTCCTACGCGCGACCGCCGACCGGCTCACCGCATGGGCCGGGCCCCGAGCGTCGGTTGGCCGACTCGGTGGAGACGATTCGCCATCGTGCTGCACCTGCCCCGCGGCCGCCGCGAAGTCCGCCTCGAACAGCTGGTGCAGATGCTGTGCACCCCGGTGGTCCTCGACGACGGCCAGGCCGTGGACGTCGCCGCCTCGGTCGGCGCCGCCACCGTCGACGTGATCGGCACCCGCGACCCGTCCGTGCTGCAGCGCGCCGCCCTGTACGACGGCAGGCACTCCGGCCGAGCCGTCCTCGCCACCAAGGAGCACACCACGGTGCCGTCCATCAACGGGCGGCGCGCGGGCCGCAGGCTGGAGTCATGCGGCTTGTCTTCACAAAACCGATTGCAGTTCGGCCCGGACTCTGGTTACGTACGCGCATGCCTGTTACGCCCCGTGTTTCTTAGCTCGGACACCAGCTTCGACGCCACCTTTGTGTCCTTCAGCTGTCACGGAGCGTAACTCCTTTGAATACTCTTCGCGGTCCCGGCCTGTTCCGGGACCGGGACTTCTCGCTGCTACTGAGCGGCCAGTTGGTCTCTGCCATCGGTGACCAGGCTCATTTCATGGCCCTGCCGCTGATCGTGCTGGCCCTCACCGGGTCGGCCACGCAAGCCGGGTTCGTACTCGGCCTCGGCACCCTTTCGTTCCTGGTGTTCGGGCTGATTGCCGGCGCCCTCGTCGACCGGTGGGACCGTAAAGCCACCATGATCTGGTGTGAGGTCGGCCGAGCCGTACTCACCGCCGGCGTCGCCGTCGCGCTGTGGCTGGACAAGCTCACAATGCCCCAGCTGTATGCGACAGCGGTGCTTGCCGGGATCCTGACCACTCTCTTCCAGGTGGCGAGCACTGCGGCGCTGCCCAACGTGGTTGGTCCGCGACAACTGTCCGCCGCGCTCGGCTACTCGCAGTCCGTCGCCAGCGCGGTGGGCATCTTCGGAGCCTCACTCGCCGGTGCGCTGTACACCGTCGGCCGGACCGTGCCGTTCGCCGTGAACGCGATTTCCTTCGCGGTGTCCGCGGCGTCGCTGCGGTTGATGCGCGCTCGATTCCAAGTGGACCGGCAGGACGTGCGAACGACGTCCCGACTCACCACCGAGATCCGAGAAGGGCTCGTCTGGCTGTGGCGCCAGCCGGTCATACGCTTCCTCACTCTGGTCTCGGCCGCTGACAAGGTGCGTTACGGGGCCGGGTATCTGTTGATCATCACCCTTGCCGGGCAGGTGGGCGCCTCGCCGCTGTGGATCGGCGGCATCTTCAGCGGCGCGGCGGTCGGTGCCATGGCGGGGGCGCTGGTCTCGGACAGGGCCGCGCGCCGTTTTCCGCTGGGCCGGATCGCCGTGGTGATGCTGTGGCTGGAGGCATTGATGTTCCCGCTGTACGCTCTCGCGCCCAACCCGCTGGTGCTGGCAGCGGTCGCGGCCGCCGAGTCGCTGGTGGCTCCCGTCTATGCGGTGGCCATGACCACCCACCAACTGGCCATCACCCCCGATGAGCTGCGGGGCCGGGCGACGAGCGCGGTCTCCACGCTCACCACGGGAGCCTTGTCGATCGGCACGCTTGCAGGCGGCGCGCTGATCACTACGCTCGGTGCCAAGCCGCTGGTCTGGCTCTGCGGAGCATGGCTTCTCATCCTGGCCCTCCTCACCACTGCCAACCGGGCCGTGCGGCAAGCACCACCAGCGGGCGCGCTTCCACAGCAGCAGGCCACCAGCGCGACCGAAACCGCCGACATGCCTGGCTAGCACCCAAGGCCGCGGCCACCGTTGATCGTCAGTGGGCGGAAGGGCACTGACGGCTCAGCGGTGGCCGCTGGTCACACCCTCGGCCTGCTCCTGCGTTGACGCCAGCGACACGGACCGGAGTTCGCCACGACGCGAGCGCCGCAGTCGCACAACACCTCCCGCACCAGTGCGTCCTCGACGTCGAAATCCAGCACCGGGACGGGATCACCCCGACACCCTCACCAGCCGCAACAACCTCGCGGCGGCACGGGCCGCGGCCGCGCGTACCCAAGCTCGTCGGGGAGGTCCGCCAGGGCGAGTTGGTGCAGTACTTCCACGCGATGGCCTCGAGCGTGCGGCTGTGGTCGGCGCACCGGCGTCCGCGGACCGGATCGGCCGGCATCAGCGGCTCGATCCGGTCCCACATCGCCTCAGTGATCACTAATCGGACAGGCACACCCGATCAACTGATGAGCCCACCAAAGAGAGACGCGCTCTAGTCCGGCGGCTCGCCCTTGCCCGGAACGTCAGCTTCCTCTGAACGTACACGGCATGAAGTCCCCGGGCCGGCGGTCCGGAGAGTCGCGTCAGCGTGCGTCATGAAGCGGGAGCATTACGACGCCCCAGAAGGCGTGATGCACGATTTGCAGCGGTTCCGCTGTGGATCAGTGTCCGGTTGTTCGGGGGACATGACTGAGGGCCCGCCCCTGTCGGTACGGGCCCTGAGCCGGCGGAAGAGAGCAGCGTGCCGTGTACCTCGCCTTGGAGTCCTAGCTCAGAGCCCAGGGCCAGGTGACCTGCTGGCAGGCCCGGCTATTGTCCGCTCGGTCCAGTGTCAGCACACGGCTGTTCTGCTGTAGCTGCCAAAAATCCCCTCGTATTCGTATATCCAGCTCGCCCCGGCTGACGCGATGTAGCACGTGCTGTCGCTGCCGCTGTTGACGACGACCTGCACCCTCATGGTCTTGCCGCAGTTGTTTTCGAGGTCTACGTCGAAACCTTTGCTTGTTTCGTACACATGGCGCGCAATGCATGCAGGTGCGGTGCCGCCGGCCGCATAGGCAGAGGGCGCTGAGACGAGAGAGGCGCCGACTGCTGCCGTCATGGCGGCAACAACGGAGAGCTTCCTGGGCAGACGCATGGTCATGTTCTCCCTTTGGGGATCGGATGGGCTTCCTGGTGACAGGAGCGGAGTGTCGCAGGGGGTGTCCCGACGTGATGCTTGACGAGTTCAGCCCCCTGGCGCTCGACCGCGTTCGTGCACCGCCCCAAGCCCTCGCCTTGAACACGTCAAGCCAGGGGGTGAGGAGCGAGGTGAACCTGCGGAGTAGGGGTTGTGGAACACGCGTGTCACAACGTGCGCCAACTCTCCGATGGCTGGATGTGAATGGATTTGCGCCAGCTTCGGGAGGCCGATTCGGCCAGCCGCTCCGCCATTGGTACAGCGGGCTGTCCAGGTTCTGACATCCCGAGGGCAGTGCGCTTTCCTGCGTTCACGAATCGGCCTCCTCCCTGCGAGGACAATGCGGGGTTGACCGCGCCGTCTGGTCTCACGACAGAGATTGCTGGTCAATCCAGATCTGGGCCAGAGAGGCCGGCCCCCTTGAGACACCGTGGGACGTCCCACCCATTGACCTGCTGGGATGTCCGACGTGATGCCACATCGCTGGGACGCCCGCCCCTCGTGGGCCATGCCTGAGGACATGGGTGCGGAGCTTCGGCCTGGCCATTGAGCCCGCACGAGGTGTACTAACAGAGCAACGGGCGAGAGCCCTGGGGGGTCTGATGTGTATAGGGGTGGAGCGTGTCGCGCTGGAAGGAACTGCCGGACTCTTTGGACCAGAGAGTCCGGCAACTCGTGGTGCAGTTGCGAAGGTTGAAGGACCGCAGCGGGCTGAGCCTGGACGCGCTCGCGGTCAAGACCGGACACAGCCGCTCGTCGTGGGATCGCTACCTCAATGGGAGGGCGCTGCCGCCGCGGCACGCGGTGGAGGAGCTGGCGCGGGTCGCGGGGGCCGACCCGGTCCGGCTGTTGGTGCTGCATGAGGTGGCCGAGAAGGCGTGGCCACAGCGGATCGCGTCGTCCTCGTCGGCCGGTACGGAGGACGGCGGCGAGCAGGGGACACGGGGCGAGGCGGCTGCCGAGCGTTCTGGTGCGGCTGAGGACTCTGCGGCCTCGGCGGAAAGGTCCGAGACCTTGCAGGAAGAGCCCGGAGTCCTGGCGCAGGGGCCCGGGACATTGGAGGAGGGGCCCGAGCCGTTGGGGGCTGGGCAGCCGTCGGGGATACCCCGGCCCGTCGCCCTCGCTGCCGTGGTGGCCGCCGCGCTCGTGGGGATGGCCGCCGGAATGCTGATCGCCGGGCCCTGGGGCGATGACGACGGCGGGGTCGCCAAGGTGCGGACAGCGCAGGACGGCCCACGGCCGAGCAGCAGTACCACCAGCACCGGTGCCAGTACCGGCAGCAACAGCAACAACACCTCTACCGAAGGGCTGGGCTGGTACGTCTTCGAGCCGGGCAAGTCGTACCCCTGCAAGGTCCGCCGGAACGGCACGGCAGGCGAGGGGCTGTTCGCCGGATACAGCGCAACACGCAGCGCCGTCCTTGCCGGACCGGGCTGGGACGTGGTGGAGGCCCAGTGCCTGCTGGGCCATCACCAGCTCGAGCCGGGCATCGTCGACGGGGTCTACGGGCAGCAGACCATCGCGGCCGTGATGCGTCTGCAGAAGAAGGCCGGGCTGCCGGCGGACGGCGTCGTGGGCCCGCATACCTGGCAGGTGCTGCGCGGATGACAGGCCCCGCACCGGAGTGCGCGGCACTGGCCGAAGGGCTCCGCGAAATGAGGGCGCGGACAGGCCTGAGCCTGGCGGCGCTGGCCGAGCGCACGGCGTACAGCAAATCGTCGTGGGAGCGCTATCTCAACGGGAAGAAGCCGGTGCCCCGGCACGCCGTCGAGGCACTGTGCGCGATAGCGGGGAAGCCCGCCGGGCGGCTGCTCGCGCTGTGGGAACTGGCGGACACCGAGTGGAGCGGGCGCGCCCGGCACACCCGCCCCCCTGCTCCGCCCTCGTCCTCGCCGCCGTCCTCGCCCGCGTCCGCCCTGGTCCCCGCACGTGCTGTGGAGACCAAGGCGGACGCGGGCGTCCACAGGAGGGCTCGGCGCCTGGGGCTGTTCATCGCCGGTGTGGGTGTGGCAGCGGTGGCGATCTTGGCGACCCTGTCTCTGCGGAGCCCCGGCACCGCCGCCGGAAGCCCGGCAAGCCTGGCGTCTCCCACGCTGGATCCCGTCCCCGGATGCCATGGGAAGGCGTGCGACGGGAAGGATCCCAGCCCGATGGCCTGCGGGATACCCGGCCGGGTGGACTCGCTCGGTCCGCCCCATCGCACCAGCACCGGTACGAGTGTGGAGCTCCGGTACAGCAAGGTGTGCGCCGCCGCATGGGGCCGGATCTGGCATTCGAAAGTCGGGGACATGATCGAGGTCTCGGCCCCCGGCGTCCGGCCGCGTCGAGTCGTCATCACAAACCCCGCGGATACGAGCGCCTACCGTTTCACGCCGATGATCGGCGGCCCGAACCGCACCGGCCTACGGCTGTGCTTCACACCGGCGGGCGCCACGGGTCGGGAGTGTTTCGACTCCTGACAGCCTGACGGTGCATTTCTCCTGGCCGAGCACTGGACACGAGGATATTGGCGCGGGTTGCGCCGAGGGTAGGTACGCACACGCCGAGGCGCCGGCCCGGACCCCCGCTCACCCCCAGGAGGGGGTCCGGGCCCCCCAGGACGTACGCGCTCTCATCGGGACCGGGCGATCAGAAGAAGTTGTCGGCCGGCGGGGACAGTTGGGTCACGGTCGATGTTTACGGGGAGCAGGATGCTCCGGCCCTCGTCGTCGTCCCGGGCGTGATGAGCGATGCGTACGCGTGGCGCCGCGTTGCGGGCGCCATCGATGCCTGGCCGTCAGTGGTAGTCGTAAACCGTCGGGGCCGTACTTCAGAAGCAGCGTCTGGCGCTGGGGCAGGCGCAGGGTGGCCAGGGCCATGGTCGGCGCCCCGATGATCATGCCTACGGCGAAGGCGGTGATCAGCATCCCGGCCTGGGAGGTGCTCACACCGAGGCCGGTGGACAGTTCGGGCAGCGGTCCGGCGATGACGGTTCTGCTGCGAGATGACCCAGGAAGCATCGCCCTGGAACTCGGACTCTCGCAGATGCACGTCTCCCGTCTGATCACCCGCACCTGTCCGCGCCTGCGCGACCAGGTGATGGCCGAGGCCCACGATCGCAGGAGGGCAGTGTGACGACGTCTCTGGTGGCTGACCCAATGGCCTTCGCCGCGCCTACTGGCGCCGCCCCATCAGGCCGTGCACCACGCAGCAGTGGTTGCGCCGCCGCGACAGTAGTGCCGGGGATGTCCAGCTGCGCATCGCCGACGCCATCACCGAAGTGGCCAGGCCGGGCCCCTGCGGCCGTGCAGGCTGGTGGCCCTGCCGTGCCGTGACGCCGGTCAGGCCCCCAGACCGGCGAGGGGTTCGGATTCGTTGATGAATGCGCGGGCCACGTCGGCCAGACGCCGGTTGTGGGCGCGGGCGTAGCCGCGGAGCGCGGTGAACGCCTGCTCCATGTCGATGCTCTGGCGTTCGGCGAGTTTCCCCTTCGCCTGTTCGATCAGTACCCGGCTGTTCAACGCCGCCTGCAGCTGTTCGTTGAGCACCGTGCCGCGGTGGACGGTGCGTTGTTGCAGCAGGCTGATGGTGGCGACGTCGGCCAGGGCCTGGGCGATGAGTGTGGCGGGCGGGTCGAAGGGGCCGGGGGCGGCACGGAAGAGGTTCAGGGCGCCCACGGTCTCGTCCCGCAGGCGCATGGGCAGGGCCTGGACGGCCCCGAACCCGCTGCGGTGGGCCGCCGTGACGAAACGTGGCCAGCGGTCGACCTCTCGTGTCAGGTCGTGGATGATCACCGGTGCGCCGGTGCGGAAGCACTCGAGGCAGGGGCCTTCGTCGTTCTGGAGCTGGAAGAGCTCCAGCAGCCGCACCTGTTCGTCGGAGGCGGCCATGACGCGGAGTTTGCCGTCCCGGTCGGCGAGCAGCACCCCGGCGGCGCTCGCGTCGAGCATGCCCACGCAGCGGTCGGTCAGCAGGCGCAGGAAGTCGATGAGGTCGAAGTCGGCGACCAGATTGTCGGCCAGCTCGACGAAGGTCTTGGCCAGAAGCTGTTGATCCATCGTGGGCACCCTCGTTTGAGACTAGTCCCGGCCCGAAGGGGCGGGAAGTACGGCACGTTTCTCGGCTGGCACCCATGCGTCAGGTTTCCTCATCAGTCTCGTCCGGCTCCGCGTCCGGTGAGAAACGAAGCCGACGGGCCACCACGTCCGCGGCCACGTCGGCGAGCCGGCGTCCCCGCGCATAGGCGTAGGCACGAAGCCGGACGAAGGCTTCTTCGATGCCGACGCCGAGCTGGACGGTCAGGATGCCGTTGGCCTGGTCGATCTCCGCCCGGTACGCGCCCAGGTCCTCGAAGCTCTGGTCCGGCCTAGGTTCGCCGGTCGGCGCGCCTGTCTCGTCGATCCTTGTATCGAGCAGGATCAACGTCGCGAGATCGGCGAACGCCAGTGCGTCGGCCAGTTCCTCCGCGTCCAGCGCGGTCGGCACATTGGCGTACAGATCCAGAACTCCCGGGCTGATCGCCCCCATCTGCAGGGGGAGCGCGAAGACCGCGCGGGCTCCGGCTTCCAGGGCCGCGTCGGTGAAGACGGTCCAGCGGTCCTGCAGGTCACGGGTGAGCAGATCGGGTGTCAGGACGGCCGAGCCCTGCAGGAAGGCGTCCACGCAGGGTCCCTCGCCCAGGGTGAGCTGGAGCTCTTCCAGTCGCTCGCTGATGTCGTCGGTGCTGCACAACGGATGGCTCGGCGCGGACCGGGACATCGCCGACAGCCCGGCCCCGCCGACCGGCAGCGCGGCCACGGCCGCGGTGCACACGTCCACCACACCGACCCGGGCACCACGCTGGACCGCCTGCTCGGCCACCAGCATCCGAACGCGGGCCGACCGCCTGTCAGGCCCCACCCGGGCCACCGCCTCCACGCGTCGCGACAAGGCCGTCCGCCCTCGCCCCGGTTCGTTCCCCCACGGGAAATACCAGCGCGCGGAACGTGGTGGGACCGGCCGGCCTGCGAAGCTCTCCGACGTCCCTCCACCCCCAGGAGCGGAGCGCGGCGAGAGTAGGCCGATCGGCCCGGTCCACCAGTGTGGCGCCGAGTGATGCCTGGTGGTCGGTCAGCAGCCGCTCCAGCAGACGACGGGCCAGAGCCCGGTCCTGCGGGTGCGGCCGGATTATGATGTCGCCGAACGCGAAGACGCTGCCGGACACCCCGGGTTGATCGATGCGGTACGGCAATGCTCCCGGGGAGTCGAACCACCGGGAGCCGTCGCCGCGTACCGGGAATCCGAAGGCGCATCCCATCAGTCTGTCCATCTCGCCGATCACCATGGCGAATCCCGGTCGGCGCATGTCCGTGGTGAGACGGGTCAAGAAGTCCTGGCGGCCGGGACGGCGGTACGCGTCACCCGGCGCCGTTACGCGGGACTCCACATACAGATCGGCCAGTTCTTCACGCAGGCCCTCCACCAGCCAACGGTTCAGCCGACGCAACCACACCGGAGCCATGGCGGAGGGCTCGCCGTCCCCCCGCTTCCGTGACTGTCCCCGTCCGGGTTCGGCCGTCATCGCTCATCGCCCGAGAGAGCAGGCGCAAGCGGGACAGACCGGTGCGGCGGGGCTGGAGTGGGCGCGGCCGGGGTGTCGCCGAGAGGAGTCGGCAGGTGGCCGAACAGAGGGCCGAGGAGCAAGAACTCGCAGCCGGCCAGGTCGAGAATCCGAGCCAGCGTCGGTGGCGGATGGTGCAGTCGCAGGGTCCCGCCGACCACGGTGGCCTGCTGCGCGGCGTGGAGGAATGCGTTGAGTCCGGTGCAGTCGCAGAAGGTGACGGAGATGAGGTCCACGTCGATGGCGCGGATACCGTCCCGCAGGCACCGCTCCAGAGACGCGCGCACCAAGGGCGCGGATTCCAGGTCGATCTCACCGGACAGGGTGATCAGCGCCCGATTCTCTCGGTCCTGGCGGTACGCGGTGAGCTGGGGAAGGGGCATGACGCCTCGGTTCGGAAAACCATCCGGCAGCGGGCGCGGTGGTGCCGGAGTCCCGGCATCCTGGGCGTGCTCCCGGCAGTGGCGTACGTTCGGCGGAGGCGGAGCAACGGTCGGTCCGACAGTCTGCGCAGCAGGACAGAGGACCCACCCAGTTCCCTCCAGGGATGCGCCGGGTGACAGACGAACAGTCCGCACCCCGCAGCCATTCTGTTTTCAGCAACAGCATGCCGCCGGGGTCTGGGACGTCTATACAGCAGCATAGTCCTCGCGTCGTGCGGTGGACGGTCCGAAGCCGCCCAATCCCAGGATGTGGACGGTGCAGAAACGCGGTGGCGCGCGCGTATCCGAGGCATCGCACGGTACTCGGACGTGAAGCACTCAAAGCGACCGCCCGAGTAAGGCACTCCGTGCGCCGGCCTCGGAGACGGCTCGCATGACGGAGCCGAACAGTGCCTCCTCGCAGCTGCCCGATCCGGAGAAGCCCCGCATTCGCCCGGACCGACGGCGTTCGTGACGGGTCGACACATCGCCCAGGCACGAGAGGGCGAGGGAAGCGGGATCCACCTGGACTTCGGGATCTTAGAGGTCGCGCGGGTAGGCGGCGTCGCTGGGCGGGAAGTAACACGGGGCCGGGCCCCGAGGTCATCGAGTCGTGTGCACTCCGTGCGGGCCAACACCCCGTTCGGCCTCCAGGGACGTCTCGAGGCTGCCACCGGCCGGACGGCTTGACCTTGACGCATGAGTCAATCTCTAGCGTCGTCGGCATGGATACGTCTTCGAAAAGCACAACGTTCTCCAGCCGCTCCGGCATCTCCCGTACCGGGCTGGAAGCCCGGCTGTTCGCGCGGCCTGAGGGCCTGCCCGCTCCCGGGACTTCGAGATCACCGAGGTCGTTGTTCGGAAACGAGTAAGCCTGGCTTGCGGGAGTGCGCTCGATGGAAGAGTGGGACAATTTTGCTCAGGCCCACGCTGGAGTGGCGGCCGGTGCCGGGTGGGCGCGGGGGAGGGGCCGAAGGAGGGCTTGGAGGATGGTCGAGCTGGTTGCCCTGAGGACCGGCGCCAGGCCCGTCCCGCAGCCTGTCGCCGCGCCATTGGTGTGGGTCACAGCTTTCGGCGGGGCTCTGACGGTGGTGGCCCTGCACAATGCCCTGATAGGCCTGGACCGCCCTGGATTCGCCCTGGCCGCGTTGTCCTTGCTGGCCTCCCTGCTCGGGGTATACGCGAGCTTCGCTGCGGCTCCAGGCACAGCCGTATTGTGCTGGCTCATCCTCAACGGCTTCGCCATCCCGCCTGTCGGTACCCTCACCTGGGCCGGCCACCGCGACACGTTCTGGCTCGCCTGCCTGTGCGCCGCGACTTTGGTCGGCACGATGCTGGCTCGGATCGTCCACGCCCGCGCCGCCTATCGCCGTATCGCCCCCCTGGTAACCGCCACAGCGGCAGACCCGGACGACGAGCGGGCCGGATTCTGATCACTGGCGTAGGGGCCATCCTGAACAGTGGCTGGCCCGTTGGGTGGGCGTCTTCGATTTTCATGCGGCTTCGCGCTTGCCCGCTGCGACCGCGGTCTGTGCTTGTTCGGTCCCAGCTGTTTCTTCCCATTTGCGCCGTCGGATGCGTGGCCGTATTCGCCAGGCTGGCATCGCGTCGGGCTGGCCACCCGCGAACTGGGCACACTGCTCGCCCGCGTAGGGCTGAAGGCCGGCGGCCCGGGCCTGCTCGTCTCCGGCCGCCGCATGGCGGCGAAGCGCCGTGCGCCTGGGCGCCACCCGTCAGCGTGTTGTCCGCGAGAATCAGCACCTGGAGCTTGCTGTCCTGCCACACAGACGCGGGTACTTTTCCTAGCTTCAGACGCCAGAGGTTCAGCGTGCCGCGTGTGGCTCCGTCTCTCTCCGACCCCTACGGTAACCCCAACATGTTGTGGTCATCGTCGAGTTGATGCCCACAGTTTGTGTTGTGGGGCGCAGTCTGTCCCATTTCGCGACTACGGATGAGGATCGGTTCATGGCGGAACGGTTCGGTGACAGCACGACGCGGAAGCGCAGCGCGGGGGGCGCGACCAGTCCGCCCCGGTCGCGCCCCCCGCGGCGCATGAAGTCGACGACCCGGTCGTTCACCGTCGGCGCGGGCAAGGGGTACTTGACCGTAGCGTGCACGGAGGACGGGGCCATCGCCGAAGTACTGATCCGCATGGCCAAGCAGGGATCCACGCTCGCGGGAATGATGGATGCCTTCTCCTCGACCATCACCCAGGGCCTCCGGCACGGGGTCGCGCTCAGGAATTTCGTCGCTGAGTACGTCGGACTGCGCTTCGAGCCCGCCGGCCTCACCAACGACCCAGAGGTGAAGCAGGCCGCCTCCGTCATGGACTACGTCGGCCGCCGCCTGGCCCTCGACTACCTGCCGTACGACGTCCGGGTGGAACTCAACGTCCTCACCACCGAGGAGCGAGCTACCAAGGAAGCCATTGACGGAGTCGGCGACGCCGTGTGGACCGACCTGGTGGGCTTGTCGATGTCCGCTCCCCTCGTGACCCGACCGCGCCGTAGCTGAAACTCCAGGCGCTCACCCTGAGGGCGGACGGGTCCCGCGTCCGCCCTCAACGCCGGGCAATTGAGGTATTCAGCCATGGTATTGGATGACGTGACCGACCAGATGCCGCCTACTTCCAGCGCGTCCGGGCCTCGGGCCTCGGGCCTCAAGAAAATTGGGGCTTCGCCTCGCGTATCGCTCTCTTTCCGGCGGCGAGCTGCTGTCGCCGCAGGTAACCCGTCCTTTGCTGAACGGCAGTTGTGCCCCTTCTGCAGAGCGTCGGTGACCACGGAGCCCAGACCAGGAGGGTGCTTCCCCCGGTCTCCGCACGCCGCGCATGGGGCAGGCCACTCTGCAAATCTCCGGGAAGGCATCTCAGGTGGACGTTCGTCCGGGCGTCGGACGGCTTCTTGACCGGACGAACTGGGCGGATGTTTGGCCGTACCGCTTCCTGAAGGAACGGATGAAGTGGCTGCTGTCGGCGAATTGCCAGCGTGCAGCGAGTTGCGAAATGCTCGGTGGGCCGACTGATGTCGTCAGGTCAAACCGGGCTTGCTCCAGCCGTCTGCGGCGTGTGTATGCGGTCACCGACTCCTCGGCCGCGGCGAAAGCCCTCTGGAGGTCCGTACCGAGATGTTGAGTTCGCGGGACAGTGCCGAGGG
This sequence comes from Streptomyces sp. Q2, assembly GCF_056820935.1. NCBI lineage: Bacteria > Bacillati > Actinomycetota > Actinomycetes > Kitasatosporales > Streptomycetaceae > Streptomyces > Streptomyces sp. Q2. Next base: position 23,758 of record NZ_JBXEJE010000063.1, on the reverse strand, counting down.
GGAGAGGCCGGAATCGGTGAGACGGCTCTCCGCTATGTCCTTCGCCGCTTGGGCCAGCGCTGGCGCCAGTCGGGGCTCGTTGTCGTCGAATTGGGGAGCGGTCGCAGAGAGTGATCCCGGAGAGGTGGTCAGGTGGCTTGGAGTCTGAAGTGCAGCAGGTCGGTGGTATCAGCAGGGGCGGGCTTGCCGTCCGGATCGGTGACCGCGGTCACGGTCAGGCCGGCGGTCGTGGCCAGCTTCTCGAACTGGTCCCGGGTGTACCAATGGATGACCCACGGTCGCTCTTCGATGGTGCTGTCTGCGCCGTGGTGCCGTTCGTAGCGGAGAAGCGTCGTCTGTGTCCGGGCTGTCTCGTCGCGTTGCTCGGCGACGACGGATACCCGGAGCTCGGCGCCACCGGGCGCGGCGGCCGTGCGCACCTGGCCGATCTGTTCGGCGGGGGTCGGCGTGGGAGTGAACAGGGGCACCAGAGCGGTACCGCCTTCAGCCAGGTGAGTGCGGATGCCGCGTAGGGCAGCGAGCGCGGTGGAGTCGTCGGGAAGCAGGGTGAAGGTCGGTCCGGCGAGGAAGATCGCCCGGTAGCGGCGGGGCAGGTTCAAAGTCTCCATGCGCTGGTGGAACACGTCGGCACGGATGTCTTGTTCGTCCGCCCGGCGTCGCAGTCGCTCCAGCATGTCGGCGGAGGAATCGACGCCGTCGACGTCCAGGCCGCGTCGGCGCAGTTCGAGCAGGGGGTCACCGTCTCCGCATCCCAGCTCCAGTGCCGGCATGCCGGTTTGCTGAATGAAGGCTGCGTATGGTTCGGGGTCCTGGGAGAAGGACTTCAGCGGTCCGTAGATCTCCGCGACAATTCCGGTGTAGAAGTCAGCTGCGTCCACGCTCGTCACTTTACGCAGCCCTTTCCGTACGTTCACTCGAATATCGCGGGTGGGTCTTTCTGTTGCGGTTCACGGCGCTTTCGGTGCCGCCGGGGGCGGCATGCAAGGCGATCCGGCCGGCATGGCGTCGAGGTCCCGGAGCAGGTGGAGTGCGAAGCCGGTACGGCCCGTCAGCTGACTGCCGTCAACGGCGTCGATCCAGGCAGGAGCATGGGACCGAGGCGGTGGGCAGGCGGTGGATGCGTGGGAGCGGAAGGCTGAGCACGGCTGGGTGCTTGACGAGGGGAACTTGTCGCTGCGTCAGAGTGTGCACCGTCTTGAGGGGCAGGGGCAGGGGCAGGGGCAGGGGCAGGGGCAGCGGCAGCGGCAGGGCTGGTGTGGGCGGCCGATCGGGAGACACGCGCGGAGTTGTCGGCATGGGAGGGACGCCGGTGCGCAGGGCGGTCCGGTTGGCGCTCAGGGGGCACGACCTACTCGCTTACGCTGGTGCCCGGCCGAGCCCGGAGTCCAGCGGGGGCCGGCCGGGGTAACGGCTGGTGGTGTTGCTGCGTCACAGATGGCTCCCGTGCGGGTGTTCGTGGGTTCGGGCGGCCAGTTGAAGGCGTCGCCCGCGCCGGGCTTGGCCGAGCGAGTTCGTACGGCGGTCCACGATCGCGGGGCGGGCCGGACCGGTGGCGGCTGTATCCGAACTGACTCGGCAGCAGATGGATTCGGTGGCGTACTTGTTTTGGCTGCACCGGCTTACCGGGTCGGCGAGGGAGGCCAACCGTTTCGGGCGTGAGTACGGCATCATCCACCGCCCGGCCGCTGAGACTTGCTGTCCGCTCGCGACGCGGCTGACCGCCCGACGTGGGCCCCGGCGTGCCACGATGCCGGCTGCCCCGCACGGTAAAGCCGTGCGGGGCAGCCGGAGTGAGCGAGGGAATTCGGTCAGGCCCAGGGGTTGACCGGCGTGAAGGAACTGTCGGCGCGGAAGGTGGCGTTGTCCTGGTAGGGGTCGATGCGCAGCTCGTAGTTGTAGTGGCGGAGGTAGCGGCCGGGGTAGTTGTAGGACTCCAGGCTGAACGAGCCGATGGCCGAGCCTGGCCGGGCGCAGTAGGTGGCGTCCTTGTTGAAGGTGGCCGTGCCGTTGTTCGCGTCGAAGCGGACGCGGTAGTCCTTGTGGCGCAGGTAGCGGCCGACGGAGTCGCGGAACGAGTAGCAGGTGGAGTCGGCCAGCCCGGGGACGATGGTGAAGGTGGCGCCCTGCTTGACGGCGGTGGTGCTGGTGGACGTCACCGGGTCGAGGTAGCCGAGGCTGTCGGAGCGGACGGCGGCGTAGCGGCCGGTGAAGTTGACCGACCGGAACGAGCGATTGGTGTGAGTCGGCAGGGTGGCGCCGACGGAGACCGGATCAATGCTGCTCAGAGTGGGGACGACCTTCTTGATCAGGCCGCTTGAGTCGAACTCCAGCTTGTCGATGGTGGTTTCGCGGTGGGTGCCGTCACCGCCGGGGATCGCGAAGCGGTGGTAGGCGATGTACCAGTCGTCGGTGCCGGGGACGTGGACCACCGAGTGGNTGATCAGGCCGCTTGAGTCGAACTCCAGCTTGTCGATGGTGGTTTCGCGGTGGGTGCCGTCACCGCCGGGGATCGCGAAGCGGTGGTAGGCGATGTACCAGTCGTCGGTGCCGGGGACGTGGACCACCGAGTGGTGGCCGGGGCCCTTGATGCCGAGCGAGAGGTCCTTCTCCAGGATGATGCCGCGCTTGGTCCAGGGGCCGGTGGGGGAGGGACCGGTGGCGTAGGCGACGCGGTAGTTCTCGTCGCGGGTGTCGTTCTCCGACCACATGAAGTAGTAGGTGCCGCTGCGCTTGACGACGAAGGAGCCCTCGTTGTAGCCGCTCGGGGTGATGTCGGTGACCTTGGAGGCGTCGAAGGAGACCATGTCGTCGTTGAGGGGCACGACGTACGCCCTGCTGTTGCCCCAGTAGAGGTACCGCTTGCCGTCGTCGTCGGTGAAGACCGCCGGGTCGATCATCTGGCCGGTGAAGGCGCCGCGGGCGATCAGCGGCTTGCCGAGCGGGTCCGTGAACGGGCCGGTGGGCGAGTCGGAGACCGCGACACCGATGTTCGTGTCGGCGGAGTAGTAGAAGTAGTACTTCCCGTTCTTCTCGGCCGTCGTCGGGGCCCAGGCCCGGGCGTCGGCCCAGCTGACGTCGGGTCCGAGGTCCAGGATGACGCCGTGGTCCGTCCAGTGGACAAGGTCCTTGGAGGAGTACGCATGGAACTTCGTACCGCTCCAGCCCGCGAACCCGTCGGTGGTCGGGTACAGGTAGAAGGTGTCGCCGAACCGGACGATGTTCGGGTCGGCGGTGAGCCCCGGCAGGACCGGGCTCTTCATGATGAGCGCCTCGACCGTCCAGGTGCGCTTCTCGCCGTCGGAGTCGGTCACCTCGTACGTCACGGGGTCGGTGAAGTCACGGGGGGTGCCGGAGGCGGGGCTGATTGCCGCGCCGTGGGCGATGGTGAACTGCGGGGCGAGCGTGGTGAGGTCGGTGCCCTCGGTCATCGGGAGGGTGATTTTGCTGGTGCTGTTGTCGACGATGGCGTCGATCTTCAGCTTGGGGTGGGTGGCCGCGCCGATGCCCGTGGTGTTCCCGCTGACGTCGAGGACCTCGCCGGGTGCCAGCGCGCGGTTGTAGACCCGGAAGTCGCGGATCCTGCCCTTGAAGAGTTTGTCACTGGTGTAGACGGACTTGCCGATGTAGTTGGCCGTGGTGATGCCGGATCCGATGGAACCGGGGGTGAGGGTGACCGACGTATTACGGGCCTTCTCCACGCCGTCCTCGTAGAGGACGCCGGTGGTGCCGGTCTGGGTGTAGGTGACGTGCTTCCAGACCGAGCGCTGCAGCGCCGCGGAGGTCCGGGTGTTCTGCTCGGTGGAGGAGTTCCCGGAGGCAATCGCGGTCCTGAACGAGTTGCCGGTGGTGAACAGGTATCCGTTGCCGGTGCCGCTGCTCGCGGTGTTGCCGAAGCCGTAGATGAAATACGGCGTGGCCTGGGCGGCGTCGATCTGCACGTCCATCGAGACGGTGATCGAGTTCATGCCGCTCATGATGTTGTCGGGCACCTTGATGTAGGTGCTGGACCCGTTGAATGTGAGTCCCTCACCGTTGCCTGACCAGCCTGCGGTGCCGTTGACGGTGCCGTCGCGTCCATTGCCGGAGGCGTCCGCCGCCACGGTGCCCGAGGTGGCGTCGAGTTTGTACCAGAGGGCCAGGCCGTCGGTGATCTCCGCCGCCTGGGCGGGGGCCGCCGGGCCGATGACGCCCACCAGGAGCGAGGCGGCGGCCACGGCGGCCAGAGCGCCCGGCCTGAATCTCCGGCGGCACCGAAGTCTCACGCTGTGCATGGTTCACATCCCCTGAAGAAGACATACCTGAGGAGGGGACTGCGACGCCTCGTCAGAGATGCCGCGTTCTGCCCCGAATTACACCTGCTGTCGCGTTGCGCTCGCGGGTGGGATGCCGACGCCTTCCTCGCTTGAGGGCGGGCGGCAGGTGCGCCGCCCGAGGGCGCCGGCATCCCTGTCAGGTCAGCTCGTCAGACGGAAGGTGGCGTCGCTGCGTCCCGTCGCGGTGGTGATCGTTTCGAGCTTCAGCTGGAAGGCGTAGTGGCGGATGTAGCGGTCGGGGTGGTTGTACGACTGGAACGAGGACCAGGTCGAGTCGGCGAGTCCGGCGACCTGGCGGAAGGTGGCGTCCTCGGCGAACTGGGTGGTGCGGTCGTTGTAGACGAGCTGGAAGTCGGATCCGTCGTGCCGCAGGTAGTAGCCGGGGAAGTTGACCGACTCGAAGGAGACGGTGCCGGACCCGGCCAGGCCCGGTCGCGGCCGGAACTTGGCGTCGTCGTTGGTGACGTTCTGGTCGATGCGTACATCGAAGTTGGCGTGCCGTACGTAGCGGTCCTGGAAGTTGAAGGACTGCAGCCGCTTGGCCGCGGTGTTCGCCCAGCGGGCCTGGATCCGGGTGTCCTCGGCGGCCGTCAGGTTCAGGATCGAGCCGTGGCGCTTCTTGGTGCCGCCCAGGGAGTAGGTTCCCGACGTGGGGAGCTGGTAGGTGCTGGTGACGGACGGGTTGTTCGTCGCGACCGGCATGTAGCCCTTTCCGGCCGCGTACTGGTCGAGGTAGAGGGTCCACTCGTTGCGGTCCCGGAACTTCATCCACATCGGGCCCTCGACCTGAGAGCCGGTCAGGCCGATGCCGGAGAGGTTGCCGAGGTTGGTCCAGGTGCCGAGGATCGAGTTGCTGCCCTCGAGCGTGATCTGGCCGTCGCCGGAGGCCCGTACGTAGCGGTAGTTGCCGACACCGGAGGGGACCTCGACGATCTGGGTGTCGATGATGCCCTGGGTGCCGGGGCGGTCGATGTAGATCTGCGGTGTCGTGATGGTGTGGAAGTCGGTGGTGCGGGCGTAGTAGATGCGGTGCTTCAGCACTCCGTTGAGGGTGGCGTTGGTCGCCCAGTACAGGACGTAGTCGTTGGTGGCCGGGTCCCAGATCGCCTCCGGGGCCCAGGCGTTGCGCCCGTCGGGAATCGCGCCGGCGACGTTCAGCAGCCACGGCGCCGACCACGTGACCAGGTCCGTCGACTCCCACACCACGAGGTTGCGGCTGCCGTTGGAGGTGGAGTCCGACCACGACTGCCCGCAGCCGATGCACAGGTCGGTCGCGATGATCCAGTACTTGTCACCGCCTGGAGAGCGCACCAGCGCGGGGTCCCGTACTCCGCGGGTGCCGACCGTGGAGCGCAGGGTCATCCCGCCGCCGTTGAGATCGGTCCAGTTCAGACCGTCCGCACTGTACGAGAAGTACATCTGCTGACCGGTCGCCCCCTCCCCGATGAAGTGCGTCATCAGGTAACCCGGGTCCGCGGCGGCGGCCCGCTGAGCTGTGGTCACGACTTGGGCTGTGAAGAGCAGGCAGGCGGCGATGAATATCGCCGTCAGCCGAGCGCGAACCGCGGGCATATGCGTTCCTGTCTATCTGGAGTGCCGTGATCAGGTGCGAGTGAGGTCGAGGGTGAGGCCCGGCCTGTGTGCCGTGGGGGCAGGACTGGCTCGGCGCCGACGTGGAACGTGGCGTGATGCCGGTCAGCGGCCGAGGAGTCGCGGTTTCCGCGTGAGTGTGGCAGCGGCCGGAGACGCAGCAGCCGCGGGCCGCGTGGCGAAGGCGGCAAAGAGGGCCGACGGGACTGTCTCAGGAGTGAGCCAGTGACAGGTGCTCAACACGGGCTGTCCCCTTTGACGGCCATGGTTCGAAAAATCGAACCTCGTTCGCAAGTTCGAGCAGAAGATAGATGTCACTTAAGGGCGCGTCAACGGAACTGACCAGTTTGCTCTCCGGCGCTCGCGCCTGAGCCCGCTCGTGGCGGTAGAGACGTCTTGCGCCCCACCCTCCTGGAGTGCGGAGACTTCCCTTCGCACTCGGGCCGCTCGTGAGAACGCCGACTGCACGACCATTGACACCACGCAGTGAACAGGGCAAGGATCTCGCCTGCAAACATGCGAATGAAACGTTTCAAAACCCCGGAACCAACCATTCCCTTCCCCCCGGCTCCGGCTTGCCCGCGCGTTTGCTGCCCTCTCCGCACATCTCCAAGGAGCCCGCGATGCACGATGTCACGCGCCGGTCCGCCCTGCGCTCAGCCATAGCCGTGGCCCTGGCCCCCACCCTGGGTTCCCTGGTCCTGCCCGGGCTGGCGCCGACGGCGTCCGCGGCGGTCTCGTGGACCGCCAAGTGGCTCTGGGCGCCCTCCAGTTCGGCGAACCAGTGGGTGGCCTTCCGCAGATCGTTCACCCTCGCTTCGGCGCCGTCGAAAGCGGTCACGCAGATCGCGGCCGATTCCAAGTACTGGCTGTGGGTGAACGGAACGCTGGTGGTCTTCGAGGGCGGCCTCAAGCGCGGTCCGAACCGTACGGACACGTACTACGACGAGATCGACCTCGCCCCGTACCTGACCAGCGGCACCAACACCGTGGCACTGCTGGTGCGGTACTTCGGCAAGCAGGGCTTCTCGCACAGCAGCAGCGGCAAGGGCGGTTTGTTGTTCCAGTCCGACATCGCGACCGGTACCACCATCACCCGTCTGGTCAGCGACACCGGCTGGAAGCACACGGTCCACCCGGGCTACTCGAACAACACCAGTGGCACCCAGGTCAACTTCCGGCTGCCGGAATCGAACGTCTACTACGACGCCCGCAACGCCGGCGCCATGGCCGACTGGCAGTCATCCGGCTTCGACGACAGTGCCTGGAGTGCGCCCACCGACTTCGGCGCCGCCGGCGCCGCCCCCTGGAACGGCCTCGTCGAGCGGCCGATCCCGCAGTTCCGCTACTCCGGCCTGAAGTCCTACACCAACGCCGCCTCGCTCCCGAGCGCCGGCCAGGGTTCCACGGCCATCTCGGCCGCCCTGCCGTCCAACATCCAGGTCACGCCGTACCTGAAGGTCAACGCTCCGGCCGGCGCGGTGATCGGCATCCAGACCGACCACTACGACGACGGCAAGGGCCTGGTCGGCATCGACCAGGCCACCATCTTCAACGTCCGCGCCACCTACGTCTGCACCGGCGGGGTCCAGGAGTTCGAGGCGCTGGGCTGGATGAGCGGCACCGCCGTGCGGTACACCATCCCGGCGGGCGTGACGATCCTGGACCTGAAGTACCGGGAGAGCGGTTACGACACGGACTTCGCCGGGTCATTCACCAGCAGCGACGCCCTCCTCGACACCGTGTGGACCAAGGCCGCCCGCACCATGTACGTCAACATGCGGGACAACTACATGGACTGCCCGACCCGCGAACGCGCCCAGTGGTGGGGCGACGTGGTCAACCAGCTGAAGGAAGGTTTCTACACCTTCGACACCAACTCCCACGCCCTCGGCAAGAAGGCCATCTCGCAGCTGGCGGCCTGGTACAAAGACAGCGGGGCGCTCTACTCTCCAATGCCCTCGACCATCTGGACCGCCGAACTGCCCAACCAGATGCTCGCCTCGGTGTGGTCGTTCTGGACGTTCCACCTCTACACCGGCGACACGAGCACGGTCACCGGGGCCTACCCGGCGGTGAAGAAGTACCTGGACCTGTGGGGTCTGGGCAGCGACGGTCTGGTGGCCCACCGTGCCGGTGACTGGGACTGGCAGGACTGGGGCACCGACATAGACACCCGCGTCCTGAACAACTGCTGGTACTACCTGGCCCTGGACACCGCCGCCAAGCTCGCCGACCTCAGCGGCAACACAGGCGACGTCGCCGGATGGCAGGCCCAGCGCACCAGCATCAAGGCCAACTTCGACACCCTGCTGTGGAACTCCACGAAGAACGAGTACCGCTCGCCCGGCTATACCGGCGACACCGACGACCGGGCCAACGCCCTCGCCGTCGTCGCGGGCCTGGCCACCGCCGGCCACTACCCGGCGATCACCAACGTGCTGCGCACCCACCTCAACGCAAGCCCCTACATGGAGTTCTACGTCCTGGAGGCGCTGTACCTCATGGGCGCGGCCACGGTTGCCGAGGAGCGGATGCGCAACCGCTTCGCCGCCCAGGTCGCCGACCCCGCCTGCCACACCCTGTGGGAGGTGTGGGTCAAGTCGCAAGGCACCGACAACCACGCCTGGAACGGTGGGCCGCTGTACGCCCTGTCCGCCTACGCCGCCGGCGTCCGGCCCACCAAGGCGGGCTGGGAGACCTACGAGGTCATCCCCCAGACCGGCACCCTCACGAAGATCAACACCGTGACGCCGACCGCCGAGGGCGACATCCGCCTCGGCATCACACGCGACGGCACCCAGGTGACCCTGACGCTCACCTCGCCGAGCGGGACGACCGCTCGGGTGGGCGTGCCCACCTACGGCGGCTCCCAGCCCGTCATCAAGGCGAACGGCACCACCGTCTTCACCGGCGGCTCCTCGACGGGCAACGTCAGCGGTCTCAGCTACGACGGCAAGGACTCCTCGTACGTCTACTTCAAGGTCCAGCCAGGCACGTGGACGTTCACGGCGACGGGCACCGGCCGCCTCGACAACCTGGCCCTGGACCGGCCGGTCACCAGCAACAACAGCCTGGAGAACAGCAGTTGGGGCAAGAGTCGGCTCACCGACGGCAAGCTCACCAGTGTGTCCGGCGCCAGGGGGTACACCAGCAACGAGTTCACCTCCGCCGACGTCAGCGCGAATCCCGTGTGGGTGGAGATCGACCTCGGAGCCGACACCGACCTCGACGCCGTACGCCTCTTCCCCCGCACCGACACACCGGCGGCCGGAGGCGGGACCGCGGGGTTCCCCGTCGACTTCACGATCCAGACCCGCCCCGACGGCTCCAGCACGTACACCACAGCCCGCACCGTCACCGGACAGTCCAACCCCCAGGGGCTGGTACAGACGTACGGATTCAAGGCCACCACCGCCCGCCACGTCCGCCTCCAAGCCACCAAGCTCGGCACTCCGGCTTCCGACGAGTCCACCAAGTTCCGCCTGCAACTCGCCGAACTCACCGTCCCCACCGCCGCGACCACGGTCACGGCCAACTGCACACTCGAGAACAGCGACTGGGGCAAGACCCGGATCCTCGAGGGCACCACCACCAGCGTCACCGGCGCCAAGGGCTTCACCAGCATCGACTTCCCCGCCGCCGACGTCAGCGCCACACCCGTGTGGATCGAGGTCGACCTCGGCGCCGACCGGTCCATCGGCTCCGTCACCCTCCACCCGCGCACCGACGCCGGCGGAGCCGGCGGCGGCTCGGCGAACTTCCCCGCCGACTTCACCATCCAGACCCGCCCCGATGGATCCAGCACCTACACCACCGCCCGCACCGTCACCGGACAGTCCAACCCGAGCGGAGCCGCCCAGACCTACAACCTCACCTCCACCGGCCGCTACCTGCGACTGACGGCAACCAAACTCGGCACTCCGGCTTCCGACGAGTCCACCAAGTTCCGCCTGCAGCTGGCCGAGATCGGCATCAGGTAGCACGCCAAGGCCACAGTGGCCCGCCCCACACGCACCCGTGTGTCGGGTGGGCAGCCTTGGCCTACCACGGACACGGAGCCATGACCGGTCTGTCACTTGTCACCTGGGCAAGGATCTCTGTGCGTGAGATCGGGAGCTGGCCGGCTGGGTCATCGGTTGGAGGGCATCGCGCTGACTGGTTAGGCTCCGAGCCATGAGCGGACCAGTGCCGAGATGCTCCCGCAGACCGGGACTCGGCAGCTCGGCAAGTCCTGGTTCGCGCATCAGCATATTTTGAAGAGAAGCGGGCGCTGTTGTAGTGACCGCTTCCGTCCCCGAGGGTCCCACGGCGCCCGTGCCGCCGCCGAGTTCGGAGTTCCGGCAGTGCTTTTCGACATCACACGCAGCGAACTGGCCGACATCTTCGGCGAGGACCGGCTCGCGACCCTGCCCGCCACCGCCTTCCCGCCCTCCACCGCGGACACGGAGGGCGCCCGGCTCCTGCAGACCGTCGGCGTCCCCGCCGGGACGCTGTGGCTGCGTGAGCCCGACGAGGACTCCGGTCGGCTGCCCCTCGTCCAGGACGTGGTCGACGCCGAGGACTTCGAGGAGGCCTCGGCGGACGCGGGCGAATGGCCCGTCATCGGCTGGCTGCTCAACGCCCACCTCGCCCTCGATCCCGGTTCCGGCAAGGTGCACGCCTTCGACGCCGACGAGGGGACCGTGCAGGAACTCCACACGGACGTCTCCTCCCTCGTGCAGGTCACCCTCCGGTTCCAGCGCCTGCTCGAGGAGTTCACCTTCAGCCGCGACGACGGCGACGAGGAAGCCGACTTCGAGCGCCTGGAGCACGATGTCGAGCGGATCTGTCAGGAGACGAGCAGCATTGACCCACTCCCCTTCCAGGACGACGAGACCGTCTGGTCGGTGGTCGGCGAGGAGATCGCCGCGGGCCAGCGCTTCAAGGGCAACAACCCGGGAGCCGGTTCGCTCTATGGGTGATCGCCGGCTGACACTGTCGACCACGACGAGGTCCGCATTGGTCATTTTTGAGGCGACCTCAGGGAGGCCGATCCGAGCGTCAGCCATGACAGGGCCTGGCCCGATCAGCGGGGAGTAACACCGGGCGGTGCCTGGTGGGTGAGGGGGGAAGGTTGCCGGTCCTCGCCGCGGATGGCTATAGCGCGTGCCAGGCGGCCTGGTCCGTCGTCAGCGCGCCGTCTTCGATCCCGTGCGGATGCTCGACGTGGTGGCGGGGTTGTCTGTCTGCTGTGTTGGGGAGGGGCGGCAGGTCGGGCGGGGGACGGCCGCGCCGGTCAGAGCGCGACGTAGCCCGAAGTGGTGGGTGGCGCACATGGAGGAGTTGCGCGAAAGCTACGGCGGCCCCTGCCCCGGCGTCTCCGGGCCGGGCAGTGCCACGCCGGGGCCGTGTGGACCCAGATGCATCTCTGTGCGCGGAATACGCTCCGTTCGCTGAGGTCAGCGCCGGTCCCCGGGCGTTGCTCTCTCCGTGGACCGCCGGCGCCGGCGGGGTGTGTACGCCGCTCAGCCCGGTCGCCGCTGCCGGATGCGCTCGGCCACTTCGCCGTTCTCCGTCTCCCACCACGGGCGGACGAGGTCCGCACCACGTCCGCCGCCGTCGGCCACCACACCCTGCCCCTGCGCGGCACCCGTCGCCGGCATCGCGAGGATCAGCTCCGCGTCCAGGCGGTGGTCCAGGGCCGTCGTCTGGGCGCGTTCGGTGTGCGCCCACTGCACGAGGACGGCCAGCAGGAAGGGCAACGCCACCAGTTCCGCGATGCTGATCATGGCGCCACCGCCGAGTTGCTGGTCGTGCCGCGTGTCCGGAGCCCAGGAAGGCGCATGGTGCAGGTACCAGGCCCCGGCGATCAGCGTGCCGTGGGTCATGACCACGATGCCCGGCACGGCGTCGATGACCCCGTCGAGGAACACCAGCGCCGCCCGGACCGGATGGGTGCACCACCTGGGCAGTGCCTCCTCGCGGGTGAGCACCGGCACCACGAACAGGCATCCGGCGAGCAGCAGGTGCAGGTACATCAGCTCGTGCAGCCAGCTGTCACGCAGCGCGGTCGCGAAGTAGGGCGTGAAGTACACCGTCAGTTCGGTCGCGAGCACCAGGGCGGTGCTGACCAGCGGAAAGGTGAGCAGCCGCACCGTCCGCCCGGCCATCGCCCGCCGCACGCGGCCGACGGCCGGCCCGGGCAGCGCGTTCAGAGCCAGGCGCAGCGGATCGCCCAGGGCCAGCCCGAGCGGAGCGATCAGGTCGAGCAGGACGTTCTGGACGGCGGCCGGCCAGAACAGCACCCGGTCGTACACGGCCAGTGCGGACATCGTGGCCACGACGAGCGTGCCGAGCCCGAGCAGCGCGAAGGCCCCGACGCGGGGCACGGGCCAGCGCTCGCCCCGCCGTCTCACCCGCAGCACCCCCCAGCCGTACAGCACCCCGAACAGGCCGACCAGCAGCAGCGCCGGCACATCCAGGTGCCACGACGACAGCAACCGTCCCGTGGTCAGCTCGGGCAGACTGCCCATCGCGACCTCCCTTCCTCGCCGAGACCTACTGCCATGTACTCCCGGGCAGGTCCCGCGCGCACCTGACGCGCCGCCGTCATACCGGGTTCATACCGAACCCATGGGTCCGGCTCCGGCCGAGCGGACACGAGCGGACCCCCGCCACCGCCCGGCCGGAATCGGCGACGCTCAGGTCATCGCTCAATCGCCTGCCGCGCCTGCCGCGCCTGCCGCGCCAGCCGGGTCAGCATGGGGTCGTCGGCGTAGGCCCCGTTCCACACGGCGGTGAAGCGCGCGATCCTGCCCCACGGGCCCAGTTCGAGACCCGTGATGCCCCCGGGCACCGGGCCGTCGGCCGCCGTCCACTGCGTTGCCTGCGGCCACACCGCCCACGCCGACACAGTCGGAGCCACCAAGGTATTACGGGCCGGGCTGGTCCGTCGCGACGCCAACCCGGCATAGCGAGAAGCCCCGTCCTTCTGGACGCGGAGGAGTCACCGGGAAAGGTCCAGGAGACTCGAGACTCATCAGTGCTCCCTTTCGCGGCCCCTCGGGATGGCCGTGGTCTCGCTCATGCGCGATGGTGGCCATGAGCGCGTCCGCGTTCGCGGGGCGGCGGGTTCAGGCGTCGACGACCGGAGCGGCCGACGCGGCCTTGTTGAAGCGCGGCAGGGCGAAGGCGCCGACCGCGAGCAGGGCGACGATGCCCATCTGCACGTACTCGACTCCGGCGAACGCGTGGGAGACGTTGTGCGGCGCGAGGACCAGATAGAGCGTGCCGAGGGTGGCCACGCCGAGGGCGAGTCCACTCTGCTGCAAGGTGATCAGCACGCCGCTGCCGATTCCGGCCAGGTGGGTGGGGACGTCGGCGAGGACGCTGCGGAACAGGCCGGCGAACAGCATCGACTGCCCGGCGCCGACCAGCGCGAGGGGTACGGCCATCGACCACAGGCTGACGTGCGGCCAGTTCTCGAGCACGATCGTCACCAGTGCGGCCAGGCCCACCAGTTGGACGACGGCGCCGGCGGACAGCGCCGCCCGGCCGAACCGGGTGATCAGGAGGGGCGCGATGAGTGAACCGGCGAAGAAGAAGAGGGCCATCGGAAGGATGGCCAGGCCGCTGTGGAGCGCGTCGGCGTGCAGGCCGTCCTGGACGGTGAGGGCGAAGACGAACATGAAGGCGCCGAAGCCGATGCTGAAGGCGAACACCATGGCCAGGCCGCGTGACATCGAGGGCAGGCGCAGCAGGGACGGCGGCAGCAGCGGTACGTCGCCGCGCCGCTCGGTGCGCTTTTCCACGACGTAGGTGCAGGCACCCAGGACGATCGCGAGGGCGAGCAGCGCCCAGGTCCACCAGGGCCAGCCCAGCGAGTGCCCCTCGGTGAGCGGCACCAGCAGCGCGGTCAGGGTGGCGGCGAACAGGACGGTGCCGGGCAGATCGATGCCGACGGGGTGCTGCGAGCGGGTGTCGGGCACCATCCGGGCCGCCAGCAGGAGCACGACCGCGCCGATGGGCACGTTGACCAGGAAGATCGGGCGCCAGGAGGTGCCGGCGATGTCGGCGCTGACCAGCAGACCGCCCACCAGCTGTCCCACCACGGCGGCGATGCCGGAGGCCGCCCCGTACAGGGCTACCGCGCGGGCCTTGCGTTCACCTTCGAGGACGTGGTGGAAGGTCGCCAGCACCTGGGGGATGAGCAGGGCGGCGGTGGCGCCCTGGACGATGCGGGCCCCGATGAGCGCGCCCACGTTCGGGGCGATTCCGCAGGCCAGGGAGGCGAGCAGGAAGCCGACGAGGGCCCCGAGGAAGATCCGGCGGCGGCCGTAGCGGTCGCCGAGCCGGCCGCCGAGAACCAGCAGGGTCGCGTACGCGACGCCGTATCCGGCGATCACCAGCTCAAGGGAGGACGCGGACGCGTGCAGCGAGGCGTCGATGCTGGGCAGGGCCACGTTGGTGATGAAGAAGTCCATGATCGGCAGGAACGCGCCGGCCAGCAGGATGAGCACTCCCATCGGATGCAGGCCGCCCGCGCGGGCCGTGGCATGGGGCGAGAGCGCGCTCGCTCCGGTATGCCGGGAGGAGGTGGTTGTCGTCATGACAGCTCCCAGGAGAATGTTATGACTCCATAACTATGAAGCCATAAGGAGTATGCGCTCATAACTACTTGCTGGCAAACCCGTACTCAGGAGCCGTGAGGGAGGACCGAACGCACCAGACGGTCCGGCCGCAGGACCGGACGACGAACAGCGATGGGCCCAGCTGCAGCGCAACGATCTGTCCGCCGTCCTGGGCGGGCTCGAACGCCAGGGCCTCGTCGAGCGACGCGCCGACCCGGGAGACGGCCGCGGCGTGAGCGTCCACACCACCGAACTCGACCGGGCCAACAACGCCCGTCCGCAGGGAATGGGCCGCCACCGTCTCCGCGGCCGCCGACCACGACACCGAACACCTGGACGCCGCCTCGCCCTGCTCACCGCCGGGGAGACCGGGCCGGCCAGGACGCCACGCCTGGCCCGCCCCGCACCACCCCTGACCTTTTCGCCACGACCCGAGGCGACGTGCACCCGCCCTCGTCCGCCGCTCCGGCACCTCACCACGGTGCCGCTGTGGCTCTCTTCACACGTTCCTGGGCAGCACTGCGCACGGACGAACTCCCGGACCGGCACTTCGAGCAGCCGTCCGGCTGTACCGGCTGGCTCGTCCGGGACCTCGTCTGCCACCTGATGATCGACGCGCAGGACGCCCCCCAGCGCAACCACCTTGCACGTCGGCGGGCCGCCGCGCCCGTGCCGCCGTCAGCGCGACGGCAACGTCCGGACGCGGAAGAAACGGTCGACCGTGCGACCGCTCAGCCTTGACGCTCACAAGCCCTCAGATGGTCCCGCAACCTGGACTGGCCCTACTCAGGCTTGAGTTGAGTACGTGTGCTCATTCCCGGTGCCCGTGGCGCGGCCAGTATGGGTGCAACAGCGCAGCCGAAAAGCGCCAGCCCGATCCAGCTGAGCCTCATGGGGGAATTGTTCATGTCTCGCCGTATCGTTGTGTCCGTGGCCGCCGGTGTCGCCGTGCTCGCAGGTGCCGGAACGTTCGCCGTCGCCCACGCCGGGGACCAGCCTCCTTCTGTGGCGCACAGCACCGCCCGTTACGTTGCCCCCGACGGCGATCGTGGCGGCTCGTTGACCTTCACCACTGACGTCACGGCGTCCTCGGGCGTCAAGGACGTGAAGGTCCTGGCCTGGCCGGCGAACTCGTCCTTCGCGAAGAAGGGGCTGACCGCGAAGGATATGGCCGGCGTGGAGTCGGCCGTTTGCGAGCCGGCCGGTGAGGACACCGTGCGCTGCACCTATACCGCCACCGTCAGCCGCGCCGACGCTGAAGCGTCCCCGGGCGGTCTGTGGCACGTCGCCGTCCTGGCCACCGCCAAAGCCGGCGACACGACGCTGGACACGAAGGCAGCCGACTTCACCGCCAAGTGATCCAGACGCGCATTGGCTCGGTCATGTGCGCAGTTGGGTCGCGTGCGTTCTCATCTGCGGGGGCCTATCACCCTGGACGCCTGGACGCCTGGACGCCTGGACGCCAAGGTCGCCCTGCCCGCCCTTCCGGACCGACCTGGGAGGCGGAATGACCGGCTTGTAGTGGGTCGTCGACGGCTACACCGTGATGTGCGCCCCTACTGCTCGCGGCCGGTTCGCTGTCCGACCGAACGCGCGCATCGCGCGTTCGAGGGCGGACGTCTGCGGCGCATCCGCGCCGTAGCGCTACGGCCGCGCCGCGGACCGGGTGATGAGGGCGCCGAATCGACTGGTCAAACGGCAGGTGCTACCGAGCGTGGAAATGCTCAGCCGAGAGTCCAGTCGACGCTGTCGGTATACGTGGAGCCGTTGATGGTCGCGGTGACTGTCACGGTGTTCTTCCCCTGCTTCAGTGTGATGTTGGCCCACCGGAAAATGTGGTCGCTGCTGCTCAGGGTTCCCAGGGAGGTGCCGTTGAGAGTGGCGGTGACCTGACTTGCGTTGGAGTAGACCTTCAGTTCGGTGGTGGCGTCGGTGCGCTGGGTCCAGCGTCGGCTGGTGATGTAAAGGGTCGGAGTGCTCGCCCAGTTGGCCTTGTACCAGTAGAAGGCGTCCTTGCGGATCTGCCGGTCGTGGGTGACCAGGCCCTTGTCGTTGATGCCGGGCCGGCTTCCTTCGTTACGGCCGTCGGAGGCGAAGTCGAACATGGCCCAGACGAACGAGCCCCAGATGTACGGCCGGGCGGCGAGCTGCTTCCAGGCCGCTTCGTGGAACAGCGACTGGTATTCCTCGGGATGCCAGGAGCCACCCGGTGAGGGCTTCGGCGGGTTGAGGGCGTGCTGGGTGGTGTTGGCGCCGGCGCCGTACTCCGACATGGCGATCCTGCGGGACGGGGAGGTGGTGTGCAGGTTGTCGGCCCACGCACCCAGGTCACCGTCCGCGGAGCCGTAGTACCAGCCGTAGTACTTGTTGAAGCCCGTTGTCTGCGTGTGCAGCCCTGACTGCGCGTTGTCGGGGTCCTCGCCGCGCACGGCGTAGGTGGAGAGCCGGTCGGGGTCCTCGGACGCGACGATGTCGGCCAATGACCGGAGCAGCGTGTTCGTGGCGGCTCCGTTGTAGTCAAGCTGCTCGTTGCCGATGCCCCAGAAGGCGATCGACGGGTGGTTGTAGTTTTGCCGGATCAGCTCACGCATCTGGCCCTGGGCGTTGGCGGTGAAGGCGGTCGAGTTGGTGACAGTGTTGACCATGGGGATCTCCGCCCACACGATCAGCCCGCGTTCGTCAGCGAGGTTGTAGTCCTTCTGGTCGTGCTGGTAGTGCGCCATCCGGATGGTGTTGGCGCCGACCTCCTGGATGAGATCGAAGTCCTGGATGTGGTCGGCGTCGGTTGTCGCCCAGCCCTTGACGGCCCGCTCCTGGTGCAGGTTGACGCCGTGCAGGCCGAGGTGGCTGCCATTGAGTCGGAAGCCGGTGTTGGCATCGACGGCGACGGAGCGAAGGCCCAGGCGTTCGGTCACCACATCAGTGACCCTGTCCGCGCCCGCGGTGACGTCGTGGATCTCGACGCTGGCGTTGTAGAGGTACGGATCCGCCAGAGCGTTCCACAGGCGCGGGCTGTTGACGGTGACGGTCTGACTGATGTCCGCGCCGGTGGCCGCGGCAAGCGAGTGCGCGGTGGTGCTGGTGTCCGCGACGACGTTCCCGCTGCTGTCGGCGATGACGGTGCGGACCGCTACCGATCTGGTGGCGCTGTTGTCGTTCCACAGCTTCGTCGTCACGGTCACCGTGGCCGACGCCGTGGTCACTCCGCTCTGCCGCAGGTAGACGCCGGGACCCGCGTAGTCCGTCATCCGCACGTGAAGGTTGTCGACGGCCCAAACGCTCACGTTGCGGTAGATGCCGCCCTCGAAGGAGTAGTCCGCGCCCACCGGTGCGATGGTGGTGTCGTAGGCGTTGGTCACCTTCACCGCGATCACGTTGTCCGCGCCGGGGACGAGTACGCCGGTGACGTCGAATCTGAACCGGGCGTATCCGCCTTTGTGCTGCCCGAGATACGTGCCGTTGATCCAGACGTCGGCGACTTGGTTGACCCCGGCGAACTGCAGGTAGAGCCTCTTCCCGGCCATGGCGGACGGCACGGTGTAGTGGCGGCGGTACCAGCCCACTCCGCGGTAGTAGTTGTTGCCGCCGTCGGCGCCGTCGACGGCGTTGTAGGTGTGGGGCGTGGTGACCGAGGTCCATGCGGAGTCATCGAACCCGGGCGCTTGCGCACCTGTGACGTCCTGCCTGATGAATCGCCACCCATCGTTGATGTGTACCCACACACGCGGATTGGGCGCCGTGTACGTCGCCGCGGACGCGGTGCCTGCAAGCGGAATCCCCGCCAACGAGGCCAGCACTCCTGCAGCCGCCCCGCTCAGCACGTGCCGGCGAGTAGGGGAACCTGTCATGTCTGAACTCACTTTTTCAGAGGTGAAGGGGAAGGTCTTCTCGGCACGCGTCACGCCGAGGAACGCGGTGGGCCGGCGGCATCCGGGCCGGGTGACCGGCTGCGCGAGGCAACCGGGAGACGCGCCCCGGTTGCACCTCGCGTCCAGCCGGCCGTTCTCCGGATCGCGGCGCCGTAGCCGCACGACATGTGGTTCTCGGAGATGAGGATGCGGACGGGGAGCCCGGCCGGCGGGATGCCGGGCCCCCTGTCCTTCGTCGGGTCAGTTGATGCGGACGATCTTCCAGAGCTGGTCGTCGACGGTGAGGCTGTTCCACTGGACGACGGCCGCGCCGTCGGCGGTGGAGGACTGGGCGACGCCCGCGACGAGGGAGCTGTTCACGTTGCGGAGTCTGTAGTAGCCGTTGCCCGTGTCGGTGAGCGTCCACTTCTGCGAGTCGGCGGTGGAAGCGGTGTTCTGGACGAGGGCCGCGCCTGCCGTGGGGGAGGAGTTGCGGATGTCCAGGTTGAGGTTGCTGTTGGCGTTCTTGATGGTCCAGGCCCCGTTGCCGGCGGACTGGAAGGTGAACAGCTGGCAGGTGCAGGCGGAGTTGCGCCACTGGTCGACGGCTGTGCCGGTGGCGTTGGAGGCGCCGGGGATGTCGAGGTACTTGCCGCTGTTCTTGTTGACGAGGACGTACTGTCCGGTGCCCAGCGGGGGCAGGGCGGCCTGGGTGAGGTTCCAGCGCTGGCAGTCGCAGCCGGAAGTGTTCCACTGATCGGCGGTGGTGCCGGCGGTGGTGGAAGCGTTGGGGATTTCGAGCAGTTTGCCGGTGACGCGGTTGGTGACGGTGTAGCCGCCGGCGGGATGGGGGGCGGCGGCCCATTCGTGGTCGAGGGTGCCGTTGTCGTCCCACTGGAGGATCTTGGCGCCGTCGGCGGTGGACTGGTTCTGCACGCCGAGGACCTTGCCGCCGGCGACATTGAAGATCTTGAAGTAGCCCGAGGGTTGCTGGACGAAGCGCCACTGCTGGTCGGTGCCGTTGGTGGTGTTCTGTTGGGTGGCGTAGGTGCCGTTGCTGGTTGAGCCGCCCGCGATGGTCAACATCAGGTTGCTGTTGGCGTTGGCGATGCTGTAGGTGGCACCGTCGGAAATCCCGCCGCCCAGGTCGATGACGCTGTATTGGACGGGATTGAGGGTGCTCACGCCGGCACGGCCGCCGGTGAACACCATGAGGCTGTGTCCGTCGGCCAGGGGGAGCAGGCCGCGGCTGTAGCCGCGGGGGACGTTGGCCCGGATGCGGGTCCAGGCGTTCGGGTCACCGTTCTCGGTGTTGAGGAACAGATCCTCCACGGTGTCGCCGCTCACGGCGAGGGTGCCGTTCGGGCCGCCGGTGGGCAGCCAGGTGACGAAGGGTGCCCCGCTGGGGATGGTGCCGTCGGTCGCCCGCAGTACCCGGTCGGTGGCCGTACCGAACGCCTCGGGGTCGGCGGAGATCTTGTAGTACACGGAGCAGCCGCCTTCGGGCGCGTTGCAGTACTCGTGTGTCATGACGTAGTTGCCGTTGGGCAGCCGGGTGACCACCGGCATGCCGGGCCGGTCCGCGTAGGCCGGCTTCGACACGTCGTCCACGACCGGGCCCCAGGTGCGGAGGTCTGTGGAGACCTGGTGGACGATCTCCTGGCCGTGGGCGGTGTCGCGCTGGTCGGAGTAGTAGACGATCAGCTTGTTGCCCGACATCAGGAAGTAGGGCTCCCAAACCGGCGTGTGGCCGTTGCTGGAGATCGCCTCGCCACCGGTGGCGATGTTGGTGACGAAACTCCAGGTCAGTCCGCGGTCCGTGCTGGCGTACAGGTCGATCTTGGTGCCGCCGCGGTTGCTGGGGACGGAATCGCCGGCGGCCAGGACGGTACCCGCCGGGAAGCCTCCCATCGCCGTGGGCAGCTCGAAAAGCTCGGGCTCCCAGCGCATGCCCCAGCCGTTCTGGGTGTCGGCGACCTCGGAGATCTTCGTCCACGAGGTGCCGTTGTCGGTGCTGCGGTAGATCGGGAAGACGGGGGTGCTGTTCGTGTACTGCTCGAAGGTGGCGAGGAGGGTGCCGTTGGCCGCCCCGTTGTGCTGCAGACGCAGCCCTCGCGGGTAGAGCGAGCCAGGGGCGGGTGAGCCGGACGGCGGGGTGTACAGGGTCTGGGCGGGGCGGGAGATGGCGTCTGCCCTGCCCGCGGCGGGCAGGACCAGTGTCGCCGCAGCCAGGGCCAGAGCGAGCAGCAGGAACGGGAGAGCGGTGAGACGGGGGCGCGGAGCGGCGCCGCGTCTGGCACCTGTCTGTGCGGGGGACATGTGCGGCTCCCAAGTCGAGAAGGGTAGGAGTGTTTCGGTGCGTTGGGTGCGTCGCCCGGCGAGTGGGCCTACGCCGGAGCAGCGGAATGCGGGGGAGGCGGGTCAGAGGGAGGGCGGAGCTGTGGTCGAGCCGTGGGCGACGGGTGCGACGGGTGGGGCACTCGCCGACGGCGGTTCGCTGTCGGGCCTCTTGATGGTGTGAAGGAGAAGAACAGCGCGGCCACCGATCTGTCCGAAGCCGGCTCACGACCTGCGGCGTACCCGGAGACCGCCGACCGGTCACCGTCGAGCACGGGCGGTTGGTGCGCGCCTCGTGCTGCCGGCGCCGCCTGCCATCCCTCAATGCGATGCGATGCGGGCGGGAGGCGGAGCCGGCGACGCGGGGCGACCCTTGGGGCCGGCGTCTCACAACACGGTCTGCCGGTTGGCCGGATGGATCTCAACCGGACTGGGGCACGACACGTGTGTGGCACCCCGGGATCGGCCGTTGCGGGCGCTGTCGGTAAGACGCTGACACTGACTTCTGACTCGGTGTCAGGACGTGGTGCGGTGTGGTTCTCGGATGACGGCGACACCTCCAGGAGGGACGGAGACCGTTCCGGTGACCGGGGTGGCGGTGAGGAGCTCCATCCCCGTGGCGGGGGCTTCGGCTCCTTTTCCGGTGTGGTCGATGAGGAACAGGAAGTCGGCCTCGGTGCCGTGGCGTCGGACGACCTCGATTCCGGCGGGCACCTGGTGTTCGGGGGTGACGCCGGCGTCCTGGCGGATGCGGTGGAGCAGGGTGGCCAGGGTGTCCTGGTCCGGGTGGGTTGCCAGATACCAGGCGGTGCCGCTGCCGTATGCATGGCGAGTGACGGCAGGCACGCCGGTCAACCTGCTGTCGGCGTAGGAGGCGACGGCCGTCGCGCCGGCGAGCCGCACCCGTTCCGACCAGAGGTCGGCCCTGGCACCCGGGGGTATGTCACCGGTCAGCCCCGTTGTCTCTCCCGGCAGCAAGGGGAAGAGCTCGTCGGTGACCACTCCCAGGACGTTGCGGAATGCGCCGGGGTAGCCGCCGAGGCGTATGTGGCCGTTCTCGTCGACCACGCCGCTGTGGAAGCCGACGGCCAGCGTGCCCCCGCCTGCGGTGAAGGCGGTGAGATTGTCCGCTGCCGCGTCCGTCACCAGGTAGAGCGAAGGGACGAGGACGAGCTGGTAGCGGTCGAGTCCGGGGTCGTCGGGGCGTACGAAGTCGACGGCGACGCCCGCTCGCCACAGGGGTGTGTACCAGTCGCGCACCAGGTCCTGGTAGCGCAGTTCGCCGCTGGGCTGGGAGGGCAGTTCCAGTGCCCAGCGGGCGTCCCAGTCCCACACGATCGCCACCTGTGCCGTGACGGTGGAGCCTCGCACCTCGGTCAGGGCCTTCAGGTCCTTGCCCAGTCGGACGACGTCCTGCCAGATGGCGCTGTCGGTTCCGGCGTGCGGCAGCATCGCGGAGTGCCACTGCTCGGCGCCCGCCTTCGCCGCCCGCCACTGGAAGAAGGCGATGCCGTCGGCGCCGTGGGCCACGTGCGAGAGTGCGTTGCGCCGCATTTCTCCCACATCCTTGGCCCGGTTGACCGGCTGCCAGTTGACGGCACCGGTCGAGTGCTCCATGAGGAACCACGGGCCGCCCGCGAGGGAGCGCATGAGGTCGCCGCTGAGGGCGATGTCGAGTTCCGCTTCCGGGTCGTCGGACATCAGGTAGTGGTCGTTGGAGAGGATGTCCAACTCCGGTGCCCAGCGCCAGTAGTCGAGGGCGTCGAAGGTGCGCAGGACCATGAGGTTGGTGGTCGCGGGGATGTCCGGGGCGGCTTGGCGCAGTACCTCGCGTTCGGCGGTGCACAGTGAGAGAAGTTCGTCGGAACAGAAGCGGCGCCAGTCGAGTTGGTGGGTGGGATTCGCAGGAGCCGCGGTGGCGCGGGGCGGGATGATCTCGTCCCAGTCGTGGTACCACTGGCTCCAGAAGGTGGTGCCCCAGGCGTGGTTGAGGGCATCGAGGTCGTCGCTGTAGCGGGCGCGCAGCCAGGTGCGGAAGGCGGCGGCGCTGGTGTCGCAGTAGCAGGCCGGGTTGTGGCAGCCGTACTCGTTGTGGACGTGCCACATCACGACGGCCGGGTGGTCGGCGTACCGCGCGGCCAGTTTCCCCGCGATGCGCAGGGCGGCCTCGCGGTAGGCGGGGCTGGACGGGCAGAATGTCTGGCGGCTGCCGTACGACAGTCGGCGGCCGTCCCGGTCGACCGGCAGCGCCTCCGGGTGGGCCCTGAAGAACCAGGCGGGCGGGGCCGCTGTGGGGGTGGCCAGGTCGGCCGCGATGCCGTTCTCGTGGAGGAGGTCGAGGATGCGGTCCATGCGGGAGAAGTCGTAGACGTCCTCGGACGGTTCGAGCAGCGCCCAGGAGAAGATGCCGACGCTGACCATGGTCACGCCGGCCTCGCGCATCAGGTGCATGTCCTCGGCCCAGACCGCCTCGGGCCATTGCTCGGGGTTGTAGTCACCGCCGTAGACGATGCCGGGAAGGCGAAGGCGGCGTTCAGTGCTCACTGGTGGCGCTCCGAGATAGCAGAGACAGGTGGCTTGAGGGGGCGTCAGCCTTTGTTGGCGCCCAGGGTGAGGCCGCTGACGAACTGGCGTTGGAGTGCGAAGTAGACGATCAGGGTGGGGATGGCGGTGAGCAGGGCGCCGGCGGCGACCAGGTTGGGGTCGGTGAAGTACTGGCCGGAGAGGTTGTTCAGGGCCGAGGTGATCGGCATGTTCTCGCCGGTGGAGATCAGGACGAGGGCCCAGAAGAAGTCGTTGTAGATCCAGATGGACAGCAGCGTGGCCAGGGCGGCCATGGCGGGCTTGCACAGGGGCAGCACGATCTGCCAGTACAGGCGCCACACCGAGGCGCCGTCGACGAGGGCGGCCTCGGTCAGCTCGTGCGGCAGTGAGCGCATGTAGTTGCTGAGTACGAAGGTGCAGAAGCCGGCCTGGAAGGCGACGTGGATGAGGACCAGGCCGAGTGCGGAGTCGTACAGCTTGCCGCTCATGGTGATGCCGGGCAGGTCGATGAGCA
>NZ_JBXEJE010000062.1:0-51469 GCF_056820935.1 Streptomyces sp. Q2 | reverse complement strand
CGGGCGAGGGGTGCCGGCGTCGGCGGGTGATCGTCGCGGCGGCCGTACGGCATCGTCGGCGGGCGGGGTCGCGGGGCCGGCCTCGGCGGCCGCGGGCGTCTCGGGGGGTCGTACGGCGTCGGCGTCCGGGCTCGTGGGCCGCGCGGTGGGCGTGGTGTCGGGGTGCTCGGTGTCTTCCCCGGCCGGACGGTCGTGGCGGGACCAGTGGGCGGCGAGCCAGACCGCGTCGGCGACCTCCTGCCAGCGCGGCGCGGACTGTTCCTCGGCGTGGGGCGGGCGGGCCGGTGCGTCCTGGTCGAGGGCGGCGGGGAATGTCGCTCCGTGCTCTCGCGGATACTCGACGGACTCGGGGAACGCCGAAGGAGGCGACGACCCCGAAACAGGATTCTCGTCGCCGAGCCCGGACGCGCGCTCCCTGGGAAAGCCGGTCATTCAGCGGCCCTTCGCGAGGTCGCGGAGCAGCATTTCCACGAGCTTACGCCCGGCACCATCCGCCTGGAAACCACCCGCGGTAGTCATCTGGACAGCGTTGAGTAGCTGGTCGAGGGAGTGGGTTCCGCCTGCCTGGACCCGCTGGACGAACAGGTCGACCAGGTCTTCGGTGCCCTGCGGGCGGGCTCCGAGGTGCCCTTCGACCATGGCCAGGAGTTGTTCCCGAGTGGGGGTGCGCATCTCCAGCGGCAGGCAGCGCCGGCGGAAGGCCGCGGGGAATTCGCGTTCCCCGTTGCTGGTGATCACCACGACCGGGAACTCCCGCGCCTCGACCCGGCCACCGCGCACCAGGGCGTGGCCCCCGGGGTCGCTGGTGTGGACGCGCGCGGTGTCCGCGGCTTCGCGCACCAGCTCGGGGACGTCATAGCTTCCGTTCTCCAGGACGTGCAACAGGTCGTTCGGCAGGTCGATGTCGCTCTTGTCGAGCTCGTCGACGAGAAGCACACGGGGACGATCGTAGGGCAGCAGGGCGGTGCCGAGGGGGCCGAGGGTGATGAAGTCCCCGAGGAACGGCGGGAGTTGACGATCTCTTGACGAGAGGGCCGTGTTGACGTCCGCGACGGGCCCCTCGTCGGCCGCCCGCGCACCGGCCCACTCGGGGAGGCCCACGTCCCTCGGTCCCGCCTGCCAGGCGGCGATGGCCTGGGCGCGTCCCATGGCGTCGTGGACGTACAGGCCGTCGCGCAGGGTGGTACGGCTGACGATGTTCCACTCCAGGACCCGGCCCAGGCCCAGTTCGCGGGAGAGCAGGTAGGCCAGGGTGGACTTGCCGACGCCGGGCGGGCCGGTGATCAGCAGGGGCCTGCGCAGCAGCAGGGCGGCGTTGACGGTGTCGATCTCGTCCGGGCCGAGCTGCGGGGTGATGTCGCCGGGGCCCAGGCGGCGCAGCGCGGCCTCCGGGTCGTCCGGCGGGGCGGGCTGGAGCGGCTCGCCGCGGAACCGGCGCCAGGGCGGCGGCTCCGGCAGCCGGGGCGGGACGGCCGGGGCACTGCCCGTGGCGTGGAAGACGCGCCAGCCGTTCGGGGACGTCTGCTCGTGCGCGCTCATGCCGGTGCCTCCTCGCCGGCGAGATCGCCGGGATCGATGTCAACGAGTCGGGTGGGGTCGTCCCAGAAGAAGCCGATGTGACGGCCGAGGAACCGGCTCGGCCCCGCGGCGTTCAACTCGGCTTTCCGACGCAGCCGGTGAATGGCCGTCGGGATCTGCGCGGGCGTCGGCACGGCGGCGAACACGGCGGTCACCACCTCCCGGCGTTCCTCGTCGAAAACCCCTCTGCGGTCCCAGACCGCGAGTCCGATCCCCTCCGCGATGGCGGCCTTGAGCGCCTCCAGGGCAAGGCGGTCGGCCGGAGCGTCCAGCACCACGGCCGTATGTCTGTTCTCCCCAGCGAGCACCGCCTGCCATGCGTCCAGGCGCCCACCATCCGGTTCACTCCAGCCGTGCACCGTGACCCCGTGCTCCCGCAGAGTGCGCCAGCGCTCCCGCCACTGCTCCCTGACCAGGGTGTCCTTGCTGCGCATGCGCTCCAGGCTCCGCAGGTGCACCCCGTACTTCAGCCCGAGCGGCAGCGGCCGTCCGTCGCCGATCCGGTGGGTCAGCGCGGCCACGTCGTGGTTGAGGAGGTCGTACGGCAGCAGGAACTCGATGTAGGGCGGCGGCTGCAGGCGTCCGCTCGGGTCGGGTTCGCGCGGCACCGACCAGAGCCGGGCGCCCTGCCCGAGGGCCTGCTCGACGGCGGCGCCCAGGCCGTCGAGGGTGGTGGTGGCCGGTTCGCCGGGCTGGGGGTTCCAGTGGCCGGGGACGGTGTTGAGCCAGGGGCGTACGACGATCTCGCCGGTGCCGTCCCGGGCCGGTTCGACGGCGACGATCAGGCAGCGCGGGATGTCGGGGTCGCTCACCACGGCTGGGCGCGCGGCCCTGCGCCGCTCCAGTTCCCCGGTCAGTCCGGCGCGCCGGGCCCAGTCGTCGGCCCAGCCGGACAGGGCGGCGCGATGGCCGGGGGCGAGGGCGAGCCGGGCCGCCCGGTCCAGGAGGAGCACGGCGGGCGGCAGGCCGTCGGGCTGGGTGTTCCACTCCAGGACGTGGGTCAGGAGCTGCTCCGGTAAGAGCCCGGTGGGCAGGTCCAGGCCGCCGAGCTCGCCGACCAGGTCGTCGCGCAGCCGGCTCGCGGAGATCTCGCCCTTGGCCAGGACGGCGCGGGCGCTGTTCTCGTCGTCGCGGCTGAGGGGGCCGAGCGGCGTCTCGAGGGCGGCGGCCGGGAAGGGGTCGATCAGCCGGTCGAGTTCGTCGCCCGCCGGGTTTCCTTCGAGGAGGCGGACCACCCCGACCAGTACGCGTTCCCCGCCCGCCACGTTCAGCGCGACGCGCACCAGCGCCACCACGTCCTCGCGTTGCCGGACACCGCGTACGTCGACCGGTCGGCCGAGGTGCTGTCCGAGGAGCACGGCGAACTGGCGGCGGCTCTCGGAGTCCTCCGTGCAGGTCAGCTCGCACAGGCCGTCGGTCAGGTCCTGGAGGAGCTGAAGCCCCCGCGGGCGCGCGGAACCGTCCTCGGGCCTGTCCCACCCCGCGCCTGTCTCCACCGACTGTCCCCCATGAAGCCGGTACGCCTGCCTGACCGACCTGCGAAGTTAGCATGGCAACTGGCGGTTAACCAGGGACAAGTGGGGACGCGCGGGCCGAAGTCCGGCCGGACGCGCCGCAGTTGGGCGACTCGACCGGAAATCGACCCTCGCGGGGTCCCACGGGGCGCTGTCGGCGGCTACAGCCTCGGGTCCACCGGCTCCGACTCCAGCGCCAGCACCCCGAACACCGCCTCGTGCACCCGCCACAGCGGCTCCCCCTCGGCCAGCCGGTCCAGTGCCTCCAGGCCGAGCGCGTACTCGCGGATCGCGAGGGAGCGCTTGTGGTTCAGGAACCGGCCGCGGAGCCGGGCGAGGTTCTCCGGGCGTGTGTACTCCGGACCGTAGATGATCCGCAGGTACTCACGGCCCCGGCACTTGATGCCGGGCTGCACCAGGCGGCCGGCCGCGCTGCGCACCACCGCGCCGACCGGTTTGACGACCATGCCCTCGCCGCCGCGGCCGGTCATCTCCAGCCACCAGTCGACGCCGGCTCGCACCGACTCCGGGTCGGCGGTGTCGACGTACAGGCGTCGGGTGGTCTGGAGCAGTCCGCTGCCGTCGTGCTCCACGAGCCGGTCGAGCAGGACGAGCTGCTCGTCGTGCGGCAGGGCGGCGAGGCTGCGGCCCTGTACGGCGAGGATCTGGAACGGTGCCAGGCGGACGCCGTCGAGGCCGTCCGTGGTCCAGCAGTAGCGCCGGTAGGCGTCCGTGAACTTCGCGGCGGTGTCGGCCCGTTCGCGCTGGCGGGTGAGCAGGTCCGACACGTCGACGCCGCGTGCCGCCGCGCCCTCCAGGGCGGCCAGCGCACCCGGGAACACCGCGCCGGAGGCGGCGCCCACGGCCGCGTACTGCGACCGCAGGAGGCCGGAGGCCTTCAGCGACCACGGCATCAGCTCGGCGTCCAACAGCAGCCAGTCCGTGTCGAGTTCGGACCACAGGCCCGCCTCTTCGATCGCCGTCCGCAGGCGGCCCAGGATCTCCTCGGTCACCGCCTCGTCGTCGAAGAAGGGGCGGCCGGTGCGCGTGTAGAGCGAGCCCGTGGGGCCGTCCACGCCGAAGCGCTTGCGGGCCGCCTCCGCGTCCCGGCACACCAGGGCCACCGCCCGCGAGCCCATGTGCTTCTCCTCGCACACGACCCGCTCGACGCCGTCCTCCTGGTACTGGGCGAAGGCCTCGGCCGGGTGCTCCAGGTACCCCTCGATGTGCGAGGTGGCCGTCGGCGCCATGGTCGGCGGAAGGTACGGCAGCAGCCGCGGGTCGACCGCGAAGCGGCTCATGACCTCCAGGGCCGCCGCGGCGTTCTCCTCCCGGACCGACACCCGGCCCGCGTGCCGTGTCTCCACGATCCGGCGGCCGTGCACGTCCGCGAGGTCGAGCGGACGTCCGTCGTGCCCGCCCGGCGCCTCGCTGCGCAGCGGCTTGGCCGGCTCGTACCACATCCGCTCCGCCGGTACGTCGACCAGTTCGCGCTCCGGCCAGCGCAGCGCGGTGAGCTTGCCGCCGAAGACGGCTCCGGTGTCCAGGCAGATGGTGTTGTTGAGCCAGGTGGCCTCGGGGACGGGGGTGTGGCCGTAGACCACGGCGGCCCGGCCGCGGTAGTCCTCCGCCCACGGGTAGCGCACCGGCAGCCCGAACTCGTCGGTCTCCCCGGTGGTGTCGCCGTACAGGGCGTGCGAGCGGACCCGGCCGGAGGTACGGCCGTGGTACTTCTCCGGCAGACCGGCGTGGCAGACGACCAGGCGGCCGCCGTCGAGGACGTAGTGGCTGACGAGCCCGTCGATGAACGTCCGTACCCGCTGCTTGAACTCCTCGCTCTCGCCGTTCATCTGCTCGATGGTCTCGGCGAGTCCGTGGGTGTGCTGGACGTTGCGGCCCTTGAGGTAACGGCCGTACTTGTTCTCGTGGTTGCCGGGCACGCACAGGGCGTTGCCCGACTGCACCATCGACATCACGCGGCGCAGCACGCCCGGGCTGTCAGGACCGCGGTCGACCAGGTCGCCGACGAAGACCGCGGTGCGGCCCTCAGGATGGACGCCGTCGGTGTAGCCCAGCTTGCCGAGGAGCGTCTCCAGTTCGGAGGCGCAGCCGTGGATGTCGCCGACGATGTCGAAGGGGCCGTTGAGGTGGGTGAGGTCGTTGAAGCGCTTCTCGGTGACGACGGTGGCGTCCTCGATGTCCTCGACGCCTCGGAGGATGTGTACCTTGCGGAAGCCCTCGCGCTCCAAGTTCCTTACGGAACGGCGCAGTTCGCGGATGTGGCGGCCGATCACCCGGCGTGGCATGTCGGCGCGGTCGGTACGGGCCGCGTTGCGTGCGGCGCACACCTCCTCCGGCACGTCGAGCACGATGGCGATGGGCAGTACGTCGTACTCCCTGGCCAGGTCGATCAGCTGACGCCTGCTGTCCTGCTGCACGCTGGTCGCGTCGACGACCGTGCGGCGGCCGGCCGCGAGGCGCTTGCCCGCGATGTAGTGCAGGACGTCGAAGGCGTCCCGGCTCGCGCTCTGGTCGTTCTCGTCGTCGGAGACCAGGCCGCGGCAGAAGTCGGAGGAGATGATCTCGGTCGGCTTGAAGTGCCGGCGGGCGAAGGTGGACTTGCCGGAGCCGGAGGCGCCGACGAGGACGACGAGGGAGAGGTCGGTGACGGGGAGGACCCGTCCCTTGGTCTGCGTCTCGGTCTTGCTCTCGGTCTCGGTCATGCCGCCTTCGCCTCCTTCTCGCTCACGGTCTTGATACGGAACACGGCCATCTGCGTGGGCGGACCCACCTCGGGATCGTCCGGTCCGACGGGGACGAACTCGACGCCGTAGCCGTGCCGTTCGGCCACCGCCTCGGCCCAGGTGCGGAACTCCGCGCGCGTCCATTCGAAGCGGTGGTCGCCGTGCCGGACGTGCCCGGCCGGGAGGCTCTCCCAGCGGACGTTGTACTCGACGTTCGGGGTCGTCACCAGCACCGTGCGCGGACGGGCCGCGCCGAACACCGCGTACTCCAGGGCGGGCAGCCGGGGCAGGTCGAGGTGCTCGATCACCTCGCTGAGCACGGCGGCGTCGTACCCCTTGAGCCGGTTGTCGGTGTACGCCAGCGAGCTCTGGAAGAGCTGGACGCGCGAGGCCTGTCGCTCCCCCATGCGGTCCAGCTTCAGCCGCCGGGAGGCGATGGTGAGTGCCCGCATCGACACGTCGGTGCCGACGATCTCGGTGAACCGCGGGTCCTTGAGCAGCGCCTGCACCAACTGGCCCTGCCCGCAGCCGAGGTCGAGCACCCGAGCGGCGCCGGACGCCTGGAGCGCGGTGACGATCGCGTCCCGGCGCTGCACGGCGAGCGGGGTCGGCTTCTCCTCGGTCTCGACCTCCGCCTCGACGGCGTTGTCGATCTCCTCGACCTCCGTGTCGTCGGCCTCGGCCAGCCGCACCAGTTCCAGCCGCTCCATCGCCTGCCGGGTCAGCGACCAGCGGCGCGACAGATAGCGGCTGGTGATCAGCTTCTGCTCCGGGTGCTCGGGCAGCCAGCCCTCACCGGCCCGCAGCAGCTTGTCGACCTCGTCGGGAGCCACCCAGTAGTGCTTGGCGTCGTCGAGGACGGGGAGCAGCACGTACAGGTGACGCAGCGCCTCGGCGAGGGTCAGCGCCTGCGACTCCAGGACGAGACGGACGTACCGCGAGTCGCCCCACTCCGGGAACTCGCTGTCCAGCGCCACCGGTTCGGCGCTCACCGCCCAGCCGAGCGGCTCGAAGAGACGACGTACGAGTTCCGGTCCGCCCCTGGCCGGAAGCGCGGGCACCTCGATGCGCAACGGCCGGGGCTGCTCGGCGGCTTCGGGCCTGGCGGTGCACACGCCCCGCATCGCGCTGGAGAAGACGGCGCTCAGCGCTACGGCGAGCAGCGAGGAGGCGGCGTACGGGCGGTCGTTGACGTACTGCGCGAGTGCCGCGTCCGGTGCGCCGCCGCGCCCCTTGCCCTTGCCGCGCCTGACCAGTGCCACCGCGTCGACCTCCAGCAACAGCGCCGCCGTGCAGCGCTCGGCATCCGCCTCGGGGTAGAGGACGTGCGCCTTGCCGTAGGACGTGGAGAACGCCTGCGCCTTCTCGGGATGCTTGTGCAGCAGGAAGCCGAGGTCGGTGGCGGGGCGTTCGGGAGTACCGGTGGTACTGATCGTCAGAAACACAGGGAGGCCTCTCCGGCCGGTGGATGTGATGGCTGTCGTACGTGCGAAAGCCCTCAGGGAGGTGATCCCGAGGGCGCGGCAGGACGACGGTCACACGATCCCATAGCCTTGCCGACCGGCGCTTTCGTTTATCGGCGCCGCTACCGCTCCTCCGCCTGCCAGGGGCCGACCCCCAGCTTTCCGGTGGTCCCGAGGTCGATGTGGGGCGTCACCATGACCGGTGCGGCTCCGGACTTCGCCCGGACCCTGACGTAGGGGGCGTTGACGGCGACCCCGGCTTGGGCCGTGTTGCGCCACACCAGGCTTGCCCGGGCGCGTTCGCCGGGCTTCAGGGTCAC
The DNA here is from genome assembly GCF_056820935.1 of Streptomyces sp. Q2. NCBI lineage: Bacteria > Bacillati > Actinomycetota > Actinomycetes > Kitasatosporales > Streptomycetaceae > Streptomyces > Streptomyces sp. Q2. The sequence continues at coordinate 43,850 of NZ_JBXEJE010000062.1, read as the reverse complement.
GGGCCGGGGCGGGTCGTCGGAGCCGGTGACGGCGGTGGTGATGGCGCCGCCGCCCTGGAGGATCCTGACGCCGTCGACCGGTTCACGGTCCTCGTCGAGGAGGGTCAGCCGCGGGTAGCCCTCCACGTGGTAGTCGGCGGTGCCGCAGTTCTCCAGCCACAGTCCCACGACACGCAGCCCCATGGCGGCGTCGCCCTCGTCGGTCGTGACGTTGATCCCGGAGGAGGGGCAGGTGCCCGGCTCGGCCGGCGCCTCGGCCGCGGGGACGCCGGTGACCTCGGAGACCTTCGCCCGCGTCACCTTCATGTCCCCGCCGCCCCCCGTCAGGAGCGGCATGTCGACGGTCCGCCGCACGGTTCTGCCCGGTTCGACGTCGCGCACGGTCTGCCGGGTGTTGGTCACCACCTGGCCGGCGGCCGTCGTGAAGTCGATCAGGATCGTGTACGTCAGCGCTTCTGAGCTGTCGTTGACCACCTCGTAGGCGGCGGAGACCGGGGAGTGTGCCGAGACGATCCCGGGCGTCGAGGGGGACGGAAGGGTCAGGCCGGTGATCCGCGCACCGTCCAGCCCCGGATCGGACACCGGGGTTTGGGGCGTCGCGCCGGCTCCGCCGCCCGGGGAGCCGGCGCGCTCCGATCCGCAGCCGGCCAGAAGCAGGGCGGCGACGAGGACCGGGAGCAAGGGGGTGGCTTTCCGCATCGGGCCACCCCACCAGCATCCGGATCACATCACCTGTGGTGGAGGCCACAGTTCCGGCCACAGGCTTGTCACAGTGACCCTTCGGCGCGCTAGGACAGCTGCGCCTGCACCTGCGAGGAGATCAGCTCCAGGTGGTCCAGGTCGGACAGGTCGAGGATCTGGAGGTAGATCCGCTCGCAGCCGACCTCGGCATGGCGGCCGATCGTGTCGACGACCTCGGACGGGGTGCCGGCCAGGCCGTTGGCCTTCAGCTCGTCGACGTCCCGGCCGATGGCGGCGGCCCGGCGGGCGACCTCCTGGTCGTCCTTGCCGACGCAGGCCACGAGGGCGTTGGAGTAGGTGATCTCGTCCGCCTTGCGGCCCGCCTCCTCGGCGGCGGCACGCACCCGGCCGAACTTGGTCTCGCTGTCCTCGATCGAGCCGAACGGCAGGTTGAACTCGTCGGCGTACCGGGCGGCCAGGCGCGGGGTACGGGTGGCGCCGTGGCCGCCGATGAGGACCGGGATCTTGCGCTGGGTGGGCTTGGGGAGCGCGGGCGAGTCGGTGAGGTCGTAGTACTTGCCGTGGAAGTCGTAGGTCTCGCCGATCTCCGTCGCCCACAGCTTGGTGACGATCTCCAGCTGTTCCTCCAGGCGCCCGAACTTCTCCTTCGGGAAGGGGATGCCGTACGCCGCGTGCTCCTCCTCGAACCAGCCCGCCCCCAGGCCCAGTTCGACGCGGCCGCCGGACATCTGGTCGACCTGCGCGACCTGGATGGCGAGCACGCCGGGCAGCCGGAACGTTCCGGCGGTCATCAGCGTGCCGAGGCGGATGCGCTTCGTCTCGCGGGCCAGCCCCGCCAGGGTTATCCAGGCGTCGGTGGGGCCGGGGAGGCCGTCCACGGAGCCCATCTTCATGTAGTGGTCGGAGCGGAAGAACGCGTCGAAGCCGAGATCTTCGGTGGCCTTGGCGACGGTGAGAAGGGTGTCGTAGGTGGCGCCCTGCTGGGGCTCGGTGAAGATGCGGAGATCCATGCCTCCATCCTGCACGCTGCGATCACCGTCAACCCCATCGGTCCCTCGGGTCGCACCCGTGCCCGGTCGGGTGAAATCCGTCCGGGCCGCTCGCGAGGAGCGACCTCGCCAGTGACCCGGTACGGCGGTGATCGCTGGGCTCGGGCGGAGCCGGACCGACCGGCGCCCGCACCGGACGGTCGCCGCGGGGGCGCCGTCCGTCACCCGCGTCGGCCCCGAGGGGGCCTTGGGCCGAGGAGGCCGTCATGTCCGAAGAAACAGTGCCGCAGCAGGGCGGGAGTGGGAGTGCCGGTGCCGCCACCGCTGTCGGGCAGCCGAAGGGGCTGCTCCAGCAGATGGAGGAGCTGATGGCGGCGCTGAACGCGGATCTGTCGGCGCTGGACGCGGACCTGCAGTCGGCCGGGGGCGCGGGGTGCGCGGGGCGCGGAGGGGTGGAGGGCAAGGAGGCCGGCTGACGGCCGTTCGCACCCCGGGGGAACGGGGTGCGGCGCTGGTGGGTGGAGGGGGGGTCGCGCAGCCCGGCGCTTACGGGGCGCCGCCCGCGCCCACCCGTGCCGCCCCAGCGGCACGACTGCCCGCGGATGGGCGGCACACGACCGCGCGCCTCCACGTCCGCCCCCCCTCCCTACGCCGGCAACGCCTCGTCCCTGTCGGCCAGTCTTCGCAGCATGTCCAGGACCCTGTCCCTCGATTCGTCCGCCGCGTCGATCGCTTCCATGCACTGCCAGTACGTGGCCTCGTCGTCCGCCGCGCTGGCGAGGCCCACCAGGGCGATGCCCACCTCGCCGAGAAGGCCGCCGAGGCACAGGAGCGCCTGGCGGGCGTCGCCCAGTTCGGTGAGCTGGGCGGCGCGGAGATGTTCCGTGTCGATGTCCGGGCGGTCGAGGACACCGCAGCCTCTGCCCGCCAGCTCGGTCAACCCCAGCGCCTCGCCCCGCAGTTCGGGCGGGCCCGCGACCGCGAGGCGGCTGCCTATCGCCTGGGCCAGGGCCTGTGCCTGCCACACCTCCGCCATGACGTGCGGCGCGTCACCGCCTCCCGCCAGGGCGCGCCTGCTCACCACGATGAGCCGCACAGCGTCCATGCGCTGCCCCCGTCTGTCCGACGCGCGCGCGGCGCGTCCGCCCGAACTCCCTTGTTCACTACCCAGAGTGAGGGCGCCTGAGACAAAAAGCCAGAGGAAGGGGGAAATCTTCGGACAACGAATCGATTTCGACTCGGCTTTCGACTCCGCAGAGTGATAACGGACGCGCAAGTTCCAGCGAGAGTTCCCTCGATGGCTCCCGCGATGACTCCTACGGCGCCGGAAACCTCCGTTCGTTCCGGTCGATCTTGGCGTCCAGCGCCGCCAGCGGGTCGATGCCGAGCACCTCGCACAGTTGGAGCAGATACGCGAGGACGTCGGCCACCTCGTCCGTGACGCGGTGCGCCGTGTCCGGGTCGGCCATCACGCGGGTGGACTCCTCCGGCGTCAACCACTGGAAGATCTCGACCAGTTCGGACGCCTCCACGCTGAGCGCGGCGACGAGGTTCTTGGGGGTGTGGTACGGCTGCCAGTTGCGCGCGGCGGCGAACTCGGCCAGCCTGCGCTGCAGTTTCGCCACGTCGACAGGTTCGGTCACGGCTTCAGGTGTACCACCGTGACTCCCGCGACACCGGCGGCCCAGGACGCGTCGCTCACCGCGCCGACCAGGCGGATGTGGCCGCGGTCGCACATGCGGGCGGCGAGCCGCAGCAGTTCGGTCCGCTGGCGTGGGTCCAGGCCCCGGTCGAGATTGTCGGCGAGCACGGTGAGGGTCTGCAGGGCCGCCGGCACCTCGCCGACCGGGTCGACCTCCAGCACGCCGGGTCCGGTGAACAGCACCAGCGCCAGCGCGAGGTACCTCAACTCGCCGTCGCCCAGCCGTCCGAGCCGCGTGCGGACCCCGTCGCCCCGGTCGAGCAGCGCACGGACGGTTCCGTCGGTGAGCGGTTCGGCGTACAGGTCCGTGACGGGGCCGGCGCATCCGGCGCGCACCGCCGTGACGAGTTGCGCGTGCCGTCGCGTGCATTCGGTGCGGGTGCGCCAGAGCACGTCGGCGAGGTTGTCGCAGCCACCGAGCAAGCGCCCCGTGCCGGTCGGGACGGGGGCGCGCATCCGGCCGGGGCGTGGATCGCACGCGTAGACGGAGCGCAGGGCGACGACCATCTGTTCGGCGGCGGCGAGGACTCTGCGCTGCCCGTCCGTCTTGCCGGCGACGCGCAGCGGGAGCAGGGCGGTGCCGAGCCGGTCGTCGGGCAGCGGGGCGCGGGTGACCGGTGCGGAGCCCGCGGTGTGCCAGGCGGCCTGCACGGTGCGGCGCGAGGGGTCGCGCAGGGCGGTCTCCAGGAGGACCAGGCCGTCCGTCGACAACCGCTCGCCCACGATGCGCAGGTCGGGTTCGGCCTGGATCGCGACGTCGAGCCGGACGGGGCCCTCGGGTCCGTCGGCCGTGCAGCCGATGCGGAAACCGCGCCGGCGCTGGGCGTCGGGCCGGGCGCGGTCGGGGACGCAGGCGGCCGGGTCGGGGAACACCTCGCCGACGGCGGCCCCGCCGCCGAGCCGGGCGAGCGCCTCGTACGCCCGAAGCGCGGTCGTCTTGCCGCAGCCGCTGGGCCCGGCGAACAGGGTGAGCGGGCCGAGCGGGAATCCGGCACGCCGGTGCCCGGCGAAGGCGGACAGGCGCAGTTCGGTGACACACGGCCGGTCCGGACGCCCGGTGCCCTCCCCGGACGGCGCCGGAGCGGGGGGTAAGCCGGACGTGGGGGACACGGGGGACGTGCAGGACACGGTCATATGCGGACCGTAGGACTCCGCCGTCAGGCGAACCGTTCCGCCCGAAGGACCTTCCTACGATCGGGGGACCGGCCTCACGCGCCGGGCACACCCACCCCTTCCATCAGGCCGGTCACCTCCGTGCCGGCCGGCGTGAGCAGGAACACGTTCTTGTCGACCCGGTGCATTCCGCTCGCCAGCCCGAAGACGACGCCGGTGCTGAAGTCGAGGATGCGTTTGGCGACGTCGGTCTCCGCGGCGGTGAGGTCGAGGAGGACGGGTATGCCCGCCATCAGCGTCTCGGCGACCTCGCGGGCGTCCGCGAAGACAGTGACCCTCAACACCACGAAGCGCCGCCGGGTCTCGGTCTCGGCCTCGGGCATGGCCCGGTGACCCACGGAGGACGGCCAGGCGTCCCGGCCCCGCAGCGGCACGACCTGGGCGAGCCCCTCCCACTGTTCGTCGGTGACATCGTGGCTGTTCACCGGCATGCTCCGTTCTCGGCTCGCACTGCTGTCTGCATCGGGCAATTCTTACGCATGGTCACCCGTTCGGCCCACAGCGACACACTCCGCGACCCCCTCACAGCGCGTCCGGGACGCCTGTGCAACGGGCGTAACCCCTGGTGATCAAGTTGTGTCACATAGGCGTAACGGGCAATTCGTACGGTTGTCGCATGACGACGACCCCACGGACGCAGCAGACGCAGCAGGTGCGCACGGTCTGCTCGTACTGCGGTGTGGGCTGCGGCATGCTGCTCGACGTCGGGATGGGCCCGGACGGCAGGCGTACGGTCCTGAAGGCGTCCGGTGACAAGGCGCACCCGGCGAACGCGGGACGGCTGTGCACCAAGGGCGCGACCACGGCCGAGATGCTCGCCGCGCCCGGCCGGCTGACCACGGCGCTGGTGCGGGACGACCGGGGCGAGGAGCCGGTGCCGGTGCCCGTGACCGACGCGATCGCCGAGACCGCGCGGAAGCTGCGCACGATCATCGACGAGCACGGGCCGGACGCCGTCGCCTTCTACGTCTCCGGGCAGATGAGCCTGGAGGCCCAGTACCTGGCGAACAAGCTGGCCAAGGGGTTCGTGCGCACCAACCAGATCGAGTCGAACTCGCGGCTGTGCATGGCCAGCGCGGGCGCCGGATACAAGCTGTCGCTGGGTGCCGACGGCCCGCCGGGCTCGTACGAGGACTTCGACAAGGCGGACGTCTTCCTGGTCATCGGCTCGAACATGGCCGACTGCCATCCGATCCTGTTCCTGCGGATGATGGAGCGGGTCAAGGCGGGCGCCAAGCTGATCGTCGTGGACCCGCGGCGCACCGCGACCGCCGCCAAGGCGGACCTGTTCCTGCAGGTCAAGCCGGGTACCGACCTGGCTCTGCTGAACGGGCTGCTGCGTCTGCTGGTCGAGAACGGGCACACCGACCCCGAGTTCGTCGCCGCCCACACCGAGGGCTGGGAGGCGATGGAGGAGTTCCTGGCCGACTACGCGCCCGACGTCGTCGCGGAGATCACCGGGCTCGCCGAGGACGACCTGCGCGAGGCCGCGCGGCTGATCGGCGAGGCCGGTGAGTGGATGAGCTGCTGGACCATGGGGCTCAACCAGTCCACGCACGGCACCTGGAACACGAACGCCCTGGTCAACCTGCATCTGGCGACCGGCGCGATCTGCCGTCCGGGCAGCGGGCCCTTCTCCCTCACCGGCCAGCCCAACGCGATGGGCGGCCGCGAGATGGGCTACATGGGGCCGGGGCTGCCGGGGCAGCGGTCGGTGCTCGTGCCGGACGAGCGGGCGTTCGTCGAGGAGCTGTGGGAGCTGCCGCCGGGAACCGTCCGGGCCGACGGGGTCGGCAAGGGCACCGTCGAGATGTTCCAGAAGATGGCCGACGGCGAGATCAGGGCCTGCTGGATCATCTGCACCAACCCGGTCGCCTCGGTCGCCAACCGCCGTACCGTCATCGAGGGCCTGGAGGCCGCCGAGTTCGTCGTCACCCAGGACGTCTTCGGCGACACCGAGACCAACGCGTACGCCGACGTCGTGCTGCCCGGCGCGATGTGGACCGAGGGCGAGGGCGTCTTCGTCAACAGCGAGCGCACCCTCACGCTGACCCGGGCCGTGGCCGACCCGCCCGGCGAGGCGACGGCGGACTGGCGGCTCATCGCGGCCGTGGCGCGGGAGATGGGCTACGAGACGGGGTTCTCGTACGAGAGCGCCGAAGAGATCTTCGAGGAGATCCGGGGCTTCTGGAACCCCGTGACCGGGTGGGACCTGCGCGGGGTGACGTACGAGCGGCTGCGGTCGACGCCCGTGCAGTGGCCGGCCGCCACCGAGGACGGGCCCGAGCGCAATCCGATCCGGTACGTCGGCGGCGAAGGCGGGCTGCGGTTCCCGACCGCCAGCGGCCGGGCCGTCTTTCACGCGCGGCCGCACATGCCGGCCGCCGAAATGCCGGACGACGACTACCCGTTCGTCCTGAACACCGGGCGGGTGCAGCACCAGTGGCACACGCTGACGAAGACGGGGAAGGTCGCCAAGCTCAACAAGCTGAACTTCGGGCCGTTCGTGGAGCTGCATCCCGAGGACGCGCGGGAGCTGGGGATCTCGGAGGGCGACCGGGTGGAGGTCGCGTCGCGGCGGGGGCGGGCCGTGCTGCCCGCGGTGGTCACCGACCGGGTGCGGCCGGGGGCCTGTTTCGCGCCGTTCCACTGGAACGACCTGTTCGGGGAGTACCTGAGCGTCAACGCCGTCACGAGCGACGCGGTGGATCCGGTGTCGTTCCAGCCGGAGTTCAAGGTGTGCGCGGTGTCGTTGACACGGGTGTCGGCACCGGCTGCACCGGCGGTCCCCGCCGACGTCCTCGTTCCGACCGCCGTCACCCCGGGCGCGGACCCCTTCGGGATCGCACCGGCCCCGCCGCCCGTGCTCACCTCTCAGGAACGGCTCTACCTCACCGGTTTCCTCGCGGGCATCGACTCCGGCGCCCCCGGCATCCCGGTGCTCCCGCCGGACGCGCCCTTCAGCCCCGAGCACGCGCTGTGGGTGAACGGCGTCCTGGCCGGCATGTACTCGCGGACCACGGCCGAGCCGCAGGTCCGGGGCGGCCGTCAGGTCGTCATCCTGTGGGCCTCGCAGACCGGCAACGCCGAGGAGTTCGCGGGGGCCGTCGCCGACCGGCTGTCCGAGAGCGGGCACACGGCGACGCTCGTCGGCATGGACGACACCGACCTGGGCGCGCTCCCGTCCGGCGCCGACCTGCTGCTGATCACCAGCACCTTCGGCGACGGGGACGCGCCGGACAACGGCTCCGGCTTCTGGGAGGCGCTGTCCGGGGAGCAGGCACCGCGCCTGGAAGGGGTCCGCTACGCCGTCCTGGCCTTCGGCGATTCCTCGTACTCCGACTTCTGCGGGCACGGCCGCCGGCTGGACGCACGGCTGGACGAGCTGGGCGCGGTGCGGCTGGCGCCGCGCACGGACTGCGAACCGGACTTCGAGCCGTCGGCGGACGCGTGGCTGGACGAGGTGCTCGGCGCGCTGGGCACCAAGACGGACGTCCAGGAGCCCGCGACGGACCCGGGGCCCCCGGCCGCGAAACCCGCCCGCTCCCCCAAGCCGGCCCCCACCGCCGCCCGTCTCGTCGGCAACCGGCTGCTCAGCCGGGCCGGCGCGGGCAAGGAGGTCAGGCGGTTCACCTTCGACACGAGCGGGACGTCCTTGACGTACGAGGCCGGGGACGCGCTCGGGGTGCGGCCGGTCAACTCGTCCGCACTGGTGGAGGAATGGCTCGCGGCGACCGGCGTCGAGGGAGCGACCTCCGTCTTCCTCGGGGGTGTGGGTGATGTTCCCTTCGCCGAGGCCCTGCACCGGCACCTGGACATCACGAGGATCACCCCCGATCTGCTCCGCTTCGTCGCCGAACACGTCCGTGACGACCGGGAGTTGCGCAGGCTGCTGCGTCCCGACAACAAGGACGGCCTCGCGCAGTGGAGCTGGGGCCGCCAGGCGGTGGACGTGCTCGCCGAGCACCCCGTGCGGGCGGCCGCGCAGGACTGGGCGGACGTCCTCAAGAAGCTGCAGCCGCGGCTGTACTCCATATCGTCCAGCCCGCTCGTCGATCCGCACCAGGTCTCGCTCACGGTGTCGGTCGTGCGCTACGAGAACCTGGCCGGCCGGCCGCGCGGCGGGGTCTGCTCGCCCTTCCTCGCCGACGCCGAGGCGGACACCGAGGTGCCGGTGTTCGTGCAGCGCTCGCCGCACTTCCGGCCGCCCGCCGACGCGTCGACGCCGATGGTGATGGTCGGCCCCGGTACGGGCGTCGCGCCTTTCGTCGGTTTCCTCCAGGAGCGCCTGGCACTCGGTCACCGGGCGCCGAACTGGCTGTTCTTCGGTGAGCAGCACCGCGCCACCGACTTCTACTACGAGGACGAGCTGACCGCCCTGCTCGACGAGGGCGCCCTGACCCGCCTCGACACCGCCTTCTCCCGGGACCAGCGCAACAAGGTCTACGTGCAGGACCGGATGCGCGAGCACGGCCCGGAGCTGTGGCGCTGGCTCCAGGACGGCGCCCACTTCTACGTCTGCGGCGACGCCTCCCGGATGGCGAAGGACGTGGACCGTGCCCTGCGGGACATCGCGGTCGCCCACGGCGGGCTGGACGAGACCGAGGCCGCGGCGTGGGTGAAGCAGCTGGCGGCGGCGAAGCGGTACGTGCGGGACGTGTACTGAGACGCCCTGTGCGGGGCGTCCGCCGAGACGCCCAGCGCGGGGCCCCCTGAGGCACCCTTTGCCCCAGATGCCCGCTTCCTTACCGCCCTCACACCGCACTCTTCACCTGCTGCGGCACCCCGCTCACCAGGCACGATTAACGTCCGGTGGCGTGCTCCTGGCAGATACTCAGCTGTCGGCACCCGGCCGGCGGCCGCAGCCGGCGGGGCCCGCCGCCCCGGAACCCCCCGCGCAGTGGCATCGCGTCCTGACGCTGCTCGCCGGCATCAGCCTGCTCATCGGTACGCGCTCGGTGTGGACGCAGGCGGCCGAGCACCGACTGCCCGTGGCCGCGGTGATCTGCGTCTGCTACGCGTCGATCCTGGTGTACGGGGTGCTGGCGCTGGTGGTGCGCCGGGAGCGGTCGCTGGCGCGGCTGGACCTGTGCGTCCTGGTGACCGCGGTGACGCTCGCGCTGTGCGCGCTGGTGCTCTCCCACCGGGGCTCCGACGAGGCGGACCTCACCACGCAGGCCGCCCGGGAGCTGGTCGCCGGGCACGCCGTCTACGGGCAGCCCTGGCCCTGGCTGTTCGGCCACCCCGGTGTCGGGCTCACCCCGACGACGAGCGGCGGCTACGACCTCACGTACGGCTATCCCCCGCTGGCCCCGCTGCTGACCGCTCCCCTGCTGTGGCTGGGTCACGGCGGCACACCGGCGTCGGTGCTGGCTTCGCTCGCGCTGGTCGTCGGCACGGTGGTGCTGTGGCGGCTGCTGCCCACCCCGTGGCGGTCGGCGGCGACCATGGTGTGCCTCGGTTTCGGCATGCTGCCCTCGTACGCCAGGCTCGGCTACCCGTCGATCCTGGCGCTGGCCCTGCTGGTGCCGGTAGTGGTGCGCTGGCCGCGGATCGGGCGGGGCGGGCGGCTCGGCCCGGCCGGGCTCGCGCAGGCCGCCTGCCTGGGAGCGGCGTGCGCGGCGCAGCAACTGCCGTGGTTCCTGGCGCCGTTCCTGCTGGCCGGCGTCTACGCCGTGCGGCGCGGCGAGCTGGGCGCGCGGGCGGCGGCGCTGGTGATGCTGCGGGTCGTGGGGCTCGCCGTCACCGTGTGGCTGCTGATCAGCACGTACTTCATCGTGAGCGAGCCGGGTCGGTGGTTCACCGGCATCGCCCTGCCGCTGACCCAGGGCGCGGTGCTGCACGGGCAGGGCCTGGTGGACGTCTCGCTCTACTTCACGAACGGCAGTGACCGGCTCGACTGGTACGGGCACGCGAGTGCGCTGCTGGTCGCGGGTCTGCTGGCGCTGTTCGTGCTGTGCGTACGGCGGCTGGGGCCCGCGGCGACCGTCCTGCCGTGGTGCGCCTTCTTCCTGGCGACGCGTTCGCAGGACGGCTACTACCTGATGATGACGCCGCTGTGGCTGGCGGCGGCGGTCACCGCGCCCCCGTCGGAGTTCGCCGGCGCGTGGCAGCCGAGGCCGCGCCCGCTGTGCGGCCCGCACCGGCGTCCGGCGCGGGTCGCGGCGGCTGTGGTGCTGCTCGCGCCCGCGCTGGTGAGTTCCGTACTGGCCGTGTCGGGGACGCCTCCGCTGCGGATGCGGGTCGCGTCGGTGCGGCGGGTCTCGGCGAGCGCCCTCTCCCGGCTGACCCTGCGGGTCACCAACACGGACGACACCGCCCTGACACCCCACTTCACGCTCACCGCGGGGCAGGGCATGGACCCGTACTGGTCGGTCCTGCGGGGGCCGGCCGCGCTGCCCGCGCACACGACGGCGACGTACGAACTCCGGCCGCCGAGCGGGACGTACGCCGTGCCCCGACGGCCGGGTGTACGGATCCGGCTGCGGGCCTTCACGGCCTCGCCGCAGACGCTGTCGAGCACCTACGTCAGGCTGCGGTCCGGCTGAAGCGGAGCGTGGTCGTGATCGTGGTGACGCCGCGGATCATGCCCAGCTGGTTCCAGCCCATGCCGAACTGGCCGCGGTCCACGGTGAATTCGGCGGCGAGGGTGAGCGTGTCGGCGTCCGCTTCCACCAGGTTGGCGGTGAAGGTCAGGGGCCTGCTGACCCCGCGCGCGGTGAGCTGACCGACGACGTGGACCGTCTTGTCGGCGTGGAGTTCGGCGCTGCGGACGGCGAGGGTGATCTCGGGGTGGTGGTCGACGTCGAAGAAGTCGGCGGACCGCAGGTGGGTGTCGCGTTTGGCGTTCTTCGTGTCGAGGGAGGCGGCTTCCAGGGTGAGGGTGCCGACGGCCGAACCGTCGGGGCGCACCTCGCCCTGGCCCGTGACGCCGGAGAAGGTGCCCTTCACCGTGACCAGGCCCCACATCGTCTTGTGCCGCAGCGCGACGGTGGAGGCGGTGCGGTCGAGCTGCCACGTACCCGTTTCAACGGTGACGGTCATGATCCCTTGCTCCTGTCGTCCAAATTTGGATGACCAGACACTAGCCAATAATCCAAACTTGGACAACAGGTAGACTCGAAATCATGGCCGATCTGCCCGAATGCCCCTCCTCCTCCGGCACCCGACTCCTGCCGGACGAGCTCCGCGCCTGGATGCTGGTGCTGGCCTCCACCGGGGCCGTGGAGCAGCGGCTGCGCTCCGTCGTCAAGGAACGGCTCGACGTCTCCCATGACGAGTTCCTGGTCCTGTGCCTGCTGGCCGAACAGCCCGCGGGCCTGCGCATGACACAGATCGCGGAGCTCCTGGGCCGCCCCAAGACCCGGCTCACCTACCAGATCGCCTGCCTCCAGCACGCCGGTCTCGTCACCCGCAAGTCGGTCTGCGGCGACAAGCGGGGCGTCGAGGTGGCCCTCACGGACAAGGCGCGGGACCTGCTGAAGGAGTCCTCCGAGCTGCTGGCCGAGACGGTGATCCAGGCGCTGGAGCAGTTCGTCGGGCCGGCCCAGTGCGAGGCGATGCGTGCGCTGCTGCCGGGTTTCGCCAAGGAGACGGCCTCCGACTAGGTCTCGTCTGGTCGGCGCGGCCGTGGGGAACCCGGTCGCCCCGTGCCCCGTGCCCCGGGCCCCGGGCACGGCGGCCGCCGCTGCGCCGACCCCGCGAGGAGGGCCCCGTGGGCGCGTTGGACCTGCCCGACCCCGTCACCCGGCGAGCGGCCGTACCACCCTTCGACGCGGGCGCGTTGGAGAGAGCCCTGCGCGCGCCGGTCGACGGTGAGGTCCGGTTCGACGCGGGCAGCCGGGCCGCCTACGCGACGGACGCCTCCAACTTGCGGCAGCCCCCGGCCGGCGTGGTGGTGCCCCGTACGCCGGAAGCCGCCGCGGAGGCGGTGGCGGTGGCGGTGGCGGTGGCCGCGGCGCGTGCGTACGACGTGCCCGCGCTGTCCCGGGGCGGCGGGACCAGTCTGACCGGGCTGTGCACCAACACCGCCGTCGTGATCGGCCCGTCGAAGAACTGCGACCGGCTGGAGTCCGTGGACGAGGACGCCCGCACGTGTGTCGTCCAGCCTGGCATCGTGCTGAACGAACTCAACCGGCAACTCGCGCCGACCGGGCTGCGCTTCGGGCCGGAGCCCGCCACCCACGCGAACCAGTTGGCGTACCGCCTGCGGTGCGGCAGCGACCGACCGTGCCGGCGGGCGCCGGTACGCGCCCGGCGAGCTGCGCGATCGGCGGCATGATCGGCAACAACTCCTGCGGGCCACCGCACAGGCGACCGGCAAGGTCGTCGACAACATCGCCCGCCTGGAGGTGCTGCTCTACGACGGCACCCGCTTCTGGTTCGGCGCGACCGGCGACGAGGAGTACGCCGAGATCGAACGGCACGGCGACCTGAAGGCGGCGGTCTACCGTCAACTGCGCACCCTGCGCGACACCTACGCCGACGGGATCCGCCGCCGCTTCCCGGACATCCCGCACGAGGCGGTCCACCTCGCGGAGTTACCGGCCTCGGCCGTCCCGGCCTCCCTGGAAGCGCGTACGGCGTCGCCCCCTACGCCCGCCCCATCCCACCCGGCCGCCCGGCCAGGGCACTCGCCCTGGCCGGGACGGGGCTACTCGCACTCGGCACGGCGACGGGGCTGGTGCGGAAAGCTGCGCGGCTGAATCGGGTGGGGTGGGGCGGCAGGGCGCTCGGGCCCGGGAGGGCGGCAGTGGCGGCAGTGGCAAGCCTCTTCAGGCCGCCAGGCCGCAGGCCGCCAGGCCGGCAAGCCACCAGGCCGCAGGCCGCAGACCGCAGGCCGCTGCAGGTCGGCAAAGCGGCAGCCCAGCAGGCCACTTCAGGCCGGCAAGCCACCAGGCTGCAAGCAACCCGGCCGCCAGGCCGCTTCAGGCAGCCACGGCGGCCCGCCGCGGGTGCTGCTCCTCCGCCGCTGTCAGCAGGTCGATGAGGGTGGCGCGGGCGCGGGACACCCGGGAACGGACCGTGCCGACCGGGCAGCCGGCCAGCGCGGCCGCCTCCTCGTACGGCAGGCCGAGCAACTGCGTGAGGACGAACGCCTCCCGGCGCTCGTCGGGCAGCGCCGCCAGCAGGTCGGCGAGCGCGATGCCGTCGTCGAAGCCGGGCAGACCGCACGGCTGGGCCCGCTCGACGGCCAGCTGCCAGTCCGTCACGTCGTGCAGCCGGGGTCGGGCCGCCGAGCGCCGGTAGCTGTCGATCACCGCGCGGCGCGCGATGGACAGCAGCCAGGCACGGGCGGAGGAACGGCCCTCGAACCGGTGCAGGCTGCCGAGCGCCCGCAGGAACGTGTCCTGGGCCAGGTCGTCCACGGCCTGCGGATCGGCGCACAGGTGGGCGACGTACCGCAGGACGTCGCGGTGCAGTGCGCGGACGAAGTGCTCGACGGCTTCGGTGTCACCGGCACGGGCGGCGAGCGCCCAGGCAGTCGTCGAGTCGTCCATGAGGTGCCTTGTAGCGATCACTTGGTGTCCTTCTCGGGGCATCCGTGATGTGAGGGGATGCGGCCGTACGACGCACGACGCCTGTGTGGGCGTACGGCCGCGGCCCGAGGCGCCCGTACGGCGGCCTCGGGGTACCAGCTGTCTTCAGACGACAGCCGTCCCCACGGGCGGACCCCGAGAAGTGATCGCGTGGACGAGAAGGAGCAGGCGCGGCGCCTGGTCAGTGCGCGGGCGGCGTCCCCGCAGGCGCGGGCGGTCAGGGGTGGCGGGCAGTGCCAGCAGCAGCCGCAGCGGGGCGGCCAGCCATCCGGCGACGGCCCGCAGGATGCGGAAGGCGGCCCGTTCGCCGTGCGCCAGCCACAGGCCGCACAGCAGCGCGGCCAGGAGGTGGGCGGCGAGCATGCCGAACGAGGACGTGTCGACGCCGGTGGAGTGGCCCGTGTGGCTCATGTCCATGGAGGCCATGCCGTCCATGTGCATGGACGCTGTGTGGGCGGAGCCCATGTGCGAGGAGCCCATGTGCGGGGAGCGCACGCCCGGGGCCGGCGAGCCGCTCGACGGCACCCCGCTCGCCGACTGCGCGAGCGAGAACGCCGAGTGCAGGAGAGTCTGCACGGTGACCACGAACGCCACGACCAGGGGAAGCCCGCGCTCCCGCCCGGACAGACCCCATCCGACGGCACCGGTCACACCGAATCCCGCGGCCAGCACCCAGGCGGGTACGTGGCTGCCGGACATCATGACGTGGCCCAGGGCGGCGAGCAGCACACAGACGGCCGCGAACACCGCGGCCCGTACTGTGCGAGAACCCCACCCGGCTGTCATGACGCCCTCATCCTCACATCGACCCGCGCGTCGTCACGCAGGGGTACGGAAATTCCCCCGGCCCCGGACTCATCCCCACACATGTGATCCACGACACCGTCTAGGCGGATGGGGGGGTGCCCCTTCGCACGACGGCGAACACGGCGGCCGCCAGGCCCAGTACACCCGCGACCAGACCGGCGATGCCGAGCCCGCGCGCGGTGGAGTCGTCGGCCGAGGCCGCCGTCGACCGGGAACTCGCGGCTGCCGCCTCCGACGTGCCGTCACCCGCCGTGAGCTTGAGCACCGGCGCGGGGTTCGACGGTTCTTCCGCGCCCGGCTCGGCCTCCTCGATCCAGCGGACGATTTTTCCGTCGGAGTACGTCTGCAGGGTCTTGAACGTCAACTGGGCGGTGCTGTCCGGAAGTTGCCCGAAGGCTACGTCGAAGTCCTCGTAGTGGCCCGGCCCGATCGCCCCGCCGGTCCAGGTGATCTCGGAGACGGCGTCGGTGATGGTGCCGTCGTCCGTCTTGACCGGCGTCTTCAGCTTCGTGTCGGTCACCTTGGCGCTCCAGCCGTCGTGCGGGGACACGAGCACGCCGAGGACGGGGTGGTCGGTGGGCAGGAAGAGCTGCACCTTCGTGGTGCTCACGGAGTCGTCCTCGTCGGGGACGCGGAAGCTCAGGACGCCGTCGGTGGCGCCCTTGGCGTAGCTCTCGGGGTGGACGGTGACGTGCGCGGAGGCGGCGCCCGCGGCGGCCACAACCCCGGCGACGGCGAGGACGGCGACGCCGCCGGCGCGGCGCAGGGAGGTGGGTGTGCGGGACATGGCTCGGCGGGACATGGGGCGACAGGACATGGGGCGGTAGGACATGGGTGGGTCGATCTCCGTACTGGGAACGGGCGTCGGGGGTCAGATCGCGTACGGAATCCCCGTGGGCGGGCCGCGTCGCCGCACCGCGTGCCGCAGCAGGATCCGGCGCAGCGCTCCCGGTCCGTCGCCCGCTCGTCGTACGGCCCCGGGACGGGCCGGCACGGCCCACCCGCCCCTGCGCACCTGCCACCAGGCGGCGAGCCCCGGCACGATCGCGACGGCCCGGCGCAACAGCGACCACAGCGCGGCCTCGCCGCGTCGCAGCCACCAGGTCAGCAGGAGGGCGGCCGAGACATGGGCCAGGGTGGCGTGAGGCGTCAGGGCGTGTGACTGCTGCATGCGCATGCCGTGCATGGCCACGACCGCGTGCGACCGCGCGGCCCCGAACGCGATGTGCAGCCCTCCCTGCGCCGCGAGCGTCGCCCCGCCGATGGGCACCAGCGACCGCTCCCGCCCGCCCAGCAGGCACCCTGCCGCGAACGCCAGCACGAACCCCGTGACCTGCACCCACACCGGCGGCGTCATCCCGGTCGCCAGTGCGTGCCCCGCGGCGGCCAGCAGCACGGACAGCGCCGCGAACACCGCCGCGCGCAGCCCTCGCACCGCAGGGGACGCCCTCATGCCGCCCGATCCTGCCACTCACCTCGGGAGGTTCGCCCCGCGCCCGGCCATCCCGCGACGATTTTGCACGGGCATGACCGGACGCTTCCCTGCCGCCGTGCGGCCGACCTCGCCGACCCCCGCCGACTCCGCCGACTCCGCCGACTCCGCCGACCAGCCCAGGCGGCCGGCCCCGCGGGTGCCGGAGTACAGGACTCCAGGACCGGCCACAGCGTCGGACAGTAGGTTCGTCGGCGTCACCGCCGTGCCTGGCAGGCCCGTGCGTCTCGCCGCGGGTACCGGCGCGCCCGGGCACCGACCTGTGCAGGCTGCCCAACACCGCGCCGGGGCCTCCCACCGATGTCACAACCCACCGACGTCACATCCCGGCGGCGTCCACCACGGCACCGAGGTCGACGAACGTGAAGCCGGTCGCCGTACGCGTACCGCCCTCACCGTCCGGCACGGCGGGAGTCTCCTGACCGTCCTGGACGACGAGCAGGCCACGCGGGTAGCGGTCGCCGAGCGGGGCGTTCAGGACGGCGGCGCCGTCGCACTCCTCCACGCTGTCGAGCGTGTCCGTCGCGGCGCCGATCCGGAAGCCGCCCTCGTACTCGTTGCCCTCGCTCACCTCTCGGTCGTACAGGGCGAAGGTGTTGTCGCCCTGGCTGGAGGCGAGGAGGTAGCCGTCGCCGTCGGGCTCCTGGAAGAGGGTCAGGCCCTCGACGTCGGCCGCCAGACGCCTGCCGCCGTAGCCGGGGTCGGCGCCCGGGGCGCACTCCTCGGTCTCCTCGTCATAGGTCCCGGGGACGCCGTACTCCTTCACCTTGTCCACCAGCGCCGGCTTGCCGGTGAGGTCGGCGCGGAGCCGCCAGATGCCGACGTCCTCCTGGCCCGCGTAGAGGGTGCCGGTGGCCGGGTCGACGACCATGCCCTCGACCTGCGGGAGTTCGCCGGGCTCCAGGCAGGGGCTCCAGGTCGTGCCGTTCGGCAGACGGAAGGAGGAGGGGAGGTCGAGGGTGCGGACCTTGCGGTAGCCGACCGTGCCGTTCGCGGCCGGGACGAGTTCGAGCAGGGCGAGGCGGGTGCGTTCGCGCTGACTCACCACCGCGTAGGCCCGGCCGGTGGTCCGGTCCTTCCAGGTGGCCAGGCCGTACGCCGTGCGCTGGTCGTTGATCTCGGCCTGGCCGGCGGAGAAGACCGGGGCGGCGGCCGGGTCGGTGACGTCGGTCAGCGGACCGCCGGGCCGCGACGGATCGACGCGGTAGATCCGCAGCCGGTCGCCGCCACGGTCGCTCACCACCGCCACGTCGGCCCGCCCGGCCGGCGTGCGCAGGCCGGAGACGAGGTCGACGTTGTTGAAGCGGCCCGGGGCGTCGTCCGCGCCGGGCGGCTGCGGGGCGGGCAGCGACTGCACGAGGCGGGTGTCGAGGTCGTAGACCCGCAGACCGCCTTCCTTGGCGGTGGCCACGACGAGGCTGCGCCCGGGGTCGGCGGGGTTGCGCCAGATCGCCGGGTCGTCGGCGTCGGAGTTGCCGCCGGCCTCGTCGTCGTAGAGGGCGGCGGTCTCACCGGTGGCCGTCACCACCGGGAGGTCGGCCGCCCATGCCGGGGAGGCCGCGAGGAGGGTCGTCAGCACGGTGCCCGAGGCGAGAAGTGCGGCTCTTCGCGCGGTGCGGGGCGTTCTCACAGGCGCTTCCTTACCGTCGATGTGTCAAGGACATGTCGATGGTGCGCGAGAAAGTTTGCCACCAGGAGACGGCGATCTGTCGGGCCGCCGTGGCGCGTACGGCCGTAGGACGACCGCCGTTCGCCGGGGTCGACGGCCCGGCGTTCGCCCGCCACCCACAGGACACCAAACTTGTACCGTTCCATTTCTTGAACCATTCGTGTTTATGAGGGTAGGTTGGCGGCATGACTGCACCCCAGCCCCCCGCCACTGCCGAGGAACTGCGTGGTGCCGGCCTGCGGGTGACGGCCGCCCGTGTCGCGCTGCTCGAGACCGTCCGGGGCGGCGACCACCTCGGCGTCGAGGCGATCGCCTCCGGGGTGCGCGACCGTGTCGGTCACATATCGCTTCAAGCGGTGTACGAAGCCCTGCACGCACTCACTGCCGCGGGGCTCGTACGCCGCATCGAGCCACCGGGCAGCCCCGCCCGGTTCGAGGGACGCGTCGGCGACAACCACCACCACCTCGTGTGCCGGTCGTGCGGTGTCGTCGCCGACGTCGACTGCGCGGTCGGCCACGCCCCCTGCCTGACCGCGTCCGTCGACCACGGCTTCTCGGTCGACGAGGCCGAAGTCATCTACTGGGGCCTGTGCCCCTCCTGCTCCACCGCCCCCAGCTCCTGAGCTTGTGGTTTACCCCGTTCGGAAGGATTCCCCATGACCGAGAACCATGACGCGATCGTCACGGACCCGAAGCCGGAGGAGGCCTCGGGCTGCCCGGTCGCGCACGGGCGCGCCCCGCACCCCACCCAGGGCGGCGGAAACCGCCAGTGGTGGCCGGAGCGCCTCAACCTGAAGATCCTTGCCAAGGACCCGGTCGTCGCGAACCCCCTCGGTGAGTCGTTCGACTACGCCGAGGCGTTCCAGAACCTCGACCTGGCGGCCGTGAAACGGGACATCGCCGAGGTGCTGACCACCTCGCAGGACTGGTGGCCCGCCGACTTCGGCAACTACGGCCCGCTGATGATCCGTATGGCCTGGCACAGCGCCGGCACCTACCGCATCAGCGACGGCCGCGGCGGTGGCGGCCGCGGCCAGCAGCGCTTCGCGCCGCTGAACAGCTGGCCGGACAACGGCAACCTCGACAAGGCCCGCCGTCTGCTGTGGCCGGTCAAGAAGAAGTACGGCCAGTCCATCTCCTGGGCCGACCTCATGATCCTCACGGGCAATGTCGCGCTGGAGACGATGGGCTTCGAGACCTTCGGCTTCGGCGGCGGCCGCGCCGACGTCTGGGAGGCCGACGAGGACGTCTACTGGGGTCCCGAGACCACCTGGCTCGACGACCAGCGCTACACCGGCGACCGTGAGCTGGAGAACCCGCTCGGCGCCGTCCAGATGGGCCTCATCTACGTCAACCCGGAGGGCCCCAACGGCAACCCGGACCCGCTGGCCGCGGCCCGCGACATCCGCGAGACGTTCCGCCGTATGGCGATGAACGACGAGGAGACCGTCGCCCTCATCGCCGGTGGCCACACCTTCGGCAAGACCCACGGCGCCGGCCCGGCCGACCACGTGGGCAACGACCCCGAGGCCGCCTCCATGGAGGAGCAGGGCCTGGGCTGGAAGTCCACCTACGGCACCGGCAAGGGCGGCGACGCCATCACGTCCGGTCTGGAGGTCACCTGGACCACCAAGCCCACCCAGTGGAGCAACGACTTCTTCGACATCCTCTTCGGCTACGAGTGGGAGCTGTCCGAGTCCCCGGCCGGCGCCAAGCAGTGGGTGGCCAAGGACGCCGAGGCGATCATCCCGGACGCGCACGACCCGTCGAAGAAGCGTCTGCCCACGATGCTCACCACCGACCTCTCGCTGCGCTTCGACCCGATCTACGGTGAGATCTCCAAGCGCTTCCACGAGAACCCGGCCGAGTTCGCGGACGCCTTCGCCCGCGCCTGGTTCAAGCTGACCCACCGCGACCTGGGCCCGAAGTCCCTGTACCTCGGCCCGGAGGTTCCCGGGGAGACGCTGCTGTGGCAGGACCCGCTGCCGCAGGCCGAGGGCGAGGTCATCGACGCCGCCGACATCGCGGCCCTGAAGGCCAAGCTCCTCGCGTCCGGGCTGACCGTCTCGCAGCTGGTGTCCACCGCGTGGGCCTCGGCGTCCACGTTCCGTGGCAGCGACAAGCGCGGCGGTGCCAACGGCGCCCGCATCCGCCTCGAGCCGCAGCGCGGCTGGGAGGCCAACGACCCCGACCAGCTCGCCCAGGTCCTGCGCGTCCTGGAGGGCGTCCAGGCCGAGTTCAACGCCGGCGCCAAGAAGGTCTCCCTGGCCGACCTGATCGTCCTCGGCGGTGCCGCCGCGGTCGAGAAGGCCGCCAAGGACGCCGGCTTCGACGTGGAGGTCCCCTTCACGCCGGGCCGCGTGGACGCCACCGAGGAGCACACCGACGCGGAGTCCTTCGCCGCGCTGGAGCCGGTCGCGGACGGGTTCCGCAACTACCTCGGCAAGGGCACCCGCCTGCCGGCCGAGTACCTGCTGCTCGACAAGGCGAACCTGCTCACCCTGAGCGCCCCCGAGCTGACCGTCCTCGTCGGCGGCCTGCGCGTCCTGGGCGCCAACCAGGGGCAGTCCGCGCACGGCGTCCTCACCGACACCCCCGGGACCCTGACGAACGACTTCTTCGTCAACCTCCTGGACTTCGGCACGGCGTGGAGCTCGACCTCGGAGGACCAGACCACCTTCGAGGGCCGCGACGCCGCCACCGGCGAGGTCAAGTGGACCGGCACCCGCGCCGACCTCGTCTTCGGCTCCAACTCCGAGCTGCGCGCCCTCGCTGAGGTCTACGCGAGCGACGACGCGAAGGAGAAGTTCGTGAAGGACTTCGTCTCCGCGTGGGACAAGGTCATGAACCTGGACCGGTTCGACCTCGTCTGATCGTGAAGATGCCCGGGCCACCCCCACAGGGGTCGCCCGGGCATCGTCGTGTGCGCTTCCCGTGCGCTGCGCGGTCCTCCGGCCGGAGTCCCGCCGGGACGGGAGCGGGACTCAGTGACCGGCGAGTTCGCCGGTGAGCTTGCCGTGGAGGTCGGCGCTGGGGTCGTTCAGGCCGATGATCTCGACCGCCTTGCCGCGCTGGGCGTACTTCGCCTCGATGGCGTCCAGGGCGGCGACGGAGGAGGCGTCCCAGATGTGCGCGGCCGACAGGTCGATGACGACCTTGCCGGGATCGCCGGCGTAGTCGAACCGGCCGACGAGGTCGTTGGAGGAGGCGAAGAACAGCTCGCCGGTCACCGCGTAGACGACCCGCGTGCCGTCGGGGTCCGCGACGACGGTGACGTCGGCCAGGTGGGGAAAGAGCCCGCTCCCGCGCCCCGCGCCGTACCAAACGGCTGGCGCGTACGGGATCAGGGCGCTGGGGCTTGTGGGCGGCCCGATTTCCACGTCGTCGACATCGTGAAAATGGTGGGGTACATCACCATGGCCCCGGATCATCAGATCCGGGGCCATGGCTGGACGCGCGTTTGGTCACAGAGCGGTGGTGTGGACGCTCCCGCCCGCCGCAAGCCCCTCGGTCGAAGCGACGGCCATGAGGTCGGCGCAGACGTCTNGGACGCGCGTTTGGTCACAGAGCGGTGGTGTGGACGCTCCCGCCCGCCGCAAGCCCCTCGGTCGAAGCGACGGCCATGAGGTCGGCGCAGACGTCTGCGATCGGCGTCTCGACGGAGAGAGCGCCCAAGCCGCCGACGGCGAGGCCGCCACCGGAGACGTTGTCCAGGTCGGCGTCGGAGATCTCGACTGTTTCCACCGGGCAAGCACGGTTCATTGCGCGCGGTTCCCTTCGCATAGGTATTTCGGAATGGCAGAGTTCGCCCGAGTCAAGAAGGCGGGAACCCATCCCGGCGACTTTCGCCACGCGCAGGATCAAAGCACGTCGGCAAAGGGGCGGCCAGCCGTCCGAGTTCAAACGGGACACATCGCGAAATCCGGCTTCACCGGCGTGCCCCCGCGGTGACCGAATACGCCGAATAATTCACGCGACCTACGTCAGCGCTGCACGCATGGTGGTTGCCACCGATTCCCTGGACGGACGCCCCCGCGCCGGGGCCGTCGCAATCCGGCGCAGTCGTGACGACGGTTCGGGCTTCGTGCGGCCTGTCGGTGAACGGTGTGCAGGTTTACCGGATCTTCGGCAACCGGCTACGCGTCCTGCTCCCGCGGGTCGCGCAGGCATCCGATCCGCAGGAGCTGGGACAACAGGTCGGCACGGCGCAGCAGCGGTGCGACCACCTCGGAGAGGACGTCGACGGGTTCCCCGGTGGACTGCCCGCTCACGACGACCCCCTTCCCGTGCCTGCGCGAGTGTGCGAGGAAGCCGTCCGACTCGTGAGGATGTACAGCCATCCCACGTGCCTCCTCGTCAAGAGATGAGCCTTGTCCTCGGGGCGGACGGTCTCCGAAGGAAGACAGCTGATCCTTCCCGAGGGTTGTGCTGGCGGGCCGAACTGGACCGGACCGCACGGGCGCCCGCCCCTCCACGGCGGCGGGCTCGGCGCCGCCCACGTCGGGCGGCGGGTAGGCCGTCGCGCCCGGATACCGCTGCGGAAGAGGCCGCCGAAGCAGTCCGCGTACCCGTCCGAAACGCCGTCCTGGCCACGCTCCTGTGGTCGGCACGGTCCGCGCGGTCCGCCCTGTCCGCCCTGTCCGCAAAGCCCACATCACAGGACCGGCCGACCCGCCGCGGCGACCACCGGTTCCAACCGGCGTACGCGGAACCGGCTGCGTCGCAGCAGGGGCCGCTCGACCAGGACGTACGAGACGAGGGCCGCCGCGACCGTCGCCGCGACGCCGGCGGGGAGCAGCCGGTCGCCTTCCACACCGAGACCGGAGAGCAGCCGGATGACGGGGTAATGCCACAGGTACATCCCGTAGCTGAGGTTGCGTCCGACCCATGCCAGGGCGGACACCGACAGCAGACGGGACGGCCACGACCGTGGACACAGGTCCAGCGCGGCCACCACCGTGGCCGACAGGACGGCGGCGGCCAGGAAGCCGACCGTGTACCACACGGGGTTCCATCCGCTCGCTCCGGTGATCGGCACCTGCCAGGCGACCAGACCGAGCAGCGCGAGGGCGGGCCAGCAGAGCCGTCCGGCCCATCGGCGCAACAGCGCCAGCCGGGGGTCGTCGGCGCGCAGCCGGGCCAGGACGACGGCCAGCAGAGCGCCGACGAGGAGCTGGTCGGCGCGGGTGTCGGGGCCGTTGTAGATGCGGTGCGCCGCTGTGGGGTCCCAGAGCGCCACCCGCCAGAGCACCGGCAGGACGCACAGCGCCGCGACGCAGCCCAGCACGGTCCGCGCCGTCGCGCGCCGGAGCAGCACCAGCAACAGGAGCGGCCAGGCCAGGTAGAACTGCTCCTCCACCCCCAGAGACCAGGTGTGACTGAAGGGCGCGGTGAGGTCCGAGTACGGGCCCGGCTGCCCGGCCCGTACGAGATTGACCACCGAGGCCGCGGCCAGCGCCGCCGCCACCCACGCCCCGTCGAGCAGTGGCATCGGGAGCGCCAGGGACAGCAGGGCGATGACCGCGCACATCACGAGCATGGCCGGCACCAGCCGCAGCCACCGCCGCCGGTAGAACGACCACAGGCCGATGCGCCCGGTACGGGCGTACTCGGCGACCAGCAGCCGGGTGATGACGAACCCGCTGAGCGTGAAGAAGACGTCCACGCCCACCGAGCCGCCGGGCACCCGGGCGGGCTCCACGTGATAGACGATCACCAGCACCACGGCGACCGTCCGCAATCCGTCCAGCCCCGCCACCCGCCCACCACGTGGTGCCGACGGAAAGCCCCGCCCACCGCGTCTGTCCCGTTCCGCCGATGGGGGGACGAGAGGCGGCGCCGCTCGGCCGCCCAGGCTCTGCTCCGGGGCCTCGTCTACCGTGCTCGGATGAGGGGTGCTCATAACGGCCGCGTCTGCCCCGCGCGGCGGAGGTCACACAAATTCTCATGTTCCTCACACGTTCAGCGCCGCTTTCCGGCCGCCGCGAGCACCGGCGGCAACGTGTGAGTGAGCCCGGGTTGCGTGCTCGGGGCCGGGTCTACTGGTTGCGGGTGCGGGGGCCGTCGTACTGCTGGTCGGTGACCGGCTCGGCCCAGGCGGTCTCGGGGGTGCCGTCGCCCGTGACCTCCCACAGGGCGATGTGCTCCATGAACCGGTCGGGGGCGGCGCCGTGCCAGTGTTCCTCGTTCGGCGGACACGCGACGGTCTCGCCGGGGTGGGCCTCGAACACGGTGCCGTCCCGGGTGCCGATCAGGGCGATGCCGGACACGATGTGCAGGGTCTGGCCCAGGGCGTGGGAGTGCCAGTTGGTGCGGGCGCTCGGTGAGAAGCGGACCAGGTTGGCGCGCAACCTGGACGGCTCCTGACCGGCCACGATCACGTCCCACCAGACGTCGCCGGTGAACCAGTGCGCCGGGGCCTTGCTGCTGGACTGCTGCTTGACGAATTCCATGGTGTCTCTCCTGTCTCCTTCGTGTGTGGACTGTCCCTAGCGGGCGACGTAGCCGCCGTCCACGGGGAGGGCGACGCCGATGACGAAACCCGACCCGGGGCTGCACAGCCACAGGACCGCCTGGGCGATCTCCTCGGCGGTGCCGAGCCGGTTGACGGGCTGGCCGGCCTCGGCCTCGGCACGGTCGAGTTCTCCCTTGGCGATCATGTCGCGGACCATGGGGGTGTCGATGGTGCCGGGGCAGACGGCGTTGACGCGGATGCCGCGCGGGGCGTATTCGAGGGCGGCGCTGGAGGTCAGACCGAGGACTCCGTGTTTGGAGGCGTGGTACGAGGCGCGGCCGGGGAGGCCGACGAGGCCGCCCAGGGAGGAGCAGTTGACGATGGCGCCGCTGCCCTGGGCGCGCATGTGCCGCAGCTCGTGCTTCATACAGGCCCAGACGCCGCGCAGGTTGATGGCGTTGACGCGGTCGAACCGCTCGGCGGGTTCGTCGGCTGCGTCGCTGGGCGGGATCTGGATGCCGGCGTTGTTGTAGGCCATGTCGAGGCGGCCGAAGGTCGCGACGGTGCGGTCGACCGCGGCGGCGACCTGGTCCTCGTCACTGACGTCGCAGGTGAGGGCGAGGACCTGGTGGCCTGCGTCGGTGAGTTCCTTCGCCGCCGCGTTCAGGGCCGTTTCGTCGATGTCGGTGAGGGCGACGGCGGCTCCGGACGCGGCGAACGCGCGGGCGGTCGCCAGCCCCATACCGGCGCCGGCCCCGGTGACGAGGGCGACCTGGCCGGTGAAGTCGTACGTGGGGTTCACGTCGTGGTCTCCGTTCGGGTGCAGTGGTGTGGCGGCGCGGGAGCGTCTTCGCCGGGGCGGGTCAGGGCGCGGCTTCGATGGTGATCTCGTCGGCGGTGGCCAGCTGCCCGGTGCCGCCGTCGGCCATGTGCCCGAGGGGAACCAGGCCGGCCGCGTAGGGGGCGTCGCGGTAGTAGGTGGCGAGCTGGTTCCAGGGCGCGTAGTACGCCAGGTCACCGGCCTTGGGGTCGGCGCCTTCCGGGGCGCCGGAGGTGGTCAGCTCTCGCGGCAGGTCGGCGATCTTCTCGGCCTGGTGGAAGTCGCGCAGGGACAGGGTGAGGGGGAGCTGGGCGGCGAGGTCGCGGGCGGTGTCGCTGTCGTTCAGGGTGGCGGCGACGCGGTGGCCGTTGAGGGTGAGCCGGATGTCCATGGCGGTTGTCCTGCCGGGCGGGATGGTGGCCGCCGGGGCTGTCGAAGCCTGCGGCGACGCGGGCTGGGAGGCGGAGGAGGACGGGGACTCGCTGGTGCAGGCGGTCGCGGCCAGCAGGAGGGCGGCGGCCGGGACCACGCGGGTGAGAGCGCGAAGGGGTGCCGGGTTCACCGGCCGTCCTGTGGCTGGTCGGGCAAGGGCTCGGAGTAGTGGCGGAAGCCGTCCCGCTGCTGGTGGATGTCGTACAGACGCTGTGCCAGGACGTCAGGGCTGCTGTGCTCGGCGTCGGGCCGGATGGCTCCGGGGATGATCAGCTGAGCGGCGTGGATGTTCTCCGGGGCGAGCGCGTCGTGGAGCATGCGGGCGTAGGCGCTTTCGGCAGCGAAGGCGATCGAGGTGCCGGCGACCTTCGGGTTGGGGCGTGCGGCGCTGGAGCCGTTGACGAACAGCAAGGTGCCGCGGCCCAGGGCGCGCATGCCGGGCAGGACGGCGTTCACGCAGGTGACGGGGCCCTTGGCGGAGAAGGCGAGCGGGGCGTCGAGGTCGTCGGCGCCGGTGTCGAGCACCGGCTTCATGAAGTCGGCCCGGGGCGCGGGGCTGTACTGGAGGATCTCGATGGGCCCGAGTGCCTCGGCCGCCGCCCGCAGGGCCACCGTCAGGTCGGCCGGGTCGAGGGCGTCGGCGGTGAAGCCGCGGGCCTGGATGTCGTCACGGGCGAGGTCGGCGGTCAGGCCGTCCAGCTTCTCCGCGTTGCGGGCGATGAGGGCGACGGTGTGGCCGGCGGCTCCGAAGCGGCGGGCGGTGGCGAGCCCGAGGCCGGGCCCGGCGCCGACGAGAGCGAAGGTCGTCATGGTCAGTCCTTGCGTGAGCGGGTGTGGTCCCCCGGTCCGGGGCCGCGCCTGGGTGTGGCCCCGGGGGTGGACCCGTTGGCGGTCAGTGCGTGGACGCGTTCCTGTTCAGGGCGTGGACGCGTTCGCGTTCAGGACGTGGACGCGTTCGCGTTCAGGACGTGGACGCGTTCGTGTTCAGGGCTTGAGGAGGACCTTGATCGCGCGGCGCTCGTCCATCGCCTTGTAACCCTCGGCGACCTGCTCCAGGGGCAGGGTGAGGTCGAAGACCTTGCCCGGGTTGATCCGGCCGGACAGGACCCGGTCGATCAGGTCGGGCAGGTAGCGGCGCACGGGGGCGGGGCCGCCGCGCAGGCCGACGTGGGAGAAGAACAGCTCCTGGCCGTCGACCGCCACCTCGTGCGGGACGCCGACGAAGCCGACGTTGCCGCCGGGGCGGGCGGAGTGCAGGGCCTGCCGCATCGACTCGCCGGTGCCGACGCACTCCAGCACGGAGTCGGCGCCGATACCGCCGGTGAGGTCCTTGACGCGGGCGATGCCTTCGTCGCCGCGTTCGCTGACGATGTCGGTGGCGCCGAACTCGAGGGCGAGTTTCTGCCGGGAGTCGTGACGGCTCATGGCGATGATCCGCTCGGCGCCGAGTTCCTTGGCGGCGATCACACCGCACAGACCCACGGCTCCGTCGCCGACCACGACCGCGGTGGAGCCGGGCTTCACTTCGGCGGCGAGGGCCGCGTACCAGCCGGTGCCCATCACGTCGGAAACGGCGAGCAGGCTCGGCACGAACGCGCCGTCCGGGAGCTCGTCGGTGGCGACGAGGGTGCCGTGGGCGTTCGGAATACGGACGCGGTCGGCCTGGCAGGTGCTCATGAACTCGCGGTGCAGACAGTTGGACTGCCAGCCGTTACGGCAGTTCGCGCAGGTGTTGTCCGAGGTGGCGAAGGAGCCGACCACGAACTGGCCCGGCTTGACGTTGGCGACCTCGCCACCCACCTCCTCGACGATGCCGACGTACTCGTGCCCCATCGGGTGCGGGTCGCCGACGGGTTCCGCGCCGCGGTAGGGCCACAGGTCCGAGCCGCACACGCAGGTGGCGACGGTGCGGATCACCGCGTCGGTCGGGTGGATGATCTTCGGGTCGTCGAGGTTCTCGAAGCGCACGTCGCCGGGGGCGTAGATGACTGCTCCGCGCATGGGGGTGCTTCCTTCGGTGCGAGGGTCGGTGTGCCGCAGCCGGCTTCCGGATCGGGGTCGGGGTCGGGGTCGGCTGCTCGACATCGAGCCTCACACTCGGGAGCAGGGGCGAAAAGCGGAGGAATTCATCCTGGGAAGGAAACATCCTGGGAGGAAACTCTCCCCCCTTTCCCGGCTGTAATCGGTGTCATCCTGGGATGCATGACCGCCAACGTCCCCCTCAACGAGCTGGGAGAATTCCTCAAGAAACGCCGCTCGGAGCTGAGCCCGCGCACGGTCGGGCTGCCCGAGACCGGCAAGCCCCGCCGGGTGGCCGGTCTGCGCCGCGAGGAGGTCGCCCAGCTCGCCAGCATCAGCACCGACTACTACACCCGGCTCGAACAGGGTCGTATGCAGGCGTCGGCGCCCGTGCTGGACGTCCTCGCCCGGGTACTCCACCTGGACGACGACGAGCGCGGCTACCTCTTCCAGCTCGCGGGCAAGACCACCACCCGCACCCGGCGACGCGGCCGGCAAAAGGTCCAGCCGCAGCTGCAGCGGGTCCTGGACGACCTCACCGCCACGCCCGCCATCGTGCAGGGCCGGCGAGGCGACATCCTGGCCTGGAACGCGTTGGCCGCCGCACTGGTCACCGACTTCTCCCGCATCCCGGAAAAGCATCGCAACTACCCGCGGATCATCTTCACGGATCCGGCCATGCGCACCCTTTACGCCGACTGGGAGACCTCCGCCCACATCTCCGTGGCACAGCTGCGGATGGAGGCCGCGAAATATCCGGAGGATCCCCACCTGATCGAACTGGTCGGTGAACTGTCCCTGCGCGACCAGCAGTTCGCCCGTTGGTGGGGCGATCACCACGTCGCCGCCCGCACCGTGGGCACCAAGACCCTCGACCATCCGGTCGTCGGCGAACTCGTCCTGGACTGGGACACGCTCACCGCCAACACCGACCCCGACCAGCACCTGACAGTCTGGACGGCCCTCCCGGGCTCCCCCACCCACGACCGGCTGCGCATCCTGGCCTCCTGGGCCACCGACCAGGACCTGCCGGCCTCCTCCCCCGTCGGCTGACCGCGACGGGCAAGCAGGACGCCCGGACCGCAACCGGTCCTGACCGGTCAGGACCGGGGAGAATCGGGGAGAATCGGGGAGAATCAGCAGGTCAAGAGCCGTCAGGGAGGCGTCACTCCGGCTCTCGAATCATGCCAGAGCTGCTCGGCGGGCAACTGTCCTGGATCCAGGAGAGGTTCGTGCGCCGCACCCCGCCGTCGTGGGAACGACGGCGGGGTGCGCACGGTTCACGGTCCTGCCGACGAGCGGCCCGCGAGCGAACGAGCAGGATCAGCCTCGCGTCCCCCACGTAACCGGCCGCGTGCCCGCTCTCGGCGGGAGGGCCGTCGGCCGTCGGTCACTTGGCCAGGAAGGTGAGGAGGGCCTGGGTGACCTCCTGGGCGTGGGTCCACAGCAGGCCGTGGGGGGCGCCGTCGACGACGACGTAGTCGGCCTGCGGGAGAGACTGGTGGAAGCGTTCTCCGGTGGCCTCGATGGGCAGGATGCGGTCGGCTGTGCCGTGCAGGATCAGTGCCGGGACGTCGATCTTGGGGAGGTCGGCACGGAAGTCGGTGGACCAGGTCGCCACGCAGGCCAGGGAGGCGTACGAGGAGGCTCCGGCGGCAACGTTCCAGCTGTTGCGGACGGCTTCCTCGCTGATGCGGGTGCCGAGGTTCTCGTCGAGGTTGTAGAAGTTCTCGTAGAACGCGGTGAAGTAGGCGTAGCGGTCGGCGGTGACGGCCTCTTCGATGTCCTTGAAGATGGTGCCGTCGACGCCGCCGGGGTTGTCGTCGGTCTTGAGGAGGAAGGGTTCGAGAGAGGCGAGGAAGGCTGCCTTGGCTATCCGGGCGGAGCCGTAGGTTCCCAGGTAGCGGGCGACCTCGCCGGTACCCATGGAGAAGCCGACCAGGACGACGTCGTTGAGGTCGAGGGTCTCCAGGACCGTGTTCAGGTCGGCGGCGAAGGTGTCGTAGTCGTAGCCGGTGGTGGGCTGGCTGGAGCGGCCGAAACCGCGCCGGTCGTACGTGATCACGCGGTAGCCGGCCGACAGCAGGGCGGCGGACTGCTTCTCCCAGGAGTGGCCGTCGAGCGGGTAGCCGTGGATCAGTACGACCGGCTGCCCGGTGCCGTGGTCCTCGTAGTACAGCTCGATGCTGGTCAAGTTCTCCTGGCCGACGGTGATGAACGCCATGCTGGTTACTGCCTTTCGGTGGGAAATGCGTCTGGTGGTGAAGTGCCCGGGTGGGCATGGCTCTGGGACGTGCGATGCCGCGCCAGTGCTGAGTTGCCGGTCAGCGGACCGTGCGGGCCGCCTGCTCCACGATGCGGGCGACGGCCTCGGGGCGGGACACGGACACCGCGTGCGACGCGTCGATGACCGTGGTGCGAGCCCCGGCACGGGCCGACATGTAGCGCTGGGCGGCCACGGGGATGTTGAGGTCCTCGGTGGTGACCAGCGACCAGGAGGGGATCGTCTTCCAGGCGGCCTTCGTCGACTTCTCCTCCAGCGCGGCGGCGGCGATCGGACGCTGTCCTGCTGCCATGAGCCTGGCCTTGTCCGCCGGCACGTCCGCAGCGAACTGGTCGCGGAACTTCTCCGGCTTGATGTACACGTCAGCGCCCTGACCACCGTCGGGCAGCGTGTAGTTGACGGACTCGATCGCCTGGCCGAGGGTGCTGCCGGGGAACTTGTTCGTCAGTCCGAGCGAACTCTCGCCCGCGTCGGGCAGGAACGCGGCGATGTAGACCAGTGCCTTCACCTTGCGCTCCAGGCCCGCGGCGGCCTGGCTGATGACGGTACCGCCGTAGGAGTGCCCGACCAGGACCACGGGCCCGTCGATGTGCTCGACGACGCTGCGCAGGTAAGCGGCATCAGTCGCCGGACCACGCAGCGGGTTGGCGGCGGACACCACGGGATAGCCCGCACGCTGCAGCCGAGTGACGACACCGTCCCAGCTCGACGCGTCGGCGAACGCCCCGTGCTCCAGCACGATCGTCGGACGTGTCGGACGGTGGGACACCGCACCGGCTACGCCGGGCAGGGTGACGGCGGCCACAGACAGCCCCACCGCCGCTGTGACGCCGAGCAGTGCGGATCTGCGGCTCGGACGGGCCAGGCGGGTGATGCGCATGCGTGAATGTCCTCTTCCTTGGTTGTCGGCCCGCACCGGACCGTGCCGGCGAAGCGGGCCGGTGCCTTCGAGAAACGAAGGCACCGAGTTCCTTTGTGGATGACCGAGTTGTGGTGCGTTCCGTCTGCGCCAGGTGGTTAGCGCGGATCGGACGGATGGTGGGCGACACGCGACAGCGGCCCTGGAGAGCGGCTGCCGGGCTGCCGCCCGACCTGGCCCTGGAGCATCGCCAGACCCCCCAACTGCCGGGGCAGAACGCCTTTCGTCCTGTCCTACGATGAGAAGGCAGGTCCGGTTCACCCCGGGAACGGGATGTTCGTTCGCGGGCATCGAACGTGGCCGCGTGGGGCACGGTGGTCAGCCGCTTCCCGATGTGATCGAGGCTACGGTCGAGGTCATTCCGCGGTCCTCGCACTGCGCCGGGGGCACCACACGAGAACGACACCCTGACGGGCGAGCTGAACCGGTGAGTCCCGGCTTTGCCCACGGAGCTCGCGGTCGTCCGGGCCTCCGGGGTGGAGCGGGCGTGCCTCAGTCGGTGGAGTCCAGGACTTCGTAGACATGCCTCATGTAGCTGAGGGTGCGCTCCGAGCCGAGGATTCCGTCGCCCAGCCGGTTCATCGTGTACGAGAACGTGACGCGCCTGTCGAGGTCCATCATGACGATCGAGCCGCCCCGGCCGACCCAGAAGCAGACCCTCCCGGTGGGCAGGTGCGGCATCGTCCTCGCGTCGGCGAGCGCGAAGCCGATGCCCCAGCGCACGGGAACGCCCAGGAACAGGTCGATTCCGTCGGCCTGTACGTCGAGGACCTTGTCCACGGTGTCCGCGGCGAGGAGCCGGTGGCCGTTCACCTGGCCGCGCCGTGAGATCACCGAGAGGGCACGGGCCATGCCTCGTGCGTTGCCGTGTCCGTTGACGGCTCCGAGTTCGGCACGGCGCCACTGCGGGGTGTCGACGTGCTCGTCCCGGGCGGGGCTTCCGAGCAACGTCTTGGTGAAGATCCCCTCGGGATCGAGGCCGGCGGGCATTGCGGGGAGCTGCGACGGTGCCACCAGCTCGGCGATACGCGGCCAGTCGGCCTGCCGCGCACCGATCTGGACGTCGGCTTGCGACGGCTTGGCGATCTCGGTGTCGACGAACTCGGTCAGGGTACGGCCGCTGACCCGCCGGACAAGCTCTCCCACCAGCTGTCCCTGAGTCTGCACGTGGTAGCCCGAGGCACTGCCCGGCTCCCACCAGGGTGCCTGCGCGGCCAGCCGGGCGCTCGCGGTCGGCCAGTCGTACAGATCGTCGATGGTGAAGGGCTGCTGCCAGCCGGAGAGTCCCGAGGTGTGTGCCAGGACATGCCGCACCTCGATGTCCTGCTTGCCCTGAGCGGCGAATTCGGGCCAGTAGTGCGCGACCGGGCGGTGCAGATCCAGTGCCCCCCGGTCGACGAGGACGAGGGCCGCCAGACTGCTGAGGGTCTTGGTGGTCGACCACAGGCTGACCAACGTGTCCTGACGCCACGGAACGGTCCGCGCTTCGTCGGCATGCCCACCCCACAGATCGACTTCCATGACTCCGTCGACATCGACGGCGATCGACGCCCCCAACTCCGCGCCGGACTCCAGGTGCGCTGCCAGCGCCGCTCGGACCGGTTCGAACCGGGCGGTGCTCGTTCCTTCGACGATGACCATGTCTTCTTCCCACTCCTGACGACGACCGTTCGATCACCCAACGGAATGAACGTCACGCTGGTTCACGGTTCGTCGCAGGTGAGGGCATCTCTGTGGATGCCCCTCTGGCAGGAGGTCATCTACAGAGACCGTCTACAGGGGATCCGGCCCGCTCTGCGACACGGCCGACCGGACGGGCCGCGTACCGGATGCGTTCTTCACCGGCCGTCCGGCGCGGGGTGCTCGCGGATCAGCAGCGCCGGAATCAGCCGGCCGCCGGTTCGTTCCATGGCGGGCCGAGGTCGGGGTAGCGGGTGAGCAGCCATCAGGTGGGGGCGGCCCTTCTTGGCGGAGGCGGAGATGCGCGACGTGGAAAGCGCCACCTGCCGCAGCACCACGGACGGAACCTCCCGCTGCACTACACGCTCAACGTCACGGCGAAGGAGGCGGCCGAGCTGGACCCTGGCACCTGGTACGTCTCGGCGCTGGTGACGGCGACGGACGGGGGCACGGTGTTCCTGCCCCGCGCCGCCGCCTTCGGCCTCGCCCGCTGAACCTCCATCACCGCCTGGGCACCTCGATGGCGCCCAGGCGACAGCGCAATGCGGCGTGACTGCAGGCGCCGTGGCCGGCGAAGGCACCCCTGTCACCGCGGCGCATCGCGCCGCCGTCGAGGTCATCCCGTCGGGTGGCGTCCTGCTAATGTCCTGTCCGGTATGCGGAGAGCGGACGACGGGGTCCTCGCCCTTCCGATCGCCTGCTCCGCCCCCACCTCGGCGGACAGGTCACCGCGACGAGGGGCGCGTGGGTGTCCGGGTGTGCCGGCGCCCGGTTTCATCACCGCGGGAGTGGGTCGCCCACGTGTTCGCGGTCATGGTCATGTATGTGCCCCCGATGGCGGCGCCGTCGAGCGGGATTCTGAGTGGGTACGGTGACAACTGTGAGGCAGGGGCTCGACTTCGGACTGCTGGGCCCGCTGGTGGTACGGCGGGCGGGCACGGTACTCGATCCGGGTCGGCGCAGGCAGCGGCTGCTGCTGATCCGCCTGCTGCTCGCCGACGGCCGGGCGGTCGCTCCGCAGACGCTGTGCGAGGAACTGTGGCCGCAGCAGTCGGGCCGGACACCGGGCGCAGCGATGGGCTCCCTGCACGCCCACATCAGCAAGGTACGCGCGGTCCTGGAACCCCAGCACCTGCGCCGACAGGGCACCTTCGAGGTGCTGGTCACCGAGCCCCTGGGCTACGCCCTGCGTGTGCCGCCCGAGAGCCGTGACACCGTGCGCTTCGAGCGGGCCCTTGCCCAGGCACACCGGTTCTTGGACCAGGGCCGGGCCGAACGCGTCGTGGAAGAGGCCGGAAGAGCCCTGGAGATGTGGCACGGCACCCCGTTCGCCGACGCCGCGCACCACCTGTTCGCCATCCACGAGGCAGCACGCTTGGAAGAACTGCGTCAGACCACCCGCGAGATCCGCACCACCGCCCTGCTCCTGCAAGGACGGATCACCGAAGCCCTGGACGCGGCACAGGAAATGACCACAGAGCATCCCCTGCGGGAAACCGGCTGGGCCCTGCTGCTGCGCGCCCTGTACCTCGCCGGCCGGCACCCTGAAGCGCTCATGCGCTACACCGACCTGCGCCGGCACCTCGCCGACGAACTCGGCCTCGAACCGGGCCCGTCCCTACGCGCCCTGCACCACGGCATCCTTCACCACGACCTGCCACCCCTTGCCGCAGCCAGGGAGCTGAACAGATTCGGTGCGGCATCTTTCCCCGGCGGGGGTGCCGGACGCAGCCGCGATCCGATCGGGTCGGCCATGTCCGGGATGCCGGACGACCGCGGGGCAACCGCGCCCGTCGGCCCGGCCGCCGACTCACCGGCCGACGCGGCCGATCGCTCCGACGCGAGGTGCGGCCCGGCCACGGATGATGAGGGAACCACGTCGCCGCCCCTGGCACGTCCGGCACAACTGCCGCGCAGTCTCCCGGTGTTCGCGGGGCGGGCGGCCGAGGGCGCGTGGCTGTCGGCCGTGAGCGGTGCACCGGGCCGGCCCGGACCGACCGCTGCCCCTGTCGCCGTCATCAGCGGTGCTCCCGGTGTCGGCAAGACCACCTTCGCCGTCCACCACGCCCACCGCATCGCCCCCTCCTTCCCCGACGGACAGCTTTTCGTCAACCTGTGCGGATTCCACCCCGACGCACCCGCCGTCGAACCCGGCAACGCCCTGCAGGGCTTCCTCACCGCCCTCGGCGTTCCCGCCCCGCGCATCCCCGAAGACACCCCCGGCCGCAGCACACTCTTCCGCAGCCTCCTCGCCGACCGGCAGATCCTCCTCGTCCTGGACAACGCCCGCGACGAGCAACAAGTGCGCCCCCTGCTCCCCGCGGGAGCGGGCTGCCTCACCCTGATCACCAGCCGCAACCAACTCCGCGGCCTGATCGCCACCGACGGCGCCAAACCCCTCACCCTCCCCCTGCCCTCACAGACCGAGGCCCATCAAGCCCTCGAACGACGCCTGGGAACCGAACGACTGGTCGCCGAGCCCACCGCCACAGCCGAGATCATCCGCCTGTGCGGACGACTTCCCCTGGCCATGGCCGTGGTCGCCGCCCGCGCCGAACTCGATCCCTCCTTCCCCCTCCACGCCATCGCCGACGAACTGCGACACACCCACGGCGGCCTCGACGCGTTCACCGGCTTCGACACCACCACCGACGTACGCGCCGTCTTCTCCTGGTCCTACCAGTATCTGGACGAGCCCACCGCCCGGCTCTTCCGCTTCCTGGCCCTGCACCCCGGCCCCCACATCACTGCCCCCGCCGCGGCCAGCCTCGCCGGCCTTCCGCTCCCCCGAACCCGCCGCGCACTCGCCGGCCTGGTCAGTTCCTGCCTCGTGGAACAGCCGCTGCCCGGCCGCTACAGCCTGCACGACCTCCTGCGCGGCTACGCCACCGAACTGACCCACACCCACGACACCACCGACGAACGCCACCACGCCACCCTCCGGGTCCTGGACCACTACATGTTCACCGCCTACGAGGCCAACCAGCTCCTGAAACACGACACAACGCCCGAGCTCGACCTCGGTGCACCCCACCCAGGCGTCACCCCGGAGAGCCTCACCACCATCAGGCAGGCAGCCCGATGGCTCACCGCCGAACACCCGGTGCTGACCGGCCTGCTCCACACCGCCGTCAGCCAGAAGCTGGACCACCACACCACCGGGCTGGCCTGGTCACTCAAGGACTATCTCTACCGCCAGGAATTCTGGCCCGAAGCCATCACCGCACTGACCCCCGCCCTCGAAGTGGCCCGGCGCCAGAACAACCGTCTCGAAGAAGGCCGTTGCCTACGCCACCTCGGTGGCGTCCACGGCTATCTCGGTCATCAGGAACAAGCCCTGCACCACCTGCGACTCGCCACCACGATCTTCGAAGAGCTCGACGCAACCGGTGAGCTGGCCCGAGCCCACTACGTCACGGCGTGCGCGCTGTTCCTGTTCGGCCGGATCCAGGAGGCCGTGACGTCCTCCGAGCGGGGACTGGAGCTGTCTCGGGAGACAGGTGAAGAGCTGTGGTTGGCCGAGTGCCTCGTCGAACTCGCCTGGTTCCGCTCCAACCTGGGGCAGCTCGAGAAAAGCCTTCAGTACAGCGAGGAGGGCATCGCCTTGTTCCAGCGCCTGGACGCGCCGTGGCAGCTGGCCCAGGCCTGGGACATTCTGGGCTACAACCTCCGCCTGCTCGGTCGTTACGGGGAATCGGTGGCCACCTACCAGCGTGCGACGCGGGCGTTCGAGGAACTGGGCGACCACAGGAACGCCGTCGGCACACTGATGCGGCTGGGCGATACCCGGCTGGCCTCGGGCGACCGGGAAGGCGCACGAGCGGACTGGGTACACGCCCTCCAAAGCGCCGACGAGCGAGCCATGTCCCGCAGCGCCCAGCAGGTCCGTGACCGGCTCACCGCCCTGGACATGGATGCGGATCCCGTGCCCACCGTGCCGGAGAGGGCGGCCGGGGGCCATCAGCTCCCGGTTCCGAGGAATGCTGACCCTGCGCGCCAGGTGTACTGATCAAGAGCGCCGTTGACACCGAGCGGGATGGTTCAGCGGATGGCCACTCGTCCGCGCGTCCGCTGAGCTCCAGCGGGCGCGGGCCCTCCTCTCAGTAACCGAGTTAAGGGGTGGACGACCGGCCCGTGTGCAACCGTCTCGGACCTGGCGAGGAGTCACCGCCTGGCCCGCAGGCCCCGACGCGTAGGCGTTCGGTCTGCTGAACGAGGCGCGCGGCTCTCCGGTTCACCCTGCAGTGAATGCGTCCTCGGCGCCGTCACGGGCGAGCTGCGCCTGAAGGGTCTCGCGCCGGTGATCGGCCCGCAGTTGAGCGTTACCGGGGATGGGCAGGAAGGAACCTTCGAGGATCCGGACCTGGCGGCCGCCGCGAGATCGTCGGCGCCTCCTTGGAGATCGCACCGAGGACAGCGTCAACGCTCTCCCGCCGCCGGCCGACGGCCTCCTGGCCGATGCCCTTCCAGGTTTGCCTCCGCTGAGCCACCTGTGCCGACCGCCGGCCTCCACTCAGCCCTTACGGGCCCGGTGTGCGACGCGGGCAGCCAACACATGAAACGGCGTCCAGGGCGGCCGTTTCACCGTGCGTGAGAACGCGTGGGGCGGATGCGCGACGGAGGACCGGCCGATCGGTGCGGTGCCCGGTCGACGTGTACCAGAGCGTCGTGACGGACGTCGCGACACGAGCGGGCACCCGCTCCGCCCCCGCGGCCCGAACGCCACGGCGGCGGTTCTTCCGTGTGCGACTCGGCCACAAGCGCGCTCCGCAGCGTGATGCCAGGGCCTGGCCGGGGCGGTCGGCGAGAGACGCCAAGGGGCGCGACAAGGAGACGACAAGGTTTGGCCAAGGGCTCCCTACGAGGGTTGAGCCACTCGCCCGCGCATGCGGGAGAGCACGCCACAGAACACTCGAACAGGATGGGGCGCCACCCATGAACGGGATCATGGAAGCGGGGACCACCACCCTCGCTCCGGCTCGGGCGAAGGCCCGGAACGTCACTTCGGACGCCGACTGCGATGCCTTCATCCGAGACGTCTACGATCAGTACGGACTTCTCCTCGTCCGGTACGCCACGCGGCTGCTGGACGGCGACTGGCACAAGGCGGAGGACATCCTCCAGGAGACCGCGGCCCGTGCCTGGAAACACGCCCGGTTCTTGGGCACCCGCGGCGACCACATCAGGCCGTGGCTGTTCACGGTGGCCAGGAACCTTGTCATCGACCACCACCGGGCTCGGCAGATAAGGCCGCTTGAGCTGATGCCGGTCGAGGACCTGGACACATCCTGGGACGGCATGAGATCCACGATCACCTCCCACGCAGTGCAGGAAGCACTGCGGGAGCTGAAAGAGCAGCATCGGACCGTTATCGGCCTCATGTACTACCTGGAATGCAGCGTGGCCCAGGCAGCCGAGCACCTCGGCATCCCGCCCGGCACCGTCAAGAGCCGCGCCTTCTACGCCGTGCGGGCACTGCGCAAGGCCCTGGAGAAGCAAGACGTACTCGGCGACTAGCCAGGGCACGGGCGGTGGGTGCCGCCCTGGTCCTCCACGCAGGCGGCGGGCCGCGCCACGCACGGCCTCAACCGCAGAGGCGGCAGCGGCGGAGCCGTGCGGGCGGGAGGCGACATCCAACAGTTACCGCAGCGGCTCCCGTGCCCGGAGGCAGGCCCGTGCGCAGCCCCGTGCGCGCGTACGGCGCACGTCATATCCTCCAGGCGGCCGAGGCACCCCCTCGATCCCCGCCGTGCGGAGCACCGCGTCGACACGAATCGCACCGCCCTGCTGGAGAAGCTGCCGGATGATGCGTACGGAGACAGGGGCGGTACCGGCCTCCAGCCCGGAGACGATGACAAGGAAGAATCGTCGCTTTCCGCCGCTCGTTGGAGTTCTGCGGGCGTCAGCAGCACTGTGCCCGGGGCGCTCTGGACGTGGTGCGCAAGGCACTCGCCACCGACGACGACTGGCTGCGTGACCTGCGGGCCCAACGCGGCCTCGGCGCCGATGCGGTGGATGCATTTTCTGCTCCGTGCCCCGTGTAGGGGCGTGGTGGAGTGTGCTGTTGGGGAGCACACCGAACTGCGCGGGCCTGATACCCATCAGGACGAGCGTCAAATGAGCGTCAAGACACCTCTGAAAGCGTCATTTGAGCGTCAACAATCAGCCCGTAACGCCCACGGCGCTCATCATGCGCACCAGGTGAAATCGCAGGTCAGCGACCCTTTTCGGAAGGCTCAAGGATCGCGACGCGCTCTACGTGATGCGCCCGCGCAAACCGGTCGGCTCGTCGGCCCGAAACCTGCAGAACCCAAGGAAACAGTAGGTCAGACACCCTTTGCAGCGGGCTCCAAAACAGCCACACACTCCACGTGATGCGTCATCGGAAACAGATCGAACACCCGCAACGTCCGCACCCGGTACCCGCCATCCCGGAAGTACCCGAGGTCCCGTGCCAGCGCAGCCGGATCGCACGCCACGTACGCGATCCTGCGGGCCCCCAGCGACGCCATGTGCGCCACCGTCTTGCGGCCGGCCCCCGCGCGCGGCGGGTCCAGGACGATCAGGTCGACCTCGGTGATTCCCGTGCGCGGCAGGACGGCCTCGACCTTGCCCTGTTCGATGCGGACGCGGTCGAAGCCGGCGAGGTTGTGCCGGGCGTCCTCGACGGCGCGCTTGCCGGACTCGATGCCGAGGACCGCGCCCTTGTCGCCGAGCCGGTCGGCGAGCGCGCCCGCGAAGAGGCCGACACCGCAGTACAGGTCCAGCGCCATCTCGCCCTTGCGCGGCGTCAGACCCTGCATGACCGCCGTCACCAGTGTGTCCGCCGCCTTCGGGTGGACCTGCCAGAAGCCGCCGCTGCCGACGCGGTGGGTGCGGCCGTCGGCGCGCTCGCGTACGAACGCGCGGCCGTGGACGCGGTGGATGCCGCCGTCGTGCTCCTCGACGCGCATCACGGAGACGGGCCTGTCGAGCTCGACGAGGGGCAGGCGGGCACCGGGCCGCGGCTCCAGGATCACCATGCGGTCCTGCGACCCCGTCGCCGCGATCGCCTCGACTGACTCCATGCCCGCCCAGTCGCGCTTCTCGATGCCCAGCTCGCTGACACCCTCCGCGGCGATCATGCAGTGGTCGATCGGTTCGACCTCGTGCGAGCGGTGGCGGCGCAGTCCGGCGTTGCCGTCCGGGTCCACCGCGTACTGCACGCGGGTGCGCCACTGCGGCACCTGGCCCGCCGGAACCTTGTCGCCCTCGGCGGGCATCACGGTGCCGTCCCAGCCCGCCTCCTCGGGCGTGAGGCCGGCGAGCCGCTGAAGCTGCTCGGTGACGACCTCGCCCTTGAGGCGGCGCTGCGCGCCCGGCTTGGCGTGCTGCCAGTCGCAGCCACCGCAGCGGCCGGGCCCGGCGTAGGGGCAGGGCGCCTCGATGCGGTCTTTGGAGGCCGACAGCACCTCGACCGCGTCCGCGCGCAGGAACCGGGCACCCTCCTCGCCGTCGGTCACCCGCGCCACGACCCGCTCGCCGGGCAGCGTGTGCCGGACGAACAGCACCTGGCCCTCGTCGGTACGGGCGATGCAGTGGCCGCCGTGGGCGACGGGGCCGACCTCGACCTCGTACTCCTCGCCCACCAGCGACCGCGCCTGCGACCCCGCCTGCGGATTCTTCGGTTCTGCCTGCATGGCGGGGTGACTCCAGGTGCGTAAGAGGGGGAACTGCGGGACAACAGCCCACCAGTCTACTTCGGTGTCGACGACTCCTTCGCCCGCTCCTGTGCCGGCCCGCGCCGCACCGAACCCGGCGCGTTCCACTCCTGCCGCTTGCGGGCCCGGTTCTTGGCCGCCTCGGAGGACTGCAGCTGGTAGGGCACCGAGGTCACCATGACGCCCGGGGTGAACAGCAGCCGGCCCTTCAGCCTGAGCGCGCTCTGGTTGTGCAGCAGGTGCTCGTACCAGTGGCCGACCACGTACTCGGGGATGATCACGGCCACCGCGTCGCGCGGCGACTCCTTGCGCAGGCTCTTGACGTACTCGATGATCGGCCGCGTGATCTCGCGGTACGGCGAGTCGAGGACCTTCAGCGGTACGTCGATCCCGCGCCGTTCCCACTCCGCGCGCAGGGCCTTGGTCTCCGCCGGGTCGACGTTGACGCTGAGCGCCTCCAGGGTGTCCGAGCGCATCAGCTTGGCGTAGGCCAGCGCCCGCAGGGTGGGTCGGTGGATCTTCGAGATCAGGACGACGGAGTGGACGCGGGACGGCCGTACGCTGTCGTCGCTCGGGCCCTCGGGAGCCGCGATCTCCTCGGCCACCCGGTCGTAGTGCTTACGGATGGCAGTCATCGTCGCGTAGAAGATGCACATGCCCAGCAGCGCCACCCACGCGCCGTGCGTGAACTTGGTGACCAGGACGACGACCAGCACCAGGCCCGTGAAGAAGGCACCGAAGGCGTTGATCGCGCGCGAGCGGACCATGTGGCGGCGCTTGGCCTGGTCCCGTTCCGTCGCCAGGTGGCGGTTCCAGTGGCGGACCATGCCGGTCTGGCTGAGCGTGAAGGACACGAACACGCCGACGATGTAGAGCTGGATCAGGCGGGTCGAGTCGGCGCCGTAGATGACGACGAGCAGCGTGGCCGCGCCCGCGAGCAGCACGATGCCGTTGGAGAAGGCGAGCCGGTCGCCGCGGGTGTGCAGCTGGCGGGGCAGGTAGCGGTCCTGGGCGAGGATCGAGCCGAGCAGCGGGAAGCCGTTGTACGCCGTGTTCGCGGCCAGGAACAGCACCAGCGCGGTGGCCCCGGCCAGCACGATGAACAGGAAGCTGCCCTTGCCGAAGACGGCCTCGGCGACCTGGGAGATCACCGGGTTCTGCACGTAGTCGGAGCCGAGCGCGACACCGTTGTGCACCAGGTCGACGGCCGGGTTCTCGGCCATGCGGACCTTGGTCACCGCCGCCAGCGCGATGATGCCGCAGAACATGGTGACGGCGAGCAGGCCCATCATCGCGAGCGTGGTCGCCGCGTTCTTCGACTTGGGCTTGCGGAACGCGGGGACGCCGTTGGAGATCGCCTCCACGCCGGTGAGCGCGGCACAGCCGGAGGAGAAGGCGCGCAGCAGCAGGAAGACCAGGGCGAACCCGGCCAGGCCCTGGTGCTCGGGCTTGATCTGGTAGTCCGCCGTCGGTGCCCGCATGGTGTCGTCGAGGACCAGCCCGCGGAACGCTCCCCACGCGATCATGATGAAGACGCCCGTGACGAAGACGTACGTCGGAATCGCGAACAGCGAGCCCGACTCCTTCATACCGCGCAGGTTCATCAACGTGAG
Organism: Streptomyces sp. Q2; assembly: GCF_056820935.1. Taxonomy (NCBI): domain Bacteria; kingdom Bacillati; phylum Actinomycetota; class Actinomycetes; order Kitasatosporales; family Streptomycetaceae; genus Streptomyces; species Streptomyces sp. Q2. The sequence goes on along the minus strand of NZ_JBXEJE010000062.1, from coordinate 1,856 downwards.
CAGCACGATCACGGCGACCGCGCAGAGCACCTTGTGCTCGACGACGAAGGGGACCGCCGAGCCGAGGTTCTCGATGCCGGAGGAGATGGAGACGGCGACGGTGAGGACGTAGTCGACGAGCAGGGCGCTGGCGACCGTGAGGCCCGCCTTGGGCCCGAGGTTGGTGTTGGCCACCTCGTAGTCGCCGCCGCCGCTCGGGTACGCGTGCACGTTCTGCCGGTAGGAGGCGACCACCGTGAACATCAGCACGACGACCGCGAGAGCGATCCAGGGGCTGAAGTGGTACGCCGACACGCCCGCGATGGAGAGGACCAGCAGCACCTCTCCCGGCGCGTACGCCACGGAGGACAGCGGGTCGGAGGCGAAGACGGGTAGAGCGATGCGCTTCGGCAGGAGCGTTTCGCCGAGCCGATCACTGCGCAGTGCGCGCCCGATCAGGATCCGTTTGGGCACGTCGGTCAGTTTGGACACAACAGAGGATCGTAGGCGTTCGAACGTGGGGTCGCCCACTCGCCACCCCACTTCTTCGCCGCGGGTGCACCACGTCGGCTTCCGGACCGCTCGGTGTCTGCTCTCCGAGTGAAATCAGGGGGTGTGCGGCTGCGGATTCCGCGGGCCGTGCGGTCGCCATGCCTATATGACTAAATCCCGACCGTTTTCCAGGCTGTTGCCGACCGCTGGAGGGTCCATGCACACCACCGCAGAGCTGATCGGCGCAGCCGGCACCCTCGTCGGCCTCGGAATCCTCACCCTCATCAGCGTCCGAAGCATCAGCCGCAGGTGATCACCCCGGATCTTCCCCCAGGGACACCGATGGGATCTCCTTGGCGACACCGATGGGGGCGACTAGTACCGTGGCATCGAGTCTGCCGGTCGCCCTCCGGCAGCTAAGCCGACAGCCGTCGCACCCGAGGGAGCCCTTTCATGGCCTCTGTGCCGCCGACCCCTTCCGCCGACAGCCGGACTCGTGTGTCCGCGCTCCGAGACGCGCTCGCCTCCCGTGTGGTGGTGGCCGACGGAGCGATGGGCACCATGCTCCAGGCCCAGGACCCCACGCTGGAGGACTTCGAGAACCTCGAAGGCTGCAACGAGATCCTGAACCTGACCCGCCCCGACATCGTCCGCTCCGTCCACGAGGCGTACTTCGCCGTGGGCGTCGACTGCGTGGAGACCAACACCTTCGGGGCGAACCACGCCGCCCTCGGCGAGTACGACATCGCTGAACGCGTCTACGAGCTGTCCGAGGCGGGCGCCCGGATCGCCCGCGAGACCGCCGACGCGTTCACCGCCTCGACCGGACAGCAGCGCTGGGTCCTCGGCTCCATGGGACCCGGCACCAAGCTCCCCACGCTGGGGCACGCCCCCTACACCACCCTGCGTGACGCCTACCAGCGGAACGCCGAGGGCATGGTCGCGGGCGGCGCCGACGCGCTCCTCGTCGAGACCACGCAGGACCTGCTCCAGACCAAGGCCGCCGTCGTGGGCGCCCGCCGCGCCCTCGACGCGCTCGGCGAGGACCGCCCGCTGATCGTCTCGGTGACCGTGGAGACGACCGGCACGATGCTGCTGGGTTCGGAGATCGGCGCGGCACTGACCGCGCTGGAGCCGCTGGGCATCGACATGATCGGCCTCAACTGCGCCACGGGCCCGGCCGAGATGAGCGAACACCTGCGCTACCTGGCCCGCCACTCCCGCATCCCCCTGTCCTGCATGCCCAACGCCGGTCTCCCCGTCCTCGGGAAGGACGGCGCCCACTACCCGCTGACCGCCCCGGAACTGGCGGATGCGCAGGAGACGTTCGTCCGTGATTACGGCCTCAGCTTGATCGGTGGTTGTTGCGGGACGACGCCGGAGCA
>NZ_JBXEJE010000061.1:0-51581 GCF_056820935.1 Streptomyces sp. Q2 | reverse complement strand
GGGCGGCGGCTCGCCGCCGCCGGGGGCTGCGGGATGCTGGTCGGGCTTGCCGAGGCGGTCGGCCCGGCGGTGGCCGCCGCCGCCGACGGGCCCGAGCGCCGCCTCGCCGAACTGACCGCCCGCGAACGGGAGATCGCCGACCTCGTCGCCGACGGCCTCACCAGCCCGGCGATCGCCGAACGACTCTGCCTGAGCCGCCGCACGGTCGAGACCCACATCTCCCGGGTCTACCGCAAGACGGGAGTGTCATCGCGGGCAGCTCTGGCGGGCCTGATGGCGGGGCGCACGCGGAGGCCTTCCTTCAGCGACTGAACTACGCACGGTTCGAGCCGCGGGTACCGGTGATCCTGCACATCAGCCGCAAGCCGCAAGCCGCAACCCCGGCGCCCCGGACGGCGCGTCGGGAAGGACCCGGCAGAGCCGCGCGCCTGGCTCCACCTACGCGATCACAAACCGTCGCAGTGCGCGGCCGACGGTGATAACGGGCCAGCGAAGAAGGTGGATGGACTGTGTGAGCGAGCAGCGGTGCTACCGCTCCGACCGGTCCGCTGCCCCGCCCCGCCCGATCTGGCGCGATCTCGTCATCGACGCGGTCCTCGCCCTGGCCTGCGTCGTCACCGCGGTCAACGACGTCCTGGACGTCGGGACGGGCCGTATCTGTGTGCCCTCCGAGCTCGGCATCTTCTGGTCCTTCGCCGCCACCTGAGGGACCCTCATGAACAGCAGCAACGGCATGGAGCCCACCGCGTCGACCATGGTCCGCACCCGTTCCACCACGTACCCCGACCGCGGAACCGCCCAACGGGCAACCCAGCAGGTCGTCACCGTCAACGAGCAGTTCGTCCTACCGCCGGCTGGCGCGGTCCACGCGTCCCCGTCTGACCATCGAAGCGTCCTGGCCCTCGCCTTGCGGTCCGAGCCAGTGGGCCGGGTGCCGCTTCAGGTGATGATGCCGGCCGGGCGGGGGCCCATCGACGTCCGCACGGGGAGCAGGCAGCCGACTGGTGATCCTGAAGCGGGACGCGTGCCGCCCCCGCCTTCGTAGTCCACGCCGCCTTCCCGTCTGGGGCTGGGCGGCAGCGACTCGGGGATCGCTGCCGCCCAGCACCTCGCAGCCCGGAGCACAACAGGAAGAACAGGCGCCCGGGCTGCACTCCAGTGCCCCGTCACCTGGTAGCCATACTGCGCCGATCGGGTGGTGCCGCCGCAGTCGCGGTCGGGTCCCTGTGCGGGCATCGCCACCGCGGACCGGCTCGCGCGCCTCAACGAGCCTGGCGGCAGCTCGATCCGGCGCGGTGTATGCGGTGGCGGGCCCCGGGCCCAGCCGAATTGTCGGTGGCGGCTGCCAGGATGAGAAAATGACGATCATGCGGAATGGCACGCCTGGGGCGGCCGCCGACCTTGCACATGCCATGTTCACGGAGCCGGGAAGGGAACTGGGCCGGGAGCCCACCACGATTCTCACCTACGCACCGGGCGCCAACCTGGTACAGCGCCGGGAGGCCCTCCGGCCGGTGTACGAGGCGATCGTGGAACGCATCGGCCAGCCCACGCTCCTGGGCGGTGCTGCCTACGGTCCGAGTGTGCGCTGGTGCACCCGGGAGCGGCTTCTCCTGCTGTCGGGGGACCACGGGCATGCTGCACTGTCCGTTCACGACGCCCACGCTTTCGCAAGGCAGGAGTGGTTCGCCTTCGACAGCACACCCAGCAGCACCCCGGACGGGGCGCACCGCCTCGGCGACCTGCCGTACACGTGGCAACTCGATCGCAAGGGCCCCGGCCAGGCGCCCGGCTGGACGTACAACGGGATGCAGGTCGCTGACAACTGGGAGCATGCCCAGAGCGCTCTGGAGCTGATGCTGGCCTCGTGGGCCGAGCAGATCCCGGTGCAGGCGCCGGGAGACTGGGTCGGCTTCCAGTTGCGCACCGCGCGCGACTGGAACCGCGACATGGTCATCGCCTACACACACCGGGACCACGGGCACCAGTTCTATGCCGGGATCTATGACCGTGACAGTGAGCAGACCCCGCAGCGCGCGGCCCAGATGCGTGAGCGTGGCTGGCAGGACCTTGACGAACACCAGCGGTGGCGCATCAGACTGCCGGAGACGGATCGGCAGGCGCCCGCCACGATCGCGCGGGTGGTCATCGCGGACGTACGAGCGCGCGGGGCGACGTGTCCGGACGAGCTGACGGCGTGGGACATCAGCGCGGGCGATCACGGGGACCTGTGGGTGCCGGGCATCGGGGTGCAGGTTCATCCCTCGCGCGGCGAGCACTACTGATCGGCGAACCCATACCTGCACGGTTCGTTTCGTCTTCGCGGCAGATCCTTCGCGGCCGGCTGCGGGCAGCGGACAATGAGGCCGACCGAGGAGAGGAGGGGCGTTGTGTCCCAGGAGGAGCGTGACGCCAGGCTGGGCCTCACGGGCTTGACCGGTGCGGAACGGGAGGTTCGGATACGTCTGCTGAGGGAGCGGGTTGAGCGGGAGGCCGCTGCGGCGAAGGCCGCACTGCAGTCAAAGCGGGCATACAGGCATGCGGCTGCCGGAACGGTGCAGGCCAAGGCAGAGGACAGGTACACGAAGACGCTCGATGCGTTCTGGGCTGCGGCCAGGCAGAGAGCCGGGAACCGGGAGGGCACACAGCTGCTGGTCGAGGTCTTGTCACTGCGCCGAGAGCTGCCCCCTTATGCCTTGATTGCCGGCATTGACGCGGCCCTGAAGATCGGCTCGGTCAGTACAGACCTCGTCGCCACCGAGGCCCGCAAGGCGATCGAGGACACCGACGACACACGCCGGGATGCCTGTGTCGCCCATCAGGACGAGTAAACCAGCGCCGAGGCCATAGCCATTACCCCGCGCACACCGTCGTCACCCCGTCACCTGTTCACGGGCTATGGAGGCATGAGTTGGAGCGTTGCCGCCCCTGGTGAGGCCAGGTGCAACAGGTGCATGGCCAAGCGCCCGTCCGCAGTCGGCCCGCGCTCCAAGAAGAGCGGCCAGTTCAGGGTCCCGCGTGATAACGGGGCCGGCCCAGTACACCGACTGCGCCACAGGCGCGAAGCGCACCTCGGTGCCGTGCATGCGCGCGGCATCGAAGAGGGCCTGGAGCACGTGCAAGCCCGCTAGCCCTGGGCCCCTGCCGACCGACCGCCCGCCCAGCCGGGCCCACATACCTACCAGGCGTATTCCTTCCACGCGATCCGCAGCAACTTGCGCAAGTGCGGTATCCGGACGATGACCCCCGTCCCGGCCGACCAGCGACCTCACCGACTGCGGCGGGGAAGCCGGGGCGGCAGTGCTCCGGCCTTCGACCGCGAGACCTACAGCAGAAGCCCGCCGAGCGGTGCATCAACCGCCTGAAGCAATGGCGCGCCATCGCCACCCGCTACGAGAAGACCGCGACCAGCTACCTGGCCGGACTCCACGTCGGCGGGCATCTTTCGCTGGTCCTGCTGGGTGATCCTGCCAAAACCCGCCCAGCTAGTAGCTGTCGTAGCTGGGCTTACCGTTCGGCCGGTAGACGCCGACGATGGTGCCGCCCTTCGTCGTCGAGACGCTCACCGGCTCCAGCGCGGTGGGGATCGCTCCGTCGGCGAACAGCCGCTTGCCGGTACCGATGATCACCGGATGGATGGTCAGCCGGTACTCGTCGACGAGACCGTGCTGCATGAGGGTCTGGGCGAGGTCGCCGCTGCCGACGACGTTGATGTTGCCGCCGTCGGACGCCTTCACCTCGCGTACGGCATCGACGATGTCGCCCTCCAGCAGCGTGGAGTTCTGCCACTCGACGGACGTCAGGGTCCGAGACGCCACGTACTTCTGCATGCTGTTCATCCGACTGGTGAACGGGTTGTCGGGATCGGCGGTCGGCCAGTACGACGCGAAGATCTCGTACGTCTTACGGCCGAGCAGCATCGCGTCGGAGTGCTCGTACCAACCGGCGATGGCCGCGCCGACCTCGTCGTCGGCGACCGGCTTCTGCCAGCCGCCATGCTCGAAGCCGCTCTCAGCGTCCTCGTCCGGACCTCCCGGCGCCTGCATGACGCCGTCCAGCGTCAGGAACGTGCAAACGATGATCTTGCGCATGGTGCGCTCCCTTCGTCGACAGGTAGACCGCACAACCGCCGGAAACTCATCGGCGGAGCTTCCGCGGCACAGTGTCCCGCCGGTGAGCATAAAGTGGGGAGATGCAAGGTTTTGTCAGCGACCCAACGCCGAAGGGGTCACGCTGGGCTTGCTCGATAATCTGAGCGAATGACGAGCGAGCCTGTGACCGGGCTGCCGGAGGCCGAGTACCGACGCGTCTGGGACCGTTTCTATGCGGAGTTCGCATTCCGTCCGGGCGTGAACCCGGACAAGTGGCCTGCCATCAAGGAGCCGGCTGACTGCGCCATCGTTCATCTCCGTGCCGCCGGAGAGCGCCTCGCAGACGGCCTTCGCGTCCTCAATGACGGCCGCACGGAAGTCGGATATGTCGCTGCCGCCGGGCATGGACGACATGACGCCGTAGGACACGGTGCCGCTGGGCCAGGTGGAGAACAGTGCGACGTCACCGACGAACGCCCGGAGGCGATCGCCCTAAGAGCTCACGCAGGGCCGCGCATCGTCGTGAAACTCCTGGCCGCAGGGTGACGACGGATGGGGAAGTGTCCACCTCGGTGCACCAGCAGATACAGCATCAGGCGGCCGACCCTGTGCTCGGGGGCTGCTCGGAGTGCCCCTCTTTCCGGAGTCGGCCCAGCGGATGGGCAGACGCTGCAGCAACATGTGGGGACCTGGCGAACGGCCAGTGTGCCCGGCTTGAACCGCTGTTGACGCAGGGCATCGAGCCGCGTCGGCCTCAGGTGTGGACGCGGCGGCAGCTGATAGACGGCATTCGGCGTCGGACCCGAACCGGTGCCCCCGCGGCGCGATGTGCCCGACCGAACGGCGAAAGCGCAGCGTGACGTTCGGCACATCGGAGGTCTTCCGGCGGTCCGGTGGTTTCAGCCTGCACTTGTCCCCCGCCTGTTGCTCCTTGCGCACTGTTCCCGCAGGACGGTCACGTGTCACCCGATCTCTGACACGACGTCAAATCAGCCTTCCTGGGCGTGAGTAAGGCGGAACGTCTTCGTCCGAGGGAGCGGAAACGGTTGCCAACAAGCGCTCGCATAAGCCGTTTCAGCCTCTAGTCTGCTGCCAGACCCCCCACAGGGCCTTCCCCCGCGACGTGGGCGGGACTCCCGCCCGTACCACCGAGAACAGGCGGCCGAGGGCATGCAACCACTGCACCCAGAAGATCCCGAGCAGCTAGGGCCCTACCGTCCGGTGGCCCGCCTTGGAGCAGGCGGGATGGGCCGGGTCTATCTGGCCACCTCGCCGGCCGGTCGCACCGTCGCGGTCAAGGTCATCCGTCCCGAGATGGCCGAGGACAAGAACTTCCGGATCCGCTTCCGGCGCGAGGTGGCGGCCGCGGCGGCGGTCGGCGGCGCCTACACGGCGTCCGTGGTGGACGCCGCGCCGGACGACCGGACGCCATGGCTCGCCACCGCCTACGTACCCGGCCCCACCCTGGCCGAGGCGGTCACCGCACACGGGCCGCTGCCGGTGGAGACGGTCCTCGCGCTGGGCGCGGGCATCGCCGAGGCGCTGATCGCGGTGCATGCCGAGGGGCTGGTGCACCGCGACCTCAAGCCGTCCAACGTGCTGCTCGCCGCGGACGGTCCGCGCGTCATCGATTTCGGCATCGTCCGGGCCCGGGACGGCTACCAGCTCACCGGCTCCGGCGGCCTGTTGGGCTCGCTCGAGTACGTCTGTCCCGAACAGGCCACCGGCGATCCGGTGGGACCGGAGGGAGACGTCTTCTGTCTCGGCTCGGTGCTCGCGTTCGCGGCGTCGGGACACGCGCCGTTCAGCGGAGCCGCCGCGGCCGCCCTGCTCTACCAAGTGGTCCACGGTTCGGCCGATCTGACCCTGGTGCCCGAGCCACTGGACAAAATCATCAGCCTCTGTCACGCCAAGGACCCGGCCCTTCGTATCAGCCCCGACCGGCTCTCTGCGGCCTGCGCGCCCGGCGGTGTCGAACAGGTGCTGACAGAGGGCTGGCTGCCCGCGCGGGTGGCCGCCATGGTCGACGACCGCAGGGCGGCCGCGACCGATCTCGACCGGCTCGCGCGGACCCTGACGTCCGCACGGCCGGCGGCCGCCGCAGCCGCCGCTGGGGCTCCCACCACGTCCGCCCGATACGGGCCGGGCCGGACGCCGGTGCACCCGGCGTCGCACAAGACCGACCGCGGAGACGGCGCGGCGGACCCGGACCGCGTCCTCCCGGCCGGGGACGCCCACCACCGCGCCGCTGGTGGAACCGGAGCCACCGGTGGAGCACCGCCCACCGCCGAGCCGCCGGAGCGGAGACCCCCGGCGGCCGCGGCCGAATCGGCGACGGAGCGTTCCACCGCGCCCGCGCACCGCCGCGCCCCCGAACGCTCCCGTGTCGGCCGACGCACCCTCCTCGCCGTGACCGCGGGTGCGGCTCTCGCCGGAGGCACGGCCCTCGTCGTCGGACGAAGGACCAGCGGGCAGCGGGCGCGTCGGCCCGGCCCCGCCCCCGACCCGACCTGGGTCTACCGCGGCGGCCCTCTGCTCCAGACCCCGGCCGTCTTCAACGACGGCACGGCCCTGCTGAAGAGCCGCCCGGGCACCATGATCTGCCTCGACCTGAGGAACGGATCCCAGCCCGAATGGGTCTACCAGGGCATCAGCCTCTCGCCCAGTCCCGTCCTGCTGGCCCACGACGCCGCGGTCGCCCTCGGCACCGGTGCGACGCTGATCGGCGTCGATCCGGCCGGCGGCACCGAGAAGTTCACCCTCGACTTCGGCAGGGACTTCCAGTTCGATCAACTCCTCGGTGGATACGACGGCCACGTCGTCTCGGTCCTCGGCGCCAAGCTGGAACGCCGGTCAGAGGAGCAGGGCGTCGCGACCTCCACCAGCGCGGTCTTCGGCGTCGACCTCAAGGCCCGCCGGGCCGTCGTCATACCGATCGACCCCCAGGACGTCGGGGTTCCCCTCAAGCCGGTCATCACGTCCGACTACTTCGTCTACGCCGACGGTCTGCGCAATGTCACGGTCCGCAGCACCCGGGACGGCGGTGGCCTGCGCTGGCGGCTCCCGGTGGGCTACGACCTGCGGCCGGGTCTCGCCGTACTCGGCGGAACCGTCTTCGCCATCGGCTCCGAATTCATCGCCCTGGACCTCGCCACCGGAAAGCTCCGCTGGAAGGCGAAGGCGGAACGCGGCATGTTCGCCTCCCTCGGAGCGGGCGGCAACACGGTCTACGCCACGGGCACCGATCCCTACGGCGTCCACGCCTTCAACGCGGCCACCGGCGCCCGGCGCTGGTTCTGCGAGACCCCCCGCCTCAACGTCGACCACCCGATCGCGGTGGGGGCGCACGCCGTCCACGTGCCGGCCTTCGAGAACAGGAACGGCTTCTACGCGATCGACGCCGCCTCCGGCCATCTGCTGTGGAACTTCTCCGACGGCCGCGAGACAGGCGTCAACGACTGGCAACTCTCCTGCGACGGGGCCGGACACCTCGTGGCCCAGCATTTCGACCGGGCCTACGGACTGCCCGTCACCTGATGACCGGGACCCGGACAGCCGGATCCCCCGGTCCTCAGGCAGCGTTCGGTGCGCCATACGCCGCGACGGCACCTTCCACGAATCCCGCCTCCCCCAGGCGACGGCTGCATGGACCAGCCCACAGGCACGGGGAGGCAGATCAACACCTCGGGTCGCCTGTCCACACCGAGATGTCTGCGGCCCCCCGGCGGACAGCTTCTTCCGGGTCCCGGACCAGCTTCCTGCAGGCCGCCGCGGCACCCGGCACACCGCCCGGACCCACAAACGCGTCGTGCACCCCGGTCCGCAGCCAGTCGGCCTGGTTGTCGTCAGCCTCAGCGACCGCGAGAGCGATGAGCCTTACGGCGGCCAGCGTCCCCACCCGGGCCAGGGCCTCTGCCGTCTGCCGGGTCACCGCCGTGTCCTCGACATCCAACAGCAGCCCCACCAGCGTTTCCGCAGCGTCAGGAACAGCAGCGAAGGGAGCAAGGTCCCGCCCGGCACGAACACGTCGCGCCCACGAAGGAGACGACGCCTCAGTCAAGGCCGCCTCCAGCCCACTGCACATCTCATTCACGACCAGACACTCTCATCCCTCACAGAGAAGATCGAGTCCCAGCGTGACCGCGCCTCGTTCCCAAAGCTCCCATGCCTGGGACGATGCGCGGTTCGTTCATGCGTCGTCAGCCGAGCCAGACGATGTCGACGACGTACAGGCGTCCGGCGGGGCGGTTGATCCAGTACACGGTGGTGAGCTGTCCGACAGAGGCCGAGCGGACGTCCTCACCTTCGGGGTCGCGGGCGTTGAAGGGCGGGAAGGACCACGGGTCCCGCCCGGCGATGTCCAGGACGTCCCGGAGCATCTCGCGAGCACGGTCGGGCAACCCCCCTGCGGTACCTGCGGCCTGTGGCGACAGGCGTGCGGGCCAGGGCGGCTGATCGCTCACGTACGGGCCCCGAGGACCTGGTCCAAGTCGATGCCGTCGGAGTCGTCGCTCCCGCCGGCGAGGAAAGCGTCGACGGCAGGGGCGGAGGCAAGGCGGGCCCGCCAGGTTCGAACAACGTCGTGGAGCGGGGCGAGGCTATAGCTGTGCCGGGCGTCGTCCAGGGCGCGCGCCCAGTCCTGCTCGAACGCGGGCACCCACGACTCGGCGCGGCGGTCGGCTCGCAGCTGCGCGAGCAGCTGGGCGGCGGCGGCCGGAGCCGGCGGGGCGGCGGCTTCCTCGGGCTGCGCGCTCATCGGCACCTCCTGGCGGGTCGTATCACCACCGTACGCGCGCGGTGGCACGGTGGGGACGAGCATGCGGTCATTCTTCCCTCGGTGGTGACAGTCAGTCGACGCCGTCGTCGAAGCGCTGTCGTGTGTGCAGTCGTCGAGGATCTCGCCGACGGCCTCGCGCAGCCGCCGGCGATGGCTATGTTCACGAGAATGGACACCGATGTTCGCCACTCGGGGGCACCACAGCGCACCGAGACTTCGAACACTGAGTGAGCCGCTAGGCGCCGTCAGAGTCGACGGCCGGCGCTCCCCCACGCTGCGTTGACGCTCCACGACGGATGAGAAAACACGTTGGCGGGCCGCCGCCGGGCTGCGACGATGCAGCTGATTTCCCATGCGGAGGGGGCTCTTGTTCGTTTTCGTCTGTGCGCGGTGCGATGCCGAGTTGACCGTCCCCTTGTCTCAAGTCGCCCTTCCGGCCCACGCCCGTCAGAAGTACGGGAACGGGGTCCAGCTTCCGGTACTCATGAAGTCACGGACGTTTGCCGTGGACCCGGACCCCTGGGGAGGGCCGTGGCGAATGTGGAATGAGATCGATCCGGGCGAGGCGGAGGCACGCGGCATCTACGCGCCGGTCTACGCCCTGTCCGACAGCACGCCCGGGGCGATTGTCATCGCGCCCGGCGATATCCGCGGAACCCGGCTGATCCCGGAGAAACGCGGCGGTTCCTGCTGTGGCCTCGACGGGGCCGACGGGCCCAACATGGCCTGCGAAGCGTGCGACCTGCCCGTGGCAACCAGGGTCGACGACTGCTCGCTCTGGCAGACAGCGCGGCTCAGCTCAGACGCCGTGCGCCGCGTCCTCGTCGACGGTGTCCAGCCTGCGCCGTTCTCCTGGGCGGAGCTGACAGAGAGGGAGGAGAGCACGCCCCCGTTCGAGCCGATTGCCACATGGGGAGGACGGTTCGGGTCGAGCCATTACTGGTCGTGGAGTCCGCAATGGGAGGCGGCAGCCGGCCAGGCGCTCGCCCACCTGCTGGTGGCCTCCAAAGGCCAACCGGTAACGGTCCCCAACGGTCTGACCGCGGACGTGTTCCAACGCGCACTGGACGCCCTCCTGCCCGCAGGTCCGCCAACGCGGCGCGCCGTCCTGGCTGGACCAGGAGAGCCCTCCCCCGAGGCGGGCGTCGACATCCTCCTGGTACCCGTCCATCCCCAGACGGGTCAGACCTGGGCCCCCGTCGGCCCGGCCGACTCGGCATACCCAGTGCCCCTGCCACTGGGGGTGTGGCTGTGGCTGGTCTCGCCCCAGACGTACTTGCCGGTTCCCGCGTCGGGCGGCATACCCCAAGACGTCCTCCGCGACGAACCGCTCCCCCCGCGCCCCAACTGCCTGTTCCGGGCCGACCGGGGAACGTTCGAGCACACCTTGGTCCGGCTACCGGCCGTTCGCAGCCCGTGGATGCGCACGATCCTCGAGAACCTCACGCAGGACAGATCGGCCGACGTTTTCTAGGGCGTCTTGAATGAGGACTCAACAACCAGCGGAACGTGCCGAACAGCGGGACTACCTGGAGGGCAACCGGTCGGAGTTTCTCGACGCCGCCCGCGAGGTGATCGGGTAGCCCTCCCAGCCCGAGATCTTTTTTGCGGAAAAGCACTGGGCAAGGCTTGTTGATTACCTTGATCAGCGCATCGTGCGGAATGTGCGGCGTTTTCGGCGGTCGAACGGTGTCGCGATTCAGTGCCGCCGGCTCAGTCGCCGTCGAAGCCGCCCGAGTCCACGTCGGCGCTGTCTCCGCTGCCCCCAGTCGGACACGCCCGGCGGCCCGGCCGCTTCGCGGTGCTGTGTCTTCACCTTGTCGGAGACGACCGGCACGGTGATCAGACTCGCCGGTGGGAACACGGGCTCAGGCGAAGGGCGCCCTCACGGCGGGCGAATCCGCATGCGAGTAAATCCGTTCGAGACGCCATTCGAGACCGTGGCACCATGTACCGCATGACGACGAACCGAAAGGTCCATGCCGCGTAGCCGGCCAGGAAAGATCCGTGCCGACGCCCTCGGCAGCCACCGGACAACNCCGCATGCGAGTAAATCCGTTCGAGACGCCATTCGAGACCGTGGCACCATGTACCGCATGACGACGAACCGAAAGGTCCATGCCGCGTAGCCGGCCAGGAAAGATCCGTGCCGACGCCCTCGGCAGCCACCGGACAACGGGCGCAAGGCCCCTCATCGACGGCCTGTCTTCGCGTGCGCTGTCCGAGATCACCCGCCTCGAGCACACCCGCAACTATGTGCAGCCAGGCGATGTCAGCACGGCTGTGGGCCTGTGGAAGGACTACGTCCACCAGCCCGAGCGGGATCTGTGGCACGACTACGAGTGGGGCAACGTGCCCTGGTACTGCTGCGGCGACCCCCTCGAAGCGCGAGCCCTCCTCGACACCGTGATGCAGGCCATATCACCCCGAAGTGCCCGCGAACTTCGAAAGATTGTCAGCCGGTCAGACGCCGTCTGGAACCTTCCGTCCCCGCCGTATGACGCGGACGGACGATGAAGAACAAGCTCAGGCCTGTTGTGAAAATGAATCAAGCTCGTGGATGTGGATGATCACGCATCGTGGGGCGTGGAGATCTGACGAACGGCCAGTGGCTCCGGCGCGAGCCGTTGTTGCCGACGAGCAAGAAGCCGGGCCGTCCGCAGACGTTGACGCGGCGACAGCTGATCGACGGCATACGGTGGCGAGCCAGGGCCAGTGCGCTGTGGCTCGACGTGCCGCAGCGGTACCGGCCGAGGGACCGAGCCTACGACCTGCTTCGGCGCCGGCAGCGCGACGGCACTTGGCAGCAGATCTTCGTACAGCTGCAGGCCGAGGCCTACGCGAAGAGACTGATCACCTGGGACGTCAGCGGGAATTCCATGAGCGCGCGGGCTCACCAGCATGCTGCCGGGCTCGTAAAAAGGCGCCGAGCAGAAGGAGTTCCCTGGCGGCATCGACACCGAGCCCGACAACCACGGCCTGGGGCGTCCGCGAGGCGAGTTGTCCACCAAGCTGCTCTGGGCGACGGCTGAGCAGGGCCAGAAACCGCTGTCGCCGCTGGTCACGGCAGGCCAGCGGCACGACAGCCCGCAGTTTCAGCCGGTCCCGGCGGCCATCCAGGTTCCCCGCCTTGGCCTGAGCCGGCCGCGCACCCGGCCGGACAAGGTCCGGGCTGACAAGGCGTACGGGGCACGCGCGAACCGCGACCACCTGCGCAGGCGTGGCATCCGCTGCAGGATCCCGCGGAAGGCCGACCAGGTCCGCAACCGTTAGAAGCGTGGCTCCCGCGGCGGCCGACCGCCGAGGTTCGACGGGGCCGACTACGAGGAGCGCCACGCGGTGGTGTGGGGGTTCAGTCGCCTCAAGCGCCACCGGGGTGGCTGGGATACGACAACCTCGCCGTCCGATATGAGGCGAGTGTGCTGGTCGCAGCTATCAAGGAGTGGCTGCGCCCATTGACACGGTACGCTCCATGCAAAGGAGCTGATCTCGTTCCTCCCATGATTCGGCGACGGTGAAACCGAGCCTTTCGTACAGGGCGATCGCACTTGCCCGCCACTTCCACACCGACAGCCGTACCGTGCTGACGCCGCTTTCCGCGCATTGCGCAAGCGCGGCGCCGACCAGACCGGACGCGATGCCCCGGCTACGGAATGCCGGGTCTGTCCAGAGCCTTTTCACCTCTGACCGCCCGCCGACGGGGGCGGTCACCACGAGGCAACCCACGGCTGTGTCGCCGCTCAGAGCCATCAGCACGACATCGTCGACGAACGCGGCCCGCGGGTCCAGGATTTCGGCCCGGTACCGGTCCGGCAACCCGGCCGCATCGACAACGGCCTCACCCTTCTCGGCCTCCGTCCGCAGATGGTAGGCCGCCAACAACTCGGCCAACCGGTCCACGGAGGGGCCCTGACCTGGCCAGCGGACGATGACAACCTCGCGTTGATCAGTCATTGCGCCAGCATCACACGACCCCTACCAGACGTGAACGAGCTCCTTGACTCACTTTCGCAACACGCGCTGGTCGTCTGGCGGTCGAACAGCGCCAGCTCTCGTGCCTGCCGATGTGCCGTTGAGCGTCATAGGCCGGGGAGCTAAGCGTTTCCCGTTCGGTCAATTGGACCACCTGTTAGCGTGCGCGGATGGAAGATCTGGGACTCGCGGCTTGGCCGCCTGAGCCGATCAGGACCGAGCGGCTCGTACTCCGTGAGCCCGAGGCACGGGACCGTGCGGCGTTCATCGAGCTGCTCGCCTCGCCAGAGGTACACACCTACCTCGGCGGTCCCCGCCCACGTGACGAGCTTGAGCGCGAGACGCCTGAGGTGCCCGAGCGATGGCCCGGGAGTTTCGTCGTTGATCTCGACGGAGCGATGATCGGCCAGATCCTGCTCAGGAGAGCAACCGGGCACCGCCGCCCGGCTGCCGCGGGCAAGGCCGATCTCGGCTACGTGTTCCTGCCGCGGGCGTGGGGATTCGGGTACGCCGCCGAGGCGTGCGCGGCGGCACTCGACTGGTTCGACGGCGTCTTTCCCGGCGAGCCGGTGGTGCTCGCCACGCAGACCGCCAACGTCGGCTCGATGCGTCTCGCGGCGAAGCTGGGGTTCACCGAGGTAGAGCGGTTCGAGGCTTGGGGCGCCGAGCAGTGGCTCGGCATCTGGTCGCCCGTCACGCCGTCCATTGATTCGTGACGGAACCAGCCGGGGAGTACCCACCCATCCACACGCGCGAGCGACCTGCCACGGCCAGAGGGCGCGGATCGGGCCGTTGTTGCCGGACCCGACGCCCAGACGGGGTGGACGGTGGGCGGGATCACCGTGAGGTGATCGATGCGATCGCCCAGAGGTTGCCGACGGGGCCGCAGTAGGTGCACCTGCCGTCCGGTCCGGGAGCAAGGGCTCGATCCGAGCCCACTGCGCGTCAGTCAACGGCACCCGGACCGCGACCGGCTGTTCCAAACGGAACTGCCTAGGAGGAGCGCCGGGACCGAATAGGGCCAGGGCCAGGTCGCAGTCCGGCCGAGAGCCGAAGGTGAACGATGCGACCGGCTCTGGCGCCACTGCAGGCAGCCGGTGGATGCCGTTGAGGAGGGCGCGCGGAGGGACCGCCATCGGGCCGAACAGCTTGGTCAGGATGCCGGTCCGGCAGACCCGCCAGGGCCTCTGAGCCCTTGCCGCCCTCGGGCCTGCTCCAGGTTCGACCGGTGGAGTCCGCAGAGCCAGTCCGCATGTGGCCCCAGACGCGCGTCGACCGGTTCCTCTCCTCGCCGGAGCGCGTCGATGTAGGCATGATCGGCGGCGAGGCGGGTCGCCACCTCGGGACCTTCGGCAACGGCTCCGTGGCCGGGGATCATGACATCGACGCGCCCGGCGGCCTCACCCAGCCGGTCGAGCGCGGCCCCATAGGCTCCCACCTGATCGTCTTGGCGAAAGTCGAAGAGCGGGATCAGGATGTCGGAGAGCATGTCGCCGGCGAGCAGGACGCCACGGTCCGCGAGGAGGATCGCGGCGTGGCCGACAGCGTGCGCCTGATGCTCGATGATCTCGCCCGGCACCGGTCCGCCGTCCGCGGGCAGCGGCGTGACCAGCGCGACCAGGTCGAGAGGGATGCCGGACGCGCTCTCCGCCGCCATCGCCTGCGCCCGCTCTCGGGCTTGACTGGCAAGGTGGGCGGTGGCGGGGGTGGCGTAGCGCGGCGCGTTACCGAACCGGGGATGCCAGAGCAGATGGTCCCAGTGGGGATGGGTGGAGAACCCGGCGACCACCGGAATGCCGAGCCGGTCCACGTCATCGGCGAGTTGGTTCAGCTCGGAGCCATCGATGCCGGGATCGATAAGGATCAGCCCATCTTCCCCGCGCACCGCGATGGAATTGGTCCAGACCCAGTCGCTCTGCCGGACCCAGACGCCGTCGGCCACCTGTTTCAGCTTGCCCATCTTCACTCCCATCGGTTGGCTACAGTGCCGAGACTCCGATCCGCAACCAAAGTCATCGCTTCCGGCGCCCGCTGGGCGCATCGGAATCTCCCTCGTCGAGGCCGTGGAGCAGACCGCCCGGGCGTCGGCCGGCACGATGTAGCAGCTGCTGCATGGAGTGGTTGGAGACGTTGGTCGAAGTGAACAGCTTCGCGGCGGTACATCGGGGCTCTCGACGGCCGTGAGGAGACGTGTGCCCACACCTCGTCGGTGGGGCGCTGGGGGCGACCATCAGCATGGTGACAAAGCCCTGCTCGAAGAAGCGGTACTCCAGCACGCTGTAACCCAACGGCCCGCTGCCGCGACGGAATCGATCTTGGTTAGCGCGGCCCAGTCCGATGGGCCACGCGGTCCACGCGGAACCCGCTGAGGTTCTTCGACATCCAGGGGGTGCATCGTCGCAGCGTAGGGGTGGTCAGTGCTCGCCTATTCTGGGCGGCGCCGGGAACCGGTCTACCCTGGTTGAGGCCGCCGTTAGGGATTGAGGCGGCCGCAGCGCACGGCAGCCTTTCAGGCGGTCTGCGCCCGCTGCTCACATCATCCGCAGCGACTCGCTGAGCGCGGCGAGGTTTTCCAGGTACTCCCTCAAGGTCAGCGGAACCTTCTGAATCTCCGCGTCATGCCCCGGCGTCATCGTGAAGACATCAGTGTGCTGGCGTCGTTCACAGCCGCTTTCCACATACAGAGTCACGGTTTGACCGGATGACTCGCGCCAGGCGCGATGCAGGACGTGGGGCGGCAGCGCGTAGGCACTCCCCTGGGCGTAGTGCGCGGTGTGCGCCAGGCGGAGACGCGCCAGCCCGGTGGGCCGGAGCAACCAGGAACCCGTACCGTCCACCAATGACTCCTCAAGGTGGATCGCTTCGATCTCCCCTTCAGGGCAGGGCTCGAAGAGTTCCATGCCCAGCCGGCCCAGGACGACGCATGAAGCCAGCGGGGCGCGGTGGTTGTGGATGTCCTCCTTGCGCGCAGTACTTCCGTCGTGGGGGTGCCACAGATGTGCCCGGAGTTTGGCGCGACCGCCTGCGTCGACGAGGAGGAGCTTGGTAAAGCCCAGGACGTGCTGGTACGAGAGACGTGCGCAGACCGCGGCATCTCCTCCGCCTTCGGCGAGTTCCGATAGCAGCTCCGCCAGGTACGCGGGCCGAGCCAGTTCCGTGATGACGGTCCGACCAGCGTTGACCATTTCGGCATCGGTCAGAGTATCGCCGAACACGTCGTTCAAGGCTTTCTCCGCCGTCAAGATGCTCCGGCCTACCATGCCCTGCTCCTGTCCCGCTCGTGCGCACACATGGAGACTTCGTTCGCTTCAGCTGCCCACCGAAAATTCAGACAGGCAGAGCCTGTGGTCGGAGAAATTCTCAATGGCCTCGGTGCGGTTCAGAATAATCCGCGGCCCGTAAAGAATGTCGTCGACGGATCGTTCGTTATAGGTGCGCGATCCTTCCATTGAACTGGTCAGCGGCAGGTTTCCCGCCTCGAGAAGCAATCCGCGGTCCGATGAGTTGAAATCTCCGCAGACGAGAACCGAGTGACCGTCCAAATTGTGTCTCAAGTTCTCGGCGAGTTGGTTCCAGATCTCCTTGAATTCGCTCTCATTCGCATCCCTGCCGAAGAGATAGAACGGGAAGGAGTGGAGCGATGTCACCTCCATGCCGAACCCCCACGGCCTGAAACCGGCCGTCAGCATCCCTTTGTCGTGACTTCTGATCTCCTTTCCCTCGATCCGCGTCTGCAGGCCCGGGTTGGGAAGCAGACATCGCCTCGTGTGCTCCACGGGAAATCGGCTGGCGAGGGCTACACCACTGCGGCGTTCCGGAAAGAAGGAGGACTCATGGAGCGGGTAGGCAGCCACATGCTTCAGGTCGGTGGTACGCCGCACGTGCTCGAGAAGCTCGGACGTGCCGCTCGCAGCGAATCCGAGCTCTTGGAAGGCCACGATGTCGACGCCCTTCTCCGAGAGGAGTCGAGCCACTTCCTTTTCGGTCTCGGCGTTCACGGGAGTCCCGCTCCCTGTAGCCGGGAGCCCTTCGTGCACGTTCCAGGTGGCGGCAATCAAGCGACGGTGGGCCGTCCCGGTCACAGGCATCTCGTATTCCTCAGTGCGTAGTCCCTCAAGACCATGGCCCCTTGGTACGTCATCCAGATCGGCCTCGTGTCATCGTGCCAGCGCCACGCTCCGTCGGCGTGCCGCTTGAGTGTCTCGGCGACCGCGTCCCGCAGCGGGTCCTCACAGTCCCGCGCGCCGGGAAGCATCAAGGCCCTGGCCACCCAGGCGGAAGTGAAGTGGCCGATCATGAGAGCGTCCACGCTTCCGTCGTCAACGGGGCGTCGGAGTTGTTCGTCGGTGGTCTGCAGGGAGAGATCCGTGTTGCACAGCCAGTTGATCCCGGACCTGGACGCTCGCTCGTAGATACCTCCGTCCGGGAGCACGCCAGCCGCCCGATGCAGTGCGATGGCGGCACGGGCTGTGTGCGCGGCCGACCTCGTGGAGTGAACCAGGTTCTCACCCCAGTAGGTCAGCGTCTCGCTGCTGTCGTCCCGGCGGGCTCCGTCGAGGAGCCGGCGCGCGAGCAGAGGGAGAGCCGGCGACCTCGGAGCGACTTCGGCCAGGGTGGAGATGACCACCGTCATGACGGTCGTACGGTTCATGCCTATTGGATCGTCCGCCACGTCCAGCATGCCTTCCAACAGACGCACCAGTTGCTGTCTCGTCGTGTCATCGAGACCCGCGCGGTACATCGCCGCGAGGACCCACGCGGTGATCTCCGGCCTGCCACGGTCGCGTTGAGTGCTCGCCGCCCAGCCACCGCCCGGCTTCTGTAGGGCCAACAAGGACTCGACCACCCGATGACGGCTGATTCGGGGATCCCGGATGTCGAAGGACGTCACCACGCGAAGACCATAGGAGGTGCCGACGGCCGTGGGCGGGACTCCGTGGTCGTCAAGGTATTGCGACCACCCCGCCAGGTCGGTACCGCCGTGGTGAACCTCCCTGAACTCGGCCAGGACGCCTCTCTCGGAGTCGTCAATTATGCGCCGGACAGCGGGAGCCGACGACGACACCGGCGGATCGGGGACCGGTGGATCCGTAGGCGTAGGACGGTATCTCTCGCCGAGAAGGCGCAGCACGAGACCGATGCACAAGGCGCATACCCCTGCGAACAGGACGCGGACGAAGGAGACACTGAACCAGTCCTCGGGCAGCAGGTAGTCGAGGATGCCCTTGAACGCGACGAGTGCCGCGGTGAAAGGCGCCAGGGCAACCAGGGCGCCGACGACGCGATGCGGATTGCCGGATGGGGCTTGAGGGACCGTGCGGGGCGGCGCGGGCGATCTCGTCCGGTTCGTGTCGGTCATCCTGGCCCCCCGAAGGTGTCCCCCAGTGCAGCACTTCAGAGTAGCGGAGCAGTAACTGTGCGTCCTGGCCTCCGTTTCATCTCACCTGCCTGCTGTGAGCCAACGCCCGCCGACTGCCCGGTGAAAGCCGGCTACCTGACGCTCGCGGGCATGCCTCACGCCACCTGGCGCGGCCGACACCAACTGCGGCACACGTACGCTTGGTTGACCGATCATCTGTATGCCGCGCGGGACAGTGTCTGCGGGCATCACCTGTAACCCATGGAGACGATCGCCCGGCTGAAGCCCCCGTGCAGTCTCCCGCCGAGAGGAGACCGCCCTCCGCTCCGCGCGACCACAGCGGCCCGGTTGGTCTCCCCCGTCCAGCAGGGACTTCACGTTCCACTTGGTCCTCGCCGGGCTCCCCGTTTCCGGACACCGCCGGCATGCTGGTGAGCCCGGTTGACGCTGGAGTCCACCTCCACCATCCACTCCACGCGCCTCATCGCGTCGTCGGAGGACTGGAGTTGCTCCCGAAGCCTGGCCCAGGAGCCGTCGGCCTCCCAGCGGGCGTACCGTTCATGGGCGGTCCGCCACGGCATACCCCTCGGAGAGACCCGTCAGGGAGCCCGGGTCCGCAACAGCCACGACACTCCATCGATCACCTGCCGGTGTCCCGTCGAGGCCGCCCCCACTCATCCACCGCCGGGAGCAGCGGCGCTGTCCGCTCCCACGCCAGATCCGTCAGCTCACCACGACATCCGCAAGATCAATGGTCAGGGTGGTCTCGGCTGGGATCGCAGGCAGGGACCGGCACGAAGAGACTCAGCCGGTAGGTTGTCGGGTGCACCAGGCGTCCGCAGAGGGTGTCGATCCGAGTCATCTCCCAGTCGATCCGCTCCGCCCCGGTGCGCAGACGACGCAGGTGAGCATGCCACTCCGACTCGTCCTGGGTCTCGAAGATCACTTGCCAGCGACCCATGCCGGGACCCGTGCGAATGGCAGCCTGCTGCCCCGCGTCCTGCTGTTGCCGTTTTCTCTTCCGCTGTCCTGGCACCGGCCCAGCATCACGGGTCTGGCGCCACCGCAGCAAGGGCATTGATCCGGGTCACGGGGCTGCCCGGTGGTGATCATCCGTCAGACAGAACCCAAGAGGGCCCCGTTAGGTCTCTCTGGGTGGACGGCCAGTAATCGGTCAGCGCTTCGGCGCCGGCGGACCATTCGATCAGCAGCCAGCAGTTCGGGCAGGTTTCCGTCCCACCAGCCCTGTTCGGCCCGGCTCACCGGCTGCCAGGACGTGGTGGGCCGCCGGCAGAGGGCTTACCGAGTTACGACGGGGGCGACGATGGATGCCAGTGCGGCGACGCCCGCGAGTCCGACCAGCAAGGGCTGGACCCAGGTTGGATGGCGCCGGGCAAGGTGGACGAGAGCGCCGACGGTCAGCGACCCGCTGAGGAAGAGCAGCAAATGACGAGCAGGGCGAGCGTGGGCATGGATGCGGGCTTTCTCTGAGTGATGGTCCTGCGTGTGTGAGCAGGGAGCAGGGGCTTGCTGTTGGGGTTGGTCAGGGGCGGATGGGGTGTGCGGGCGCCGATCGGACCAGGAGTGCAGACGGCAGCCTGGGGTGAGGGTTCGTGGTCCGGGCGTCGACGACGGGTTGTGTGTGTTCGGTTGGGATGGTCGGAAGTGGTCGGGATACGGCCGTGATCAGACGGTTGCGGCGCAATATGGGCACGGGAACCCGGTGGTGCGGAGGTGTGAGGGTGGAGCACCAGCCTGGACCGGAGATTGGTTGTCCACGACTGAGTGTCGGTGTTGCCGCAGGTGGGCGAGGCTGTACGAGGTGGACGTGCCTGGACGGTCACCGGTGAAGGGGCGTCGGCATTGCCCGACGGGGGCCGGATTAGGGTGCGGGGAGCGCGGCGTAACGGGCCGCTTGCGGGTCGGAGCCCGGAAGGCTATGCGTTGGCTGCCTGGTTACGGGAGATCACCGCAGGCAGGACGCTGAACGAGCTGGTCGCCGAGTTCGGCACGTACAAGCGCGCCACGTGGGGAGAGTTCCGCAACGGTCACAAGCCCATCCCCCTCGGCTTGTTGCGCACAGCTGATGGACATTGCCGCCCCGCCCGAGCAGGACGCCAGGCCCGCGGATGGGCCGGCGGGGACGGTGCACGTTGTCCAGCCGCACGACATGGACAACGTGGACAACCCTCCAGACCGCGGCGTTCGGGCCAGTGCCGGCGGCGCCCAGGAGACATCCGGCGCGGATGGCAGCAGCCGCGGCCCTTGCCCGTCCGCGAGCCGTGGTGGCGAAGCCGGGCCGGCACGGGTCACGGCCGCAACGGTTTCCGATCCGGCCTTCCATCCGTGGAGAGCACCGCGCCCTACGGCGAGCCGGCGGCTTCGCGGCACAGACACGGCACGGGGTGCTGCGCCGCGATGCCTGCGCGGACTGGCGGCGGTCATGCTGATCAGACTGTCAGCGAACACGTCCTCGCCACCACGGCAGCACCTACAGCCGGCGGCGGCAAGTCTGAGCTGCCCCCCTCGGCGAAGAACAGCGACCCCGTTCCGCCCGTGAAGTGGACGACCGCGCTGGCCCACTTCGCGACAGGGTGGGAACAGGCCGCGCGGGCCCAGGCTTGCGTCACAACTTGCCCCACCCGTGCGGACTTTCGCCACCAACGGCCAGGGCGCCTGCCATGATCGTCATCATGGGGATACACATCGCACCGGCCGAGGTGGCCGACTTCCACCAGGTGCTGACTGATCACTCCCGTTACTGGGGCGAACGCGACCTTCGGTCGCTGCACCTTCTGGCCCTGGTGCAGGAGTTCGGTTCCACCTGCTTGGTTGCCCGCGCCGAGGACGGAATCCGCGGGTACGTCTTCGGGTTCGTCACCCCGGACGGCACGGGGTACGTGCATCTGATCGCCACGCGGGATGATTCCCGTGGCACCGGTCTCGGGCGTCGTCTGTACACGGCGTTCGCCGAAGCAGCGGAACGTCACGGTGCACGGAAGCTGAAGGCGATCACGTCAGTCGAGAACACCGGCTCGATCGCCTTCCATCGCAGCCTCGGCTTCGACACGAAGATCGTCGACGACTACAACGGCCCCAACCGGAC
The DNA here is from genome assembly GCF_056820935.1 of Streptomyces sp. Q2. NCBI lineage: Bacteria > Bacillati > Actinomycetota > Actinomycetes > Kitasatosporales > Streptomycetaceae > Streptomyces > Streptomyces sp. Q2. The sequence continues at coordinate 30,276 of NZ_JBXEJE010000061.1, read as the reverse complement.
TATGGCCGTCTTCTACCGAGATCTGCCACTCAACGTCTCGCGGCCCTGACCAACCAACCGTCACGGAAATCGCTCCCCCAGGCCGTCAGCCCTGGGATGATCTGGTTTCGTGGCACGTGGAGATCTGACGGACGAGCAATGGGCGGTGCCGGCACCGCTGTTGCCGACGGGCGAGAAGCCCGGCCGCCCGCTGACGTGGGCTGCTACCGTCCTCGTTGCCGGCATCAACGCGTGGTTGTGACGTACTGGTCCGACGACAACTCGAACACCCGTACTCGCCGACCACAGGTGGGACTGACGGTCTCACGGACCGGACGCATCCCCAGCTTGGTCATGATCCGTTCGGAGGCGTCGTTGCCCACTTGAGTGATGCTGACGATCCGCTCCAGCCCTCGCTCCTCGAACCCGAACCGTACAGCGGCCGCAGCGGCCTCGGTGGCCAAGCCCTGCCCCCAGTGGGAACGTCCCAGCCGCCAGCCGACCTCAACCGCCGGCAGTACCTCCGGCAAGAAGTTGGGCACCGAAAGGCCGGTGAACCCGCCCAGCTCGCCAGTGGACCGGATCTCCACGGCGAACAGGCCGAAGCCCTGTGACTCCCACTCGCTCTCCCATGCCTGGACCCCGTCGCGAGTCTGCTGTTCGTCACGGACGCTGCCGTCACGGATCCACCGCATGACCTCGGGGTCGGCATTGATGGCAGCCATGGGCGCAACGTCTTCCTCGCGCCAGCGACGCAGGATCAAGCGGGGAGTCTCAAGCATGACCATCCCATCATTCTGGATTACGCGTGGGCTCTCCGTCATCCTCACCAGGCGCTTTCCATACACGCCTTGGCAGCCGTGGAAGTGGCGCACCCCATGCGTGCGGTGGCAGGTGGCCGGCCCCCGGTCGGAATGTCTCCCGTCTTGGTGCGCTGGAAGGTGACACCGCGCGGGCGAGCATCACGACCACCACGACCACCACGGGAAGCCGACCCGGCCCGGATTAGGCACTCATGCACCGTTTGATGCATGGAGGAACATACGAAACTGAGAATTCGCTGAGCATTCGGCGCTCACATTCGTATGTGAGGACGCGCTTCACCCATGCCGGAAGTCCTGCCGGCTCCGGAGATGTTCTTGAGAGGCCTGATGAGACGCAACACGCGGAAAAGATCGAAGACTGCCCGCCGGGCGGTAGGCACGGCGGCCGCACTGGCCATAGGGGCCGGTGGACTGGTGGCGGTCAACATCTACGCCTCGGCCGACGAACCCGGCGCGTCGAAGGGCTCTGCCCAGAACCAGGTGCTCGCGGCCGGCACCTCCACCATTGACTGCCCGGACGTCGGTCAGCAGTTGACATCCGTGCCCGCCCAGGCGAAGGCGCAGGTCGACAGGGAGCTGGCACTCCTCGACAAGCAGATTTCCGAGGCATACCAGCGCCTTTCCACCTCCCAGAAGGCGATTCAGCAGGACCCCAACTTCGCCCAGAACGCGATCGTGGGTCCGCTGAAGGACAAGCGGAAGGCGACGATCGATCGGATCGCCATCGCCATCGGCCGTGTGGCAGCCAAGCCGCAGGGCCTTGACGCTTTGGCGGCCTGCACGCTGCGTGCCACCGGCAACCAGCCCACCGCCGGTCAGGGAGGCAACAACAACCAGGGTGGCAACAACACCAATGCCGGAGCGACCGGCAACGGCCCCGTCGCCGCGGACTTCGTGGACATCACCAAGGTGAAGTCCAATGTGCGCACGCCGGCCAAGTCGGCGAACGCTTCCAAGGGTGTCTTCGTCAGCAAGTGCGGGGTGAACGCCAACAAGCTGTACAACAGCGACAACGTCATCGTCGCGCCCGGTGTCACCAACGGCGCACACCACGTGCACGATTACGTCGGCAACCAGGACAACGACGCCTTCTCGAGCGACCAGGACTTCGCCAAGGCCGGGACCAGCTGCCAGAACAAGGGCGACAAGTCGTCCTACTACTGGCCGGTGCTGCGCCTGCAGGACGGCACCAAGGAGTTCGACGCCGCCAAGCAGGGCGGCGGCGCCGAGGGCAACACGGGCCGGATCCTGACGGCCAAGAAGGCCACTTTGGACTTCGTGGGCAGCCCCCGCGGCAAGGTGGTGGCGATGCCCAAGTTCCTGCGCATCATCACCGGTGACGCCAAGGCGTTCGTCAACGGCACGGCAAACGCCAACGCCTCCTGGAGCTGCACCGGCTTCGAGAACAAGGTGCAGTTGAAGGACAAGTACCCCCTCTGCCCGTCAGGCAGCGACGTGGTGCGCACCTTCAAGTTCCAGAGCTGCTGGGACGGCAGGAACATCGACAGCGCCAACCACCGTACGCACGTGGCCTTCGCTGACGCCAACGGCAACTGCCCGACCGGCTTCAAGGCCATTCCGCAGTTGGTGCAGCGCCTCGTGTACGACGTGGACGCCCCCAGCGTCAAGGACAACGGCAAGGCCCGCCCGTTCTTCTCGCTGGACAGCTTCCCCGAACAGCAGCACAAGCCGGTCACCGACCACGGCGACTTCATCAACGTCTTCGACGCGAAGCTGATGAACAAGGCGGTCCAGTGCATCAACACCGGACGTAAGTGCAGCTGAGTCCGAGTACCGAGCGGTGGGCTTCATCTGACGACGCCCACCGCCGTCAGATGAAGCCCTGCTCGGCGACTCAGGCAGCCGCCAGCTTCCGGATGCGCGGGTGATTCTCCAGTGCCCATCGCACGGTCTTCGGGGGGCGTCCGAGCAGGGTTTCCAGTTGGTCGGTGGTGCCGCGGTATCCGCCGCCGCCCATCAGCCGGGTCAGGGTCTTCAGGTGTTCCGCGGTGTGCGGGAACGCGGCGAGGGCGGTGTCCACGTAGGTCTCGTTCCAGGTTTCGACGTCTTCGGGAACGTAGGTGACCGGGCGTCCCAGCGCGGCCGCGTAGTCCTCCGCGAACCCGTGCATGTCTTTCCGTTCGGGGCCGTTGAGGTCGTAGGACTTCGAGAGGTGCGGCGCCGGGTCGACAAGGATCTTCACGCACAACTCCGCCACGTCGTGACCCGCGATGGGCGCCAACTGGTGGTGGCCGAAGGGCAGGCGCAGTTCGCCGTTACTCAGCGGCTCCAGCGCCAGCCAGGTCATCAGCGGGTTCTCGACGAACATGGCCGCCCGTATGTTGACGGTCGGGAGGCCGGACCACTCCAGCACCTGTTCGGCGACCCAGTGGGCCCGTTGCTGGGGCGACCACTGCGTGACGAGTCCGCCGAGCCATGCACGCCGTTCTTCCAGCGGCGCGGTCATCTTGTCGAACGTCATGAACGACTGCTCGTACTCGGAGATGTTGACGAAGACCTCGATGTCGCCCTGGGCCCGCGCCGCTGCGGCCATGAGGCTGACGGCGTCGGTGTAGTACGGAGACAGGCTCATGCTGAAGTAGATGCGACGGACGCCCTTCAGCGCGGCGGTCACGTCGGCAATGTTGAGCAGGTCACCGACGAAGACCTCGGCACCTGCCTGGCGCAGTGCGTGGGCGCGTTCGTCGTCCTGACGCACGAACGCGCGCACCGGGTGCCCTTGTTCGAGCAGCATGTCGACCATCGTTCGGCTCACACCACCGATTTCGCCGGCGGCACCGGTGATCAGGATGGGGTTGCGCTCTGGCATCAATGTGTCCTCTGTCTGGTGGTGGGGGGAGTCAGCTGTTGAGCAAAGCCACGAGGCGGATGCCGCGAAGCGTCATCGGGCCGCGGATCCGTCGATGCGGGCGAGGAAGTCGAGGAGTGCGGTGTTGACCTCGGCGGGACGCTCCTGCTGTGTCCAGTGGCCGCATCCCGGCAGCACCACCGGGCCGTGCAGTTGAGGTGCGACAACACTCAGCGGGTTGCCCGATCCGCCCTGTCCCCGGAGGATTTCGCTCAGTGAGCTGCCCCCGTCCGGGGGACGCAATGCGGTGACCATGTCGCGGTCTCCCACCACGTACAGGGCGGGGACGTCGATCCCGAGCCCTTGGAAAGGCGCGAGGAGTTCGTTGTTGCGTTCGATGTTCCGGTACCAGTTGAAGGCTCCGGTGAAGGCATGCTCGCCGTGCAGGGCGAAGTCCTCCGCGTATGCCTGAATGTCCTCCTCCGTCAGCCATTCCGGGAGAACGGGCGACTCCGGCATGGTGTCCAGGAGGCCCAGACCGTCGGGTATGACCAACGGGCGAGGCTCTTTACCGAGCGGGTTGTCGCCGGAGGCCCCGACCAGCAGACGGCGCAGGGAGCTGGGGATGTCCTTGGCGAACTCCGCGTCGGCGACCCCCGGCTGCTGGAAATAGACCTGGTAGAAGCCCTCGCCGTACTGGGTCCGGGTGATGGAGGGCGGGATCAACCCGCCGGGCAGAATGGGCGGAATGCTGAGCCCGGCCACCGCGCGCACCTTGTCGGGGCGCAGCATCGCCGCGGTCCAGGCAACGGGTGCACCCCAGTCGTGACCCACGACGACCGCCTGCTCCTCCCCCAGTTCCTCGATCAGGCCGATCACGTCGCCGACGAGGTGGAGCAGGGTGTACGACGCCACGTCCGGCGGCTGCTCGCTGCGCGCGTACCCGCGCTGGTCAGGGGCAACGACCCGGTATCCGGCCGCCGCCAGCGCCCCGAACTGGTGACGCCAGGAGTACCAGCTCTCCGGCCAGCCGTGCAGCAGCAGAACCAGCGGACCCTGGCCCTGTTCGGCGATGTGCAGCCGGACTCCGTTCACGTCGACGTAGCGGTGGGTCAGCGAACTTTCCACAAGTCTCCTTATCTGCATGAGTGCGTGCTACTTCTTCAGCTGGGCGTACATGGCTTCCAGGTCGGCGGACAGCTGGGACTTGACCCAGCGGGTGGTGTCGTCGGCCAGCACCTCGTGCGCCCCTGCCTCGATACCGTCGAGCGCGGCCACGGCGATGTCGCGGGGGTCGGCTTTGGGTGCGTCGACGCCCGAGGTCATGTCGGTGTCCACGTAGGCCATGTGGAGCCCGGTCACCCCGATGCCCCGCGGCTGCAATTCCAGGCGCAGGGAGTTGGTCTGTGACCACAGGGCCGCCTTGGAGGCGCTGTAGGGCGTGCCGTCGGCCAGCCAGGACAGGGCGGAGTGGGCGTTGAGGATGTGGCCCCCGCCGTTGCGCTCGATGATCGGCGCGATGGCCCGGGTGACCAGCAGCGGCCCGTAGAAGTTGGTCTCCAGGTCCCGGCGCACCTCGTCCATCGGGGAGCTGAGGTACGAGGCGCGTACGGAGGCGCCGGCGTTGTTGATCAGGATGGTGACGTCCTGGGCCTGCTGGGCTGCGGCTGCCACGGATGCCGGGTCGGTGGCCTCGAGCGCCAGCGGAACGGCCTCGGGGTGTGTCACCGAGCGCGGGTCACGGGCCGTGGCGTAGACCTTGCCTGCGCCGCGCGCGTACAGCTCCTCGACCAGCACCCTTCCGATACCTCGGCTGCCTCCGGTGACGAGCACGTTGGCGCCCTTGATCGCGGTCATGATTACCTCCATGAGATGAAACCGATCGGTTTCATCACCGTAAACCGATCGGTTTCGTCATGCAAGTCGGGTGAGCGGCGGAGGACGACGGCGCGCGGTGTCGAGGTGGAGTCGGGCGAAGCTCACTCTTCGAGAGCCGGCCTCGTATCCATCGGCGGAGTCCGTACTCGCCGGCACCGGCCCGTGAACCGGCCAGCCCGCTGACAGTGATCGACGTGGCCTGACCGGACCTCAGGCGGAGTTCAGCGGAGTGACGTGAAGAGTGGCGCGCCATACGGCGGCGGTGTCGCCGGCGAGCCCGGCCCGCGCTGTGCGGGCCGGCCTGATGTCGGCGGCCCAGGGCGGCCGGCTGTCGGCGGCGCAAGGACGCTCACGTACCGCGAGCGTGTGGGCGAGGCGCACGGCGGCAGGGAGGACCATTGCGACGGTCCCAACAACCGTTGCAGCGACGCGGCCTCGCCACGAGGCTCAGCCCGTGGGGGCCGGCGGGCGGTGCGAGTGCGGACGGGCCACGCCCGGACCGGCCGGCCCGGCGCATGGCGGTGAAGTTGTCGAGCGTGCCCTGGCTGAAGATGTCGTACCAGCCGCCGAGTTGGAAGGTGGGCAGGTCGACCTCGTCGTGCCGGCCCGCGACGCGGCAGGACGACGCCCACTCGGGCTCCCGCCGAGAACGCTGTCGTGACGCGCGGCAACCCAGGGAGCCGTCTCGTGATGGTCGGTATCGCGTGGTGTCGCAACAAGGGCGCTGCGGGCCTGCGCCCCGCCGGGCTCCTTGTCGGCTGACGCCGGCCGACCGGCGCCTGCCGCCATGACGGCATGGCCAGGATTCGTCGGCAAGAGAGGCGCGAGAGCGTCGTCCGCGCTGCGATCGCCGAGTTCGCACTCAAGGCTGATGCGGCGCCTCCACCGAGGCGATCGCCGAACGCGTCGGCGTCACGCAGGCCTACCTCTGGCGGCAATTCCCGGACAAAGAGGCGATCTTTGTCGCGCTTTGGTGCGGAGCATCAGGGGCGTGAGACCGCCGTGGCACGGCTCCGGCTACCGGAGACGGGCATCAACCCGAAAGAGCGCTTCGGCCTTCGAGCCTGCTCGAAGACGGGGGCGTCAGCGCATGTCTGCCGCATCGAGCAGGGTGGCCACGGTGGGCGCGATGAGCCCGGTCAGGTTGTCGGCCTGGATTCCCGCGCGGGCGCTGGCGCCGTCGAACACCAGGATGAGTTGCCGGGCCAGCAGGTCGGGGTCGCTCGCACCACCCTGTTCGGCCTCGGAACGGAAGAAGGCCGTCAGGTTCGCCTTGATCCGGTGAGCCACCCGGCTCGCAGGGTGGCTCTGATCCTTGAGCTCGATCTGCACGGCCAGGTACCGGCAGCCTCGGAACTCGGCCTCACCCGCCTGCGCCTCCACCCGCTCGAAGACGTGCAGGATCCGCTCGCGGGGTGAGCGGCCATCGTCCGCCGGGGGCAGGAGGCTCGCCACGAAGGCGGCGGCACGCTCCTTCAGGCTCGCCGCCAGCAGTTCGTCCTTGCTCTCGAACAGCTGGTACATGGAGCGCTTCGACACTCCCGCCGCCTTGCACAGCGCCTCGACACCGATGCCGACGCCGTCTCGGTAGGTGAGTGTGGCCGCTGCCTCCAGCAGCCGCTCTCTGGGACTTGGCTTCACAGTGGTGGTCATACCGCGAGGTTAACTCGAATCGGACAAAAAAGAAACCGATCGGTTTTCAGGGGTGCCGGAGGGATGTCCGGTGCCATGCGGATGCCTGAAGGCCGCTCAGAGGCTCGGCAACGATCTGAGGAAGAGGCCGTCGCCCAGCCGTGACGGTGTGCGCGCCTCTCTTCCCGCGGGCGACACGCCGACACCGGCGGCACTCCGGGTGATGACGCCGTCCTGGTGAGCCGCGCTACGCCGGGGCAGCGGTCTTCTCGGGCTCCGTCTCGGCGGGGATGCGGTGCAGCCCCTTGCGGTCGTACCAGCTGGTCATGCCGAACCCGAAGAGGGCGGCTGCCGCGAGACCGACGGCCATCATGACCCACCCCCGGGTCAGGCCGGCGTCGGCCTGGGCGTCGTAGTAGAGGATCGAGCGGATGCCGCCGGTGATCTGGCGCAGCGGCTCGAACTCCGCGAGGAAGCGGTAAAAGCCGGGCAGCGCCTGAAGGGGGGTGGTGGCGCCCGCCGTCGGCACCGCCATCCCGATGAAGACCAGCGTGACCACCAGCATGCCGGGCGTGCCGAACACGGCGAGGAGGGTGAGCGCGCCGATCCCGGAGACCGCGATGGCGCACACCGAGTACAGCCACAGCAGGGGCAGATGGGAGGCGTCCATCCCCATGATGCCGACCGCGCCCGCCATGACCAGGGTCCCCATCAGCAGGGACAAACCGGCCATGAGGGTGCTGCTGATGGCGAGGGTCTGCACCCGCGTCGCCCGGATCAGCGGGCGGTGCAGGCGCAGCGGGCCCATGTCGTTGTGGGTGTAGCCGAGAGCGTGGTCCACCTGGCCGCTGATGACGTTGGCGGAGAGCATGCCGCAGACCACCAGGACGAGTGCGTAGTAGAACGCCGTCAGGCCCAGGCCGCTGTGCGAGTCGAGCGGATGGCCGTCCTGGACCTTGACGGCGGCCGGGTCGGCGAGCAGGACGCGTGCCGCGGCGGGCAGCTTCGCCTGCCCGGTCCCGTTCTGGGCCGTCAGCTCCTTGCCCAGGCGGAGCGAGGCGCTCTCGGCCGCCTGGGTCGTCGCCGTCCGGGCCAGGCTGGAGCCCACGCTGCCGGCGGACTGGTTGGTCAGCACCGTCAGTGTCGGGCGGGTGGGGGTCGCGCTGGTCGCGGCGCCGGTCAGTGCGGTGGTGGCGGAGGTGAAGTCGGCGGGGACGACGAGCGCGCCGTACAACTTGCCCTTGCCGAGCTCCTCCTTCATCTCCTTCTCGTCCATCACCTTCCAGTCGATCTTGTCCCCGCTCGCCGTGGACTTGGTGATCGACTCGGTGATCTGCCTCCCCAGGTCGACCCGCTTGCCTCCGACGGCGGCCCCCTTGTCGGCGTCGACCAGGCCGACGGGCAGCTTCTTCATGTGGTCGACGGGATCGATGTTGGCACCGACGTAGAACACGGTGAAGAGCAGCGCGAGGACGCCCGTGATGACGCCATTGGCGATCCACAGAGGCTTGGCGCGCAGGACGCGGAAGGGGTGAATCCCACTCATGACTTACTCCGGTCTCGGACAACTCGCTCATATCCGAAGGAGGCCGGACAGCTTCGTTGCGGGCCGGCGCCCCTCGGAACGTTCAATCGCGGCACGCACGGGCGCCGACACGGAACCGGAGGTGCGGATTCAGCATCCTGCAGGGACTCCGACTGATGAAACCGGTCGGTTTCAGTCTCATGGTAAACCGATCAGTTTTCAAATTCCAAGCCGAAGCGCCGGCCCACGTCCCAGCAGCGCAGGAGGCCGCATGCCGACGCCGCCCCGGTCGTCGGGTCGCGTCGAGCCTCGGGCGGCCCGCTTCAGGTACCACAGGCACCGGGGTCCGTCGCGCCGAAGAGGACGATTTCACAGCGGGGCCCGCCGCCGCGCCCGGCAAGGCGCGGGCGCCAAGGGCCAGCGCACCCCGCCGAACAGCGCACAGTTCCCGGCACAGGGCGGCGCTCGCCATCGACCGAGCCGGGTCGTTAGGGGCCGCGGACGACGAGTACGAGATCCGCGCCGCGACGGGCCAGCTGGCGCGCGAAATCCGCGCCGAGCCCGGAGCTCGCTCCGGTGACGATGACGGCCTGGCGGCGATAGTCGATTTTGCTCATGCCTGCACTCTGCGCATGTTTGTGCACTGGATGCAATCTATTTCATGTCATGAAGATATGTACCATCGGTGCATGGCTCAGAAACCGGCACCTCTTCGAGAGCAGACCCGCTCGGTGGTTCGCGCGCTTCTCGCCAAAACCGCCCTCGAACTGTTCGCCGCCAAGGGGTACGACGACACGACACTCGACGAGATCGCCGCCGCAGCAGGTGTCTCCAAACGGACCCTGTTCAACTACTTCCGCAGCAAAGAAGACCTCGCTCTCAACGGCCTCTCCGAGCAGGGAGAATTGATCGCCGCGCGGCTCGCGGAGCGGCCGGCCGACGAGGACCCGTGGACGTCGCTGCGTGCGGCGTTCCAGGTGCTCGAGGAGATCGACCTCACCGCCGAGCGCCGACTCGAGATGACCACGCTGCTGTTCGGCAACGAATCCCTGCGCGCCGGACACGCCGAGAAGCAGGCCCGCTGGCAGGACCTGCTCGCACCGCTGATCGAACCGCGACTGCCCGACTCCGACCACCGCGCCCTGCAGGCGCGCGCGATCGCGGCCGCGGCGATCACCTGCCTCCAGGCGGCAACAGAAGAGTGGATGCGCCTGGGCGGACAGGTCGACACCTTCGACCTCTACGACACGGCCGTACAGGCCGTTCGCCGCCCCGCCTCACCACCAGATAAGCCAACGACATGAGCAAGCGCCTGCCCCCCCCCCCCCCGCCGACCTGCACAACATGGCCGCCACCCTGCGCGCCGAACGCGCCGAGATGCTGGACTTCACCAGCAGCCTCACCGACGACGAATGGACCGCGCCCAGCGCCGCTGCCGGATGGCGCATCGCCGACGTCGTCGCCCACATCGGTGCGACGGCGCGCAGCTTCTACACACCCGCCGGGCTGCGTACGAGCTTCGCCGCCAGCCTCGAACAGACGAACGAAAACCCCGTCGATCGACGGCGAAACTGGAGCCGTGCCAAGGTCATGGCCGAGTATCAGCGCGCCGGCCGGCGCGCCACCACGCTCCTCGACGTCGTCAGGCGCACACCCGCCGCCCGAGTACGGGCACAGATGGCCGAACTCGGCCGCCACCCCCTGGGTCTGATGATCGGCGGCGCACTCGTCTTCGACCACCACACCCACCTGCGTCACGACATGGCCCCAGCGCTCGGCCGGCCCGTGCCGTCCACCGACGCGGACCGCATGCGCGCGGTCCTGACGTGGATGATCGCCGTATTGAACCATCAGGTCGCGCAGGCACCGGTCGCCGGGCTCGACGCCCGCGTCGCACTGACGCTCACGGGCCCAGGCGGCGGGACCTGGTGGATCGACGAGGCCGGGGGCCTGGCTCCCTCCGACGGCGCCGTCGCCGCGCACGTCACCGCCCCCGCGCTGACCTTCCCCGACTGGGGCACGCAACGCTCTTCCTGGCGCGACAGCGACGTGACGGTCACCGGCGACACCGAGCTCGCCGCCCGCTTCCTCGACACCGTCAACGTCATCTGACCGGGCAGGGAAGCCCGCCCCCAGGCAGCCGCGATCGCTGGTTCCAGCGTCCGCCATCCGACGATCGACGAGAGCCGGTTCTCGCGCGGTGGCCGAAGACGGTCTGGCCGGACTGCCCCTACCCGATGCGGTCTGTCCGGCCAGGGCCCGTTCTGAAAAGATCAGTTCTGCAATGATCAGTCGAAGACGGCAGCGGGTGAACCCTGGCTGGTCGGGTCCCGGGTGACACCGGACGGACTCGGCGGGCGGCGGACGGTCACGTACCGTCGGCCCGCAGACTGGCACCGATCGCTTTACCGACCAGGGGATGGATTTCATGGCTGACCGGCCTTTGACGTTGATGGCAGTGCACGCCCACCCGGACGACGAGGCTACGGGAACAGGGGGTGTCCTGGGACGTTACGCCGCGGAGGGCATCCGAACGGTGCTCGTCACATGCACCGACGGTAGCTGCGGTGACGGTCCGGGGGGTGCCAAGCCGGGCGACCCCGGGCATGATCCGGCTGCCGTTGCCGAGATGCGTCGAGGCGAGCTCGAAGCGAGCTGTGACGTCCTGGGGGTCGGTCACCTTGAGCTGCTCGGGTACGCCGACTCCGGGATGATGGGCTGGCCGGCCAACACCGCGCCCGGATCGTTCTGGAGTACGCCCGTGGATGAGGCAGCCGCTCGGCTGGCCGAACTGATGCTGCGTTACGAGCCTGATGTCGTCGTGACCTACGACGAGAACGGGTTCTACGGCCACCCCGATCACATCCAGGCGAACCGGATCACGATGGCAGCGTTGTCGCTGACCGGGATGGCGTCGAAGGTGTACTGGACGACGGCGCCGCGCTCGATGATGAAGGAGTTCGAGCAGATCATGCGCGAGTTCGGCGCGGACTGGGAGGAGCCCGATCCCTCCGAGGCCGGAGAGGGTTTCGAAATCGGGCTGCCCGACGAGGAGATCACCACGTGGGTGGACACCACTGAGTACGGCAGCCAGAAGTTCGACGCGCTGGCCGCGCATGCCAGCCAAGGGGAGAACATCTTCTTCCTGCGGATGGGCAAGGAGAGGTTCACGCAGCTCATGGGCGTGGAGACGTTCGTCCGGGTCCACGACACCACCGGCGCGCCCTTGCCCGAGAACGACCTCTTCGCCGGCCTGCGCTGAGCTCCGGTCGGCGGCCGTCCGCCTCGGCCGACGACGACCAGGCGGTGGGGGCTCCGCGAGGCATTCGCGAAGCACCTGCTTGCGGCGCGACGGTCCGCCAGCGCAGTCGCAACTACCAGCTCGTCAGGTTCGAGGCGGACGAGATCGAATACAGCCGGACCGCCCAGCAGGTACGGCAGGCCCCGGAAGAGGACTACGGCCTCCTGCTGCCGATCAACGGGCGGATCGTGCTGCGGCAGAACGACGAGGTGGCGCACCTCACGCCGGGGTCGGCCGCCCTGGTCACCTTCGGCGTTCCCTTCCAGTCGCGCCGGAGGACATCGCCGGGTGCGGAGGAGGAGAGCGGAGGGAAAGCCTACGGTGAGCTGGCGTTGCCCCTCTCACCGCGCCGACGCGGAGGACAACAGTTGCTCGGTCCAGATGGTCTTGCCCTCGCGCGTGTACCGGGTGCCCCACCGCTCGGTGAGCTGGGCCACCAGGAAGAGGCCGCGGCCGCCCTCATCGGTGGTGCGGGCTCTACGGAGGTGCGGGGAGGTACTGCTGGTGTCGGACACTTCGCAGATGAGGTGGTGGTGATCACGGATGAAACGCAGGGTGATCGGCCCGCCACCGTACCGGTAGGCGTTGGTGACCAACTCGCTGACGATCAACTCGGTGGTGAAGGCCATCTCCTCCAGTTCCCACTCGGCCAGTTGGGATGCCGTCAGCGCCCGGGCGCCTGCAGCAGCCGTGGCCTGCACGGGCAGTTCCCACGTGACGACGTTCGCCGCCGCCAGGACGCGGGTACGGGCGATGAGCAGCGCCACGTCGTCGGCGACCTCGTCGGTGGCGCGGTCGCGCAGCAGTGCGCCCTCCACCGCCTCGCATGTCTCCTCCAAGGAGCGGGCGGGTGCGGTCAAGGCCCCGCACAGATCTGCCAGGCTCTCTTCGACATCCCGCTTGCGGGCATGGATGAGGCCGTCGGTGTAGAGGGTCAGCAGGCTGCCTTCGGGCAGCGTCAGCTCGGCCGCCTCGAACGGCAGCCCGCCTAGACCCAGCGGCGGTCCTGCCGGTATGTCAGGCAGGTGGACCTGTCCGGCCGGACTCACCACGGCGGGCGGCGGGTGGCCGGCGCGGGCCAGCGCGCAGTGCCGTGAGACCGGGTCGTAGACGGCGTACAGGCAGGTAGCGCCCACTATTTGGGGGGATTGCTCGCTGGTCGGCTCCTGCTCCTCGGCCAGGCGGTCCACGAGATCGTCGAGGTGAGCGAGGACCTCGTCCGGGGTGAGGTCGAGGTTGGCCAGGGTGTGTACGGCGGTGCGCAGCCGGCCCATGGTTGCCGCCGCGTGGATGCCGTGGCCGACCACGTCGCCGACGACGAGGGCCACGCGGAGCCCCGAAAGCGGGATGACGTCGAACCAGTCACCCCCGACGCCTGACGCGGCGTCGGCCGGCAGGTAGCGGTGGGCGACCTCGACCGCCAGGTGCCTCGGAACCTCGTGCGGCAGCAGGCTGTGCTGCAGGGTGAGCGCCGCTTGGTACTGCTGGGTGTAGCGGCGTGCGTTGTCGATGCAGACGGCGGCCCGAGAGGCGAACTCCTCGGCGACCCTGAGGTCGTCCTCTTCGAACGGATCGAGCTGCCGCCAGCGCCACAGACTGAGCAGGCCGAGCACGAGGCCCCGCGCGACCAGCGGAACCACCATGAGCGAATGGGTGCCCAAGCTGAGGGCGCGCTCGGCCCGCTCCGGGTCCAGGTCGAGCCACGTGGAGGACCTTTGCAGCTGCGCTTGCAGGATGGGTCGCCGCTCGGCCAGGCACCGCGCCTGGACGCTGTCCGGCGGGACGTCGATGGTGTGGCCCACGGGATACATCACGTCGGCGTCGGACGGCAGGGGGCTGCGGACTGCCGTCCTGCGCAGGGTGCCCAGCGTATGCTGCCCGGGTTCCTCGCCGTGGATCACCGGCTCCAGGAGGTCCACGGAGACGCAGTCGGCGAGGTCAGGGGCAGCCACATCGGCCAGTTCACGTGCGGTCCTGGCCACATCGAGCGTGGTCCCGATGCGGGCACCGGCCTCATTGAGGAGGGCGAGCCGACGACGGGCCCGATAGCGATCCGTCACATCCTCGACCGTCTGTGTCACCCCGAGGATCCGCCCAGAGGGGTCCTGTAGACGGAACGCCGAGATCGACACGATCAGTTCACGGCTGGGATCCCTCCTCAGGCGGCAGGGCTGCTCGGTGAAAATCGAGGACTGGCCCGTCTCCAGTACCTCCCGCAGTTGCCTCTCCACCGTGTCGGTGTCCTGCTGGATCAGGAAGTCGCTGGTGCGGAGGCCGCGATGCCGCTCGGGCGGTATCTGACTGAATCGTGATATCGCCCGGTTCACTCGCAGGATGCTCAGATCCGGGGCGTGGACCGACAGACCGATCGGGGAGCGGCGGAACAGCCCCTCCAGGACCGACCGGTCGGTGTTCCACCGGACAACCTCCTCGGCGGGTGCGCCGAGGAGAAACCATTCCCGGGAGGAGTCGCCCTTGATGATCGGCCGGGACCAGCACCCGAACTCCATGCGTCGGCCGTCGCGGTGCCGTACGGGCACGAGCCCGAACCACCCCTGGTCGCGGAGGCATGCCTCCACTGCTTCCATGACCACGTGGTAGTCGCTCGGGTCGACGAGGAAACCGATGGTCGACCGCCCGAGGGCTTCCTCGGACGGGTAGCCCAGCAACGCCTGAGCCCGCTCGCTCCAGCCGACGATCCTGCCCCCGTCGTCCAACACCACTGAGGCAGCGCGCTGCACCGCCAAAGGGTCTTCCTGCCCTTCGCTGAACGTCGTCACCGGTATCTCCATCGCTATCCACCTTCCGCCTCCGGCTGGCGCGGCGCGAGTGGGGCCGTTCGGGGCGGCTGTTCACCGTGTTCCCAGGACCGTTCTGGCGAGAAGCACCGCCACGTCATCCCGGACAGTGGAGGGCAGCACACGGCGCAGGATGTGCCCGCAGATCTCCTCCAGCGGATGGTCGAGATCCCGCAGCGCCTCGGCGAGCTCCCGCATGCCCTGGTCCAGGTCTCTGTCGCGGGCCTCGATGAGGCCGTCGGTGTACAACACCAGCAGTCCGCCGACGGGCAGAGGGACCCACTCGGTCTGGAAGGTCCTTCCGCCCGCCCCCAGCGGCGTACCTGTGGAACCGTCGAGGAACGCGAGCGTTCCCCGGGCGTCGACCATCGCCGGCGGTGGATGTCCGGCCCTGGCGATCAGGCAGCCGCCGGCATCCGGGTCGTGGATCGCGTAGATGCAGGTGGCCATTTCGTTCTCGCCGAGGTCGGCCACGGCGGCATCCAGGGACATGAGCATCTCAGCCGGTGGAATCTCGTGGCGTGCCAGCGTCCGTACCGCTGTGCGTAGTTGTCCCATGACGGCCGCGGCGTGGATTCCGTGCCCCATGACGTCACCGATGACCAGGCCGGTCCTGCCGTGCGGCAGGGTGATGACGTCGAACCAGTCGCCGCCGACCTCGTGGTCGCTGGCGGGGAGGTAGCGCCCGGTGAGTTCAAGGCCGGTCACTTGCGGGAGCGTGCTGTTCGTCAGGCTGCGCTGCAGGGTGAGGGCCGCGGCGCGCTGGCTTGTGTACATGAGGGCGTTGTCGATGTTGAGTGCCGCTCGGGCGACCAGCTCGTCGACGAGGACGCAGTCCTGGTCGTCGAACCTCTCGCGACTGCGGACACGCGTCACCACCACGGCGCCGAGCACCTTGCCCCTGGCGACCAGCGGGACCAGTCGTGCCGAGCCCAGACGGGTACTGAGGTACGCGCGCAGAGGCTCGGCGCTCGGATCGGTGATCAGCGCCGGGATGTCGGCCTGGTAGAGGTTCATCGGACGCCCGTCGGTGATCACCCGCTCGTACACCGATCCGATCGGAACCTGGAACGTCTCGCCCACCTGGAGCAGCGCGGTGGGGGCCGACGGTTCGGGAAACGCGGCCGCCAGCCGACGTACCACGCCGTGGGTGGACCCGGCGGCCTCGTCCGGTTCCAGTACTTCTTCCAGCAGCTGCACGTCGGCCGAGTCAGCCAGCCGGGGCACCAGTACGTGCACCACTTCTTCCGCGGTCTGCCGCAGGTCCAATGTGGTCCCTATACGGGAACCGGCATCCGCCAGCAGGGCGAAGCGCTGCCGCGCCCGGTCGGCCTCGACCTGCGCCTGCTGCCCCTCGGTGATGTCGATCAGGGAAGCGATCAGTCCCAGCCGCTGGCCGGTGCTGCCGACCAGCGGTGCATACGAGCACGACCAGGTCCGGTCGTGATCCGGATCGGCAGGGGTGCGACCGGTGCGGCGGACGTCGACCACCGCCTCACCGCGCTCCAGGACCTGGCTCATCACCTCTTCCAGCATCGCGGCATTGACCCCCGGCGCCACTTCGGCCAGCCGCTTGCCGATGTGCTCGGCCGCGGGGACTCCGTTCATCCGCGCCAGCGCGTCGTTGACCCGCAGAAAACGCAGGTCGGGGCCGAGTGTGGCCAGTCCGATCGGCGACTGGGTGAAAAGGGATTCCAGCACCGTCAGCGAATCCCGCATGGCCCGGACGCCGGACGTCTCCACGGCGATGGTCAAGATGCCCGTTCCGCCCTGCGGGTCCTCGGCGGGACAAATCCACATCTCCATCGGTACGAGGTGCCCGTCGCGGTGCCGCACCGGCAGCGTTTCGAGCACGGCCTGGCCCGCCTGGACTCTCCGCGTCAGACGGTCGGCACGCTCCCGGTCCGGCGCAGGGACCAAAATCCGGAATCCGTTCCGGCCCAGCAGCTGGCCCGGCAGGTAGCCGAGCAGGTCCTGTGCGGCGCGCGACCATTCCACGATGCGCCCTTGCGTATCGGCCCTCCACAGCAGGTCGCGCGGTTGCCCCGCATACCCAACCGTAGGCAGGGGCAGATCCGGCACATCACGTGTGTCCATCACAGCGACCTAACCCCGGGGGCACAGGGGCCTGTTCGGGCCGTAGTATTCCGGGCGATTTGAGCGAGCGCTGCCGACGCGTCAGCGTCGTCGGGTAACGGCCTCTCGGGTGATCCATACGGGGCATTTACCACATAAGCGTATCCGAGGCGCCGACGGCGGCCCAGCGATCCACTGCTTCTTCGCCCCCGGTTGTGGGCGGCCTCGCCTCTTCAGAAGCGAGCGACGGCGGCATCGTGACCTTGGCCCCGCCGTGGCCAGCGCTCGGTGACGGCGGGGGAATCCGACAGTGGCACTTCCGTCATGTAACGGCATCGGGCCGGGCTCGCACGGTGGTGCTATGAAAGGTGTATGCAGGTATCTCTCGGACGATATCTGGCACCGTGGCGTCATCCGCGCACGGAACGTTCGCCTGATCGTCGCGTCTCTTTGCTGAACATGCACAGTGCGGCCGGGCAGGTGTTCCTTCTCCAGGTCGTGATCGTGGTGCTGCTGGTCGTGACCGCGGTGACCGCCTTGGTACTCCAGGCGGCACGTGACGCTCTGAGGGAGGGGCGAAGGGAGTCGGTCGTCGCGGCCCAGTCGTTCGCGAGTGCGCCCGGTGTTGTCGAGGCGTTCCGCAGCCGGGACCCTAGCGCGGTGCTGCAACCGCGAGCCGAAGAGGCGCGGAGGAGAGCGGGTGTGGATTTCGTCGTCGCCATCAGCACCGAGGGCATTCGTCACACGTATCCCTACCCGGAGGAGATCGGGAAGAAGTTCGTCGGCACCATCGCACCGGCGCTGGAAGGCCGCACCGTCGTCGAGCAGGCCGGCGGCCCGCCTTTGCCCGCGGGGGAGGGAACGGCCGTGCAGGCGGTGGTACCGGTGACCGACTCGCGCGGCATGGTGGTCGGCCTGGTCTCCGCAGGGATCACGGTCAAGAACGTGTCGGGACTGTGGATGCCACAGTTGCCGATCATCGTCGGCGCCGGCGCGGCAGCGCTCGCGCTCAGCATGGTCGGGACGACCCTGGTGGCCCGGCGGTTGCGGCGCCAGACGCACGGTCTGGCCCCGGCGGAGCTGGCGCGGATGTACGAGCACCACGAGGCCGTCCTGCACGCGGTGCGGGAAGGGGTGCTGATCACCGACGCCGACGGGCGACTGCTGCTGGCCAACGACGAGGCGCAGCAGTTGCTGGGGCTGTCGGCACAGGCGCAGGGATGCCCGGTCCGGGAATTGGGACTGCCGGAGCCGATCACAAGCCTGCTCACGTCGTGGAAGGTGGTGACCGATGAGGTACATCTCGTGGGCAACCGCTTGCTGTCGGTGAACAAGCGGCCAACGTTCCCGCACGCGGCCCGCGACGGCAGCGTGGTGACGTTGCGGGACACCACCGAGCTGGCCGCGGTCTCGGGGCGGGCGGAGGTGGCGCGGGAACGGCTGCAACTGCTGTACGAGGCAGGGGTGGGCATCGGGACGACGCTGGATGTGACGCGGACGGCGCAGGAACTGGCCGAAGTGGCCGTGCCGCAGTTCGCCGACATCGTCGCGGTGGATCTGCTGGAAGCGGTGCTGCGAGGGTGGGAGCCGACGGCCGAGGGATGGCGGTACCTACGGCGGGCGGCGATCGGAGGCCAACAGCAGGGGATGCCCTTGTACCCACTCGGCGAAGTGATCGCTTTTCTGCCGGACACTCCGCAGATGTGGACGCTGCAACAGGGACGGGGCGTTCTGGAGGCGGACCTGGGAAAGGCGCGCGGCTGGCAGGAGCAGGACCCGGATCGTGCGCGTGAGGCCTTGGACCGCGGGATGCATTCCCTGGTCGCCGTGCCCCTGCAGGCGCGGGGTGTGCCTCTGGGCGTGGCGAATTTCTACCGAACGGGGGACTCCCCAGCGTTCGAGCCGGAGGAATTGTCCTTCGCGGAGGAGATGGCCGCACGCGCGGCGGTGGCCATCGACAACGCTCGGAGATTCACCCGCGAGCACACGATGGCGGTCACGCTGCAGCGCAGCCTGCTGCCCCGGGGGCAGCCGGACCAAGACGCACTCGAGGTGGCCTGGCGGTATCTGCCGGCGGAAGCGGGGGTGGGCGGGGACTGGTTCGACGTCATTCCGCTCCCCGGCGCACGGGTGGCGCTGGTGATGGGCGATGTCGTCGGTCATGGGGTGCACGCGGCGGCGACGATGGGACGACTGCGCACCGCGGTGCACAACTTCTCCGCTCTAGACCTCCCCGTGGACGAAGTGCTCGGACACCTGGACGACCTGGTCGTGCGCATGGACAAGGAGGAGAGCACCGACGGCGCCCTGGACCACCATGAGGGAGAGGGCGTAACAGGCGCAACCTGTCTGTACGCGATCTACGACCCGGTGGCGGGGACGTGCACCATGGCACGCGCCGGACACCCCGACCCGGTGGTAGTGGGGCCGGACGGGTCCGTTGACTTCGCCGACGTGCAGGCCTCCGCCCCGCTCGGGCTTGGAGGCTACCCCTTCGAGACCGCCGAGATGTACCTGCCAGAAGATTCACAGCTGGTGCTGTACACCGACGGCCTCGTGGAGGACCGCACCCGCGACCTGGACATAGGGCTGGATTCGCTGCGCCGGGCGCTGGACGGGGCCGCCGGGCGCACACCGGAGGAAGCGTGCCAGGCGGTGATCGACGCGTTGAGGCCCGCACACTCCACCGACGACATCGCGCTGCTCGTGGCACGTACCCGACTGTGGCCGCCGCCCTCGCGCGTGGCCGAGTGGGACGTGCCGTCGGACCCCGCGGTGGTGCCCTCGGTGCGGGCACAGTGCAGGGAGAAGCTGGCGGAGTGGGACCTGGAAGACCTCGCGTTCACCACGGAGCTGATCATCAGCGAGTTGGTCACGAACGCGATCCGCTACGGATCGCCACCCGTCAAAGCGCGGCTGCTCTACGGACGCTGCCTGATCTGCGAGATTTCGGACGCCAGCGGCACCTCCCCGCATCTGCGGCGGGCGACGACCACGGACGAAGGCGGGCGGGGGCTGTTCCTCGTGGCCCAGTTCGCACAGCGATGGGGCACGCGGCACACGCCCCGCGGCAAGGTCATCTGGGCGGAACAGACTCTTCACGACGGCGTATCCGCACCAGCGTCCCCCACACAGGTCGACGTACTCCTCGAGCAGTTCGGTGATGCCGCCCTTTGAGGCCGGACGGCACCGCGGATGCCGCGGAAGCGGCCCGACCGAGGCCACGCGAGTCCGCCAGTAAGTCCCGGCACGGTTCCCGGGCACCTACGCGCAGTGGTCCTCACCTGGGGCGTGCCGGCAGCGCACGGCGAGGGCTGCGATGTCGTCGTCGAGCCGACCGCTGCTGTAGTGGAGCAGATCCCGGTGTAGCCGGCCCAGCAGCTCCCGGGGCGGCGCCATGGTATGCCGCCCCATCCAGTCGGCCAAAGGGAAGAACTCGCCGGCGCGGTCACGGGTCTCTGTCACTCCATCGGTGTAGAGCAGCATGTGATCACCCGGGCCGAACGGGACGGTCTCGACGTAGTAGTCGTCTCCGAGGAGCGTCGCGAGATTGAGCGGTGTAGAGGCGGTGGTGGGCTCGACGACGTGGACCTTCCCGCGCCGCACGAGAAGCAGTGGCGGATGCCCGCAGTTGAGAACTCTGACCTGCCCGCTGCCGTACGGGATCTCGGCGATCAGAGCGGTGGCAAAGTGCTCCAGCCGGTCACGGGCCACGCTCCCCGCGCTGTAGCGGGCGATACTCATCTCCAGCCGATGGATGATGCTCCTCAGGTCCGGCTGATCGTACGCGTTCTCCCTGAAGCTGTTGATCACCGCAGCGGCCGCCCCCACCGCCGACAGGCCCTTGCCGCGCACGTCGCCGATGAGTAGCCGGACACCGTACGAGGTGTCGGCCGCCTCATAGAAGTCGCCTCCGATCCGGGCCTGATCCTGGGCCGCCAGATACAGCGCCTCGATCTCGACGTCCTGCATGCGGAACGGCAGCGGTCGCAGCAGCACCTTCTGGGCCGCGTCGGCGACGAGCCGGACCTGGAAGAGCGTCTCCTCCCGCTGGAGTCGGAGATGGCTCGCATACGCTGCCGCCAAGGTGACCGCGATGATCGCGGCAGCCGTGTACGGCGTCCCCAGATCTGCATAGACGAAGCTGAGACCGATCATGATCAGCAGGCAGAACGCCCCGAGCAGCACCGTCGGGAGCACGGGCCACATCGCGGCGGCGAGAGCCGGTGCTGCGGGCAGGAGGCGGCTGAAAGCGATCTCCCGCGGAGTGGAGAAAGCCAGGCCGGCGATGAGGACGGTGACCATCAACGGTGACAGCAGTACGGCTTGCTGCCGACCACCGTACGGACGGTTGCGGCCCCGGAGCCATCCTGTCCTGATCACATAATGCATCCTATCCGGGATGAATCGGACTTCGAGTGGTCAGAGAGCAGGCGCTCATA
Source organism: Streptomyces sp. Q2 (assembly GCF_056820935.1). Classification (NCBI taxonomy): domain Bacteria; kingdom Bacillati; phylum Actinomycetota; class Actinomycetes; order Kitasatosporales; family Streptomycetaceae; genus Streptomyces; species Streptomyces sp. Q2. The sequence continues at coordinate 9,012 of NZ_JBXEJE010000061.1, read as the reverse complement.
CGCGACGATCAGCCGCTTGAACGGACCTCCCAGCCGCCCGGCGCGACGCTCCGACGCGGGCCGGCCCGGCGGTCAGGCCACGGGCACCGGGACGCGCTGCGGCGTCCTGGCTGTCGTACTCCAAGCCGTCGAGAACGATGTCCCCGTTAGCCCGTGGGAGAGGGTTAGGGGTCCTAGAAGGTGCCGTCGCGGGGCATTGCGAAAAGCACGTCCCCCGTCGTCTCGCGAGGTAGAGGAGGGCTTGGGTGTGGTGTTTGCCCTGCGCGATCTTCTTGTCGTAGTAGGTCCGGGCGACCCGGTCGGCGATGGCCGCGAGCGCGGATAGGAAGAAGGCCCGTTTTTAGCTGCTTGTTTCCTCGGCGGGAGGGCTGTTCGCAGCGGATCGACGAGCCCGAACTGCGGGTCGCCGGAGCGAGTCCGGCGTAAGCGGCGAGGTGGGCGGCGGACGGGAACCTGCTGCCGTCGTCGACGTCGATGAGGATCCTGGGGGGGGTTCGGGGTGGGCGCGGTACCAGCGGGCCGGGTGCCGCCGTCCGGAACTGTCCCGGCGACGTCGACGCCGACTTCCACCACCAGCTCGGGCCGCACGGGGGTGACGCTGGCCTTGCCGACTCCCCGCAGCTGCACCCAGCCGCACGCTGAAAAGCCCAGAGCCTGCCTGCTGTTGTCCGCTAGTGCTGTGGCCAGGAAGTTCACAGGATTGGTGGTCGGAGCGGTCGTATAAAGCGGTCGTCCGATCCGACTGCTGGGGGGGCGGTGGCTGAGCCTGTCCGTGTGCGCAGGTTGACCGACCAGGAAGGGCAGAAGCTGCAGCAGATCGTGCGACGGGGCAGTACCAGCTCAGTGCGGTACCGGCGCGCGATGATGTTGCTCGCTTCGGCCGGCGGCAACCGGGTGCCCGTGATCGCAAAGCTAGTGCAGGCCGATGAGGACACCGTCCGCGACGTGATCCATCGGTTCAACGAGATAGCCTGGCCTGCCTGGACCCTCGGTGGGCGGGAGGCCGTCCCCGCCTGCTCAGCCCTGACGACGAGGACTTCGTCGTGGCGACGGCCACCACCCGCCCGATCAAACTTGGTCAGCCCTTCACCCGCTGGTCCATCCGCAAACTCGCCGCCTACCTGAGGAAAGTACATGGCCGCGTCATCAGGATCGGACGCGAGGCGTTACGGTGCCTGCTCGCCCGCCGCGGCATCCCCAATTTAGGCACCGCTAGGAGTTGGCGGCCTCCGACAACACGCGGGCGAGTTCGCGAGGGCGGGTGGTCATCGGCCAGTGGCCCGAGTCGAGGTCCACGTACTGAAGGTGGGTAGCGCGGGCGAGCTCAGGACTCTCGCCGGCGGCGATCCACTCCTTGGCCTGGGCGGGGGTGAACTCGGGGCACACCACCACCACGGGGACGTGGAAGCGGCCCTCGTTGGTCAGGCGCACGACTCCCCTGGTGACCGCCTCGGGGACAGGAATAGCGGTGGACGCGAAGCGGTCCCGGGCTTGCTGGTCCAAGTCGGCGGCGTCCGCGCTCTCGAAGTTCCCAGCCCGGGAAGGGCACAGCGCCGCCCTCGATCGCGAAGTGATCTGCGTAGGCCCGCCCATCGGCGGCGGGGAAGCCGCCGATCAGGGCGACCTTGGCCACCCTCTCCGGTCGTGCGTCGGCGGCCAGCCAGGCCAGGGTCGATGCTGCCGAGTGCCCTACTACCAGTGGTTTTCCGGGTGCTGCATCAACCGCGGCGACCACCACTCCCAGCTGATCGTCAAGCGTCGCGGAGGCAGCGCCGTCGCCCTGGCCTGGGAGGGTGAGCGGCACGGGATGGTGGCCGAGCGCAACGAGTTCGGGCACGACGTCGTCCCATGCGGATCCGTCGAGCCACAAGCCAGCACTGAGCAGGATGTCCACGGTCGTTCTCCCGGAGAGGAGTCAGATCTGGTTGTCGGCACGTTATCGGGAGGCTCTGACACCGGGCGGCTCACCCCAACCCGACCCGGCGAACCTACGCGGTCACAGCACTAGACAGCGGCCAGGCAGCCACATGAGCGAGCCGGAGATGTCACACGAGTCTGACCGGCCCGGCGTCGATCGGCAGGCGGACCAGGAGATAGGGCCTGCGGCGCAGGTCCTTGCCCTCGTGGAAGGGCGACAGCCGGTTGAGCTGGTTGGCGATGGCGTACAGGTGCCGGTCCGAGGCGACGGACAGGGTGTCGACCCAGATCAGGTCGTGCCCCTGGGCGAGGGTCCGGTAGGTGCCGTTCGGGCTCCTGCGCCAGAGGGAGTTGTGTTCCAGGTCGCCGCCGTAGAGCCGCCCCTTGTCGTCGCTCTCCAGACCGTCGGCCATCGGCTTGAACCCGAGGTCCTCGACCGTCGCCGCCACCTCGGCGTCCGTGGCGTCCGGGTCGGCGAGGGCGCCGGTGGACACACTGTGCAGTCGACGGCTGGACAGCGGGCAGTAGTAGAGGCGCGTGCCGTCGGCGCTGAGAGCGATGCCGTCGGAACCGGTCTCGTAGTACGTGGGCTCGCCGTCCGCGGGGCGGACCATGAAGGGCTCGCCCTCGATGACCGGAAGGAACCGTGCGTCCGCGAGCGCCGAGGGATGCCCGGCCAGTCGCCGCCAGGAGCGGCCCGTGGCGAGGTCGACCACGATCACGCCGTTCGAGCCGCCCGAGTCGGTGACGAACGCCATGCCCTCGGCGCCGCGCCGCAGGTCGAAGCGCACGTCGTTGGGGTAGCTGTTCGCCGGCACCACCTCGGGCGGGAAGAGGATCGTCCGTACGATCCGGTCGGTGCGCATGTCGACGGCCACTAGCTTGGGGCCACCATAGGAGGACCCGGCGAACAGCGGGCTTCCCGTGTCGAGGATCCACAGCCGGTCGGCCGGGTCGACGACGACGCTCTGCACCGACTGGAAGTGCCCGGCCAGGTCGGAGGCGTCCTCACGGTTCACCTCGGCGTCGGGATAGGCCACCGGCTTCCCACCCCGCAGCTCGGCGACGGTGAACGGAACGTCGTCGCCCCAGCGGGGAAAGTTGACGAACACCCGGCCGCGGCGCGAGACGGTGACACCCGTCGGCATCGCGTCCCAGAAGCGGGCAACGACCTGGTAATTTCCGGCCGTTGAACCGGAGGCGTAGGCGGGCGCTTCGAGTTGCGTGGCGGCCAGCGACGCGGTGGTCGCCGTAAGGAACGTACGTCGTTTCATGCGAGCGTCTCCTGCTGGGTCAAGTTGCCCGAAACCGCTGCGAGTTGCCGCGTCACCTCGGCGCGTGGAGGATCGGCCGGACGCCGCGAAGTCGCCTGCCGCTACCAACAACACTCCTGGAAGGGCAACGGGCAAAACGCCCAGTGGAGCTGGTTCTCTCAGGCCTGTCGGGCTGTCGGCCGGGTCAGCGGGACCACGCGGCGGTCCCCGAAAGTGACCATCGCGTGCACGGGCGCGGCGCTGGCGCGCATGAGCGCCGCGACACCCCGGCGGCCCTGCCGGCGGGCGAGCTCCGAACCGGCGCTGACCATCAGGGCGGTGAGGGCCGGCATCGGACGCCCGAAGAGCGTGATCTCCTTGATGCGTGCCTCGTCGTCGAGCCGCAGCAGTTGCGCCTCCTCGAACGGCTGGGATCCCACCCGCGCCCGGTAGAACAGCCCGTACGCGTCGCCCTCGCCGGTCTGCGTGTGGAAGTGGATGTCCTCGACCGCCGTGAACGCCGAGGTCAGGAAGTCGCCCAGCTGGTCAGGTCCCTCGAAGCGGAACTGCTCGGTGAGCGGCGAGCCGAGCACGACGTCCCGGCTCAGGCACGCGACCGCGGCGTCGACGTCACCGCGTTCTGAGGCGGCACGCCAGCTCGCGACGGTGGCGGCGGCGGAGTGCAGGGGCTCGGACATCGGTCTCTCCCGGTATCGACGGCGCTAATGGTTTTGCGGGCGGCGGAGGTCGGGAGTCAGCCGGCCAGCTTGTTCATCGTGCGGATCTGCTTGTCCAGGACCCAGGCGGGAACGAAGCGGAGGAGGCGCGCCCGTCCGGCCATGGGACCGGCGGCGTAGCGCAGTTTCGGCTTCCTGTCGGTCGCTGCCGTGACGATCGTCTTGGCCACCACGGCGGGGTCGTCACCACCCTTGATCGCCTCCGTCATCAGGCGGTCGAAGATGTGCCGCTGGTCCGCGTAGACCTGCAGGGGCGTGTCGGGCTTCGCGCTGTTGGCCTCGAATCCGGTCCTGGTGTAGGCGGGTTCGACGAGAAGTGACCGGACACCGTACTCCCGGACCTCGTGGTCCAGAGACTGGGAGTAGCCCTCGATCGCATGCTTGGACGCGCCGTAGACGGCCATGTAGGGAGCTGGGATGAACCCCTGCACGGACGAGAGGTTGATGATGCGCCCGCGCCCCTGGGCACGCATGTGCGGCAGGACCTCCTTCACCATGCGCATGACCCCGAGGACGTTGATGTCGAAGACGCCCTGGGCCTGCGCGACGGAGGTCTCCTCGGCCGCACCTATCGAGCCGACGCCGGCGTTGTTGACCAGGACGTCGATCCGCCCGAACCGGTCGATCACCTGCTGGACCACGGCGGTGACCGACTTGTCACTGACCACGTCGAGGTCGAGGAACGTCACACCGCCGAGCGGGGCGACACGCGAGGTGTCGCGGCCTGTGCCGACCACGTCGAACCCCGCTGCCACCAGCGCGAGCGCGGCTTCCTTTCCGATGCCGGAGGACGCGCCCGTCACCAGGGCCACCGGCCGATTTGTCGTCATCATGCACTCCCGAACTCATGTGGGAAACCGATCGGTTTCGCCTCGCCTCACTGTAAACCGATCGGTTTCCACGCGCAAGCCCAAGTACGACGGTGCTTCCCCGACCACGGGGGGCGTCGAGGCGGCACCGCTGTGTTCCTCGCCAGCCGGCCGCTCCAGCGGGACTTTCACCGCGCTGGAGCCGAACACCAGGTATGTGGGAGATCACCCACCTCCCCATCGGCAACGGCCAATTCCTCTGTCCTGCAACGGCGTTGGACCTGTGCTCGAAATGCCTGACGGGCAGGTGACGGTCTGCGCGGCGACGGCACTCACGCCTCGGCCAGATCAACCCGGTCGCCTACGTACGGCCGCTCAACTACGTTGACCACCGCAGGGCAACCGGTGTCCGCCATCACGGGGAAGGCTTCGTGGGCGCAACCTTTGGGGTGGACCGGGAGTCTTACCGTCATGCGGAAACGTGCTCTTGCCTGCTTCGGCGTCCTCCTGGCCGTCACCACCGCCTGCTCGGGCAACGGCACCGCTGACAAGCCGAAGCAGCGCCCCACCTCCGCCGCCTCCGGCTCCAACAGCACCGCCGACGGACCGACGCCGCGACGCGCCGCCGCTTCCAGGGCGTCCGACTTCAACGGCGACGGCTACGGCGATCTGGTCGTCACGGACTCCGGCGCCACCGTCCAAGGCGTCCACGACGCTGGACAGGTGGTCGTGGTCTACGGCTCCGCGAAGGGCCCCGACACCGCCCAGTCCCAGGTCATCGACCAGAACGACCTGGGACTGGGCAAGGCCGGGCAGGGCGGCGGCTTCGGCTCCCGCTCCCTCAGCGCCGATCTCGACGGCGACGGCTACGCCGACCTCATCGCCACAGCGGGCAGCAAGTCCCTCTTCGTCGTCTGGGGCGGCAAGGACGGCCTGTCCGGAGCGGCGGCCCGGCTGACCGGCGCGTCACCCGTGACCGGCGACTTCAACGGCGACGGCCACACCGATCTCGCCGCCATGGACGCCGAGACGAACGTCGGCACCACGGGCACGGTCGAGGGTGCCGCCACTGTGGCCCTCGGCCCGTTCACTCGCGCGGGCAGAGCGCACAGCACCGTCCCGTCAGACCTCGCCCCGGGCGGCAAGCCCGACAAGGACTACTACATCGCCACCCCCTCCGCCGCCGGGGACGTCACCGGCGACGGCCGCGACGACCTCGTCGTCACCTGGTCGCACGTCTACGCCGACGAAGCGCTCACCCCTCGCGCCACCGTTCTCTATCCGGGTGCACCCGACGGCCGCCTCATCGCGGGCCCACGCCTGAAGGACGCCCAGGGCCAGGACCTCTACGGCCTGGCGTCCATCACCGCCGACATCGACAAGGACGGCTACGCGGACATCGTCATCGGCCTCCCCTGCGACGACGCCGCCGAGCCCCAGACCCCACAAGGCGGCAGCCAGGTCGCGGTCTCGTACGGCGGTCCCGACGGGCAGAGCACCAGGCTCAAGCCGGTTCGTATCACCGAGAACGCCGCCCTGCCGGGATCACCACAGTTCGTCGTCTGCACCTTCGGCCGCCCCGGGTCCGCCGGCGACACCAACGGCGACGGTTACGCCGACGTCGCCGTCACCGGCACGGTGGGACGCGGCTACGACGACGGCCGACCCACCGTCATCCTGCTGCTGGGCAGCGCCAACGGACTGACCACGCACGGCGCCCAACTCTTCAGCCGGCTCTCCCCGGGCATCCCCGGACCGGACGACAACACGGCCGGCTTCGGCGACGACACCGTACTGCTGGACACCGACCGGGACGGCGCGGCGGAACTGGCGATCAGCGGCAGCCAACTGCCGGGCGCCACCGACGCCCCGATCGTCTGGGTGCTGCGTGGCTCCGCCCGCGGCATCACGACCTCGCGCCTCATCACTTTCGACCAGGACAGCCTGGGCCTCGACCTCACCACCGGCCGCGGCCACTACGGCTTCGCCCGGTGAGCCCGCTCACGGCGGTCGGGGCCGTTCGCCAGGCCGTGCAGCGGCGCGCTCGCCACCTGGCACCGACAACGATCGGCTGCGCCGACCGCTGCTGTACGGCAAACGGTGTCCACGCTTCGGCGGGGCGCCCCCTTCTACGTGACGGAACGGCAGTCGCTCGCCGATCACGTCACGGTCACCTGGTTCACGCGGCGGCAGCCCGTCCAGGAGACCCGTCACCCGGCACAGACCAAGCCGTATCGGCGCGGAACATCAGCTCGTCCCCGAGGCGCGAGCACGATCGGCCGGGGATGATGACAACCAGGTGGGAAAGACAACCAGGTGGGAAAGGCTCCCTGATTGATGATCGGCCCACGGATCTCGGTGCGGTGATCGTCAATCGTGCACCGGTGCCCGCTCGTCCAGGAGGCCTTCGCTTCGCAGGTCGTCCCAGACCTGTGCCGGGATCTTCGCGCCGAATGCCGCGACATTGCGGCGTACTTCCTCCGCGGTACGCATTCCGACCACGATCCCCGAGACGACCGGATGGCGGAGCGGAAAGGCCATCGCCAGCTCCGGGAGCGTCACACCGTGTGCCTCGCAGACATCGGCGATACGCTGCGCGCGCTCCAGCACCTGCGGGGCGGCCGGCGCGTAGTCGAAGGTCGCGCCCTCGGCGGGCCGGGCCGTGGCCAGCAGTCCGGAATTGAATATCGACGCCGCAAGAACCGAGACCCCCCTGTCCGAGCACGCGGGCAGCAGTCCGTCGAGGGCGCTCTGGTCCAGAAGCGTGTAACGGCCGGAGAGCATCACCACATCGACGTCCGACTCCTCGACCAGGCGGGTCAGCTTGCCAGGGTGGTACATCCCCGCGCCGACCGCCCCCACCAGCCCCTGGGCACGCAGTTCGGCCAGGGCCGGATAGCCCTCGCGCAACGCGTCCTCGAAGCGCTCCTCAGCGTCGTGCAGGAACAGAATGTCGATACGGTCGACGCCCATCCGTTCGAGTGAATCTTCCACGCTGCGCAGAACACCGTCCCGCGTGAAGTCCCACACGCGGCGGTGCGTGGCAGGCACCGCAAAGCTTTCGTCCATTCGGCCCGCCGGGTCCTGCGGGACCAGCAGCCTGCCCACCTTCGTCGACAGCGTCACCTCCTCGCGGGGCTTACCGCGCAACAGGCCACCGGTGCGGCGCTCGGAGTGCCCGATGCCGTAGTGAGGAGAGGTGTCGAAGTAGCGAATCCCGCTCTCCCACGCCGTCTCGAGGGCGCCCGCGGCAGTCTCGTCGTCCAGCGGCGCGAAGAGCCCGCCGAGTGGTCCGCCACCGAAGCCCAGTTCCGTGACCTGCACCTTGCTCTTCCCGAGCCGGTTCCGCCTCATCCACCGTTCCCCTCATATGGCTTGTGACGCTGGACCATGATGCTGTGGCCCTGGACCACCGCGCCAAACGGATTCCCACACACGCGGGGCGTGATCCGCCGAACAGGTCCTGATTTCTCCCGGTCGCAGAGCGTGTCGCGTTTCTTGACCCGAGCTGGTTCTTCTTCGGTAGTCGCAGCGAGAGACCGCGGCCTGGTCGCGTGTTTGCGATCACAGCCGGTTCAAGGCGTGGAGCCATCTCTCCTGACGTAGCGGCGACCTCGTACCGATCGAAGCCGCACTCGCTCTTCATGGCCTGAAAGCGCTCCTCGATCGCCCAACGGCTGCCGACGAGCCGGACCAGGTCGGCGACCTTGACGCGGACGGCTGCGTAAGAGAGGTAGAAGAGCGAGTTGCAGCGTGTCGCAGAAAGCCGTGACTTTGCAGGTCAGAGCCCGACCGCTGCTGTGCTGATCACGCGGCCCGGTCGTGGCCACACATGCCTGCCTGCCGGTCCTGCCCGTCCGAGAGTGGACGCAGGCAGAGCATAAACGGCCGTGGGGGCGGTGGGCGGAATGGAGGCCCTGAACCTCCTCGCTTCGTAGGGGGCACGGGCGGTTCGGCCTGGGTGGAGACCGCGTCGCCGGTACGGCCCGTACCCTTCATGGTGTCCAACGGCGTCACATAGCGGGCGCCAAACCACTGGAGGCAACAACTCGTGCTGATTGCTCAGCGTCCGTCCCTGACCGAAGAGGTCGTCGACGAGTTCCGCTCCCGGTTCGTGATCGAGCCGCTGGAGCCGGGCTTCGGCTACACCCTTGGCAACTCCCTGCGCCGTACGCTTCTCTCCTCGATCCCGGGTGCGGCGGTCACGTCCATCCGCGTCGACGGCGTTCTGCACGAGTTCACCACCGTGCCGGGCGTCAAGGAGGACGTCACCGACCTGATCCTCAACATCAAGCA
>NZ_JBXEJE010000060.1:0-53027 GCF_056820935.1 Streptomyces sp. Q2 | reverse complement strand
GCCGCCGACGCCGCTGACGCGGACGCGGACGCGGACGCAGCGGTGGACGCCGGCGCGGGGGCCCGCGTGCGCCCGGGCACGGCCGTGGATGCCGGGGCGGGGACGGCTGCGGCTGTGGTCCGGGGTGCGTTGGGCGCGGTGTTCCCCGGCCCGCCGGGGGTGGCCACCGGCAGTGGTGTCGGGGTGGGTGCGGTTCTGGCCGTGGATGCCGGGGCGGGGACGGCTGCGGCTGTGGTCCGGGGGGCAGCGGGCGCCGTTTTCCCCTCGGCGCCCGCCGCACCCCACGGCACCGCCTCCCCTACGGCGGTCGGGGCCGCGCGCAGCACCGCGACCCGTACGTCCGCCAGTGCCACCCCCGCCGCCGTCTCCCGCACGGCCCGCGAGACGCGGGCCGCGCACCGGCCGCAGCTCTCCAGGTGTTTCTCCAGGGACCAGGCGTCCGGTTCCGGCAGGGTGCCGTCGCCGTAGCGGGTGACCAGGTCGTCGGACGCGTGCCAGCCGGTCATGCCGGGCCTCCCATCGGTGACGGGTTCAACTGGGCGAGGGCCGCGCGCAGTTCGGCGCGGGCGCGCATCGCACGGGACTTCACGGTGCCCTCGGGGATGCCGAGCAGCCGGGCCGTCTCGCGGGTGGTCAGCCCGTCGACGACCGTGGCGCGCAGCACCTCGCGCAGCTCGGGGGAGATCCGGTCGAGGGCGGTGCCGACGTCGCCGTACTCCAGGGCTGCCAGCACCCGGTCCTCCGCGGACGGCGCGGACGCGTACCCGGCGTGGGTCTCGTCGGCCGGCGAGTCCATCGGCGCCGTCCGCAGCCGCGCGGCCCGCTCGTGCGCCCGCCGCGCGTCGACCAGGCGCCGCGCGGCGATGGTCCACAGCCAGCCGCCGGCCTCCTCGCCGCGATGCCCGGCCGCCGACCGCCACACCGTGACGAACGTGTCCTGGAGCACCTCGCGCACGACCTCCGCGTCGGCGCAGCGCCGGGTCAGCCGGGCGTGCAGCCAGCCCGCGTGCCGGTCGTACAGCTCGGCCATCGCCGCCGACTCCCCGGCCGCGACCGCGCGCAGGAGCGCCGCGTCCCCCTCGTCAGCCTCGTTGGAGGTCTCCTCGTCCTTCTCCCGGTGGCCCCCCATGGGGCGGAACAGTCTCACACCCCGTCTATCGACCGGCTCCGGGCACCTGGTTCACGCGCGCCCCGAAAGACCTCCGGACGCCGTTGCCGTCGTGCGGCCTTTGCCCCAATCTGGAGATACCGCGCCGGAACAGAATGTGAGGAGAGGCACGTTGTACCTCTCGGTACGTCTGCCGCCGCGACCGCTGGGTAGGGCTGTGCGGTAACCGATCGTCGCCCTCGACAAGGAGGACCCCCGTGGTCGCATCGGCACACCTTCTGCTCCCGGCCCCTTCCAAACCCGAGGCGGAGCCGTCCGCCCCTTCCGAATTCCACTTCTGCGTGTTCAGCGCGGAGGGAGCCTGCGCCGACACCCCCCTCACCAGTGAACCGCCGTTGCCGGACGCCGAACCCCTGACCAGCGAGCCGCCCCTCGCCGACGCCGCCCCCCTGACCAGCGAGTCCGACGCTCACGCCGAGCACTAGAGCCCGTCTTCCGGATCCGCCCGGCGTCGCGGGCCCCGGCACGCGCGTATGCCGCGTTGTCGTCGGTCGCCGATTCCCCCACTCCCGACTTCGCCCGAGCGGGGGGACCCTGTCGCGTCGACTCCCTCCTCCGCCGTGCGGCCGCACGCACCAGGCCCGCTCGGCTCGGCCGAGGAGGCGCCGTGCCCGAAGCCGACCTGATCCGAAAGGCAGGCCCCAGATGACAGCACCCCGGTCGGACGAGCCGCCCACCGAGGACCTGTCCCGGCTCGCCGCGCTGCACGGCGTCGCGACCTCCTACAGCCCGTCCCCGGGCCGTACGGTCGCGGCCTCGGCCACCGCCGTCACCCGGGCCCTGGCCGCCCTCGGCGTCGACGCGGGCAGCCCCGCGGCCGTCGNGGACCTGTCCCGGCTCGCCGCGCTGCACGGCGTCGCGACCTCCTACAGCCCGTCCCCGGGCCGTACGGTCGCGGCCTCGGCCACCGCCGTCACCCGGGCCCTGGCCGCCCTCGGCGTCGACGCGGGCAGCCCCGCGGCCGTCGAGGGCGCGCTCGCCGCCCGGGACCGGGAACTGCGCGAGCGGCTGCTGCCGCCGACCGTGGCGTGCTGGAGCGGCGGCACGCCCGCCGCCCTCGACGCCCTCCCGGCCGGCACCCGCCTGCGCATCGAGACCGAGCAGGGCGAGACCCGCGCCGGCGCCGAACAACTCCCGCCCGGCGTCCACCGGTTGACCGCCACCGCCCCGGACGGCCGCACCGCCCACGCCCACCTGATCGTCGCCCCGCCCCGGCTGCCCGCGCCGCCCGGCCACTCGTACGGCCTCCTCGTCCAGCTCTACTCCCTGCTCTCACGGCGTTCCTGGGGCATGGGCGACCTCGGCGACCTCGCCGAACTGACCGCCTGGGCCGGCCGCGCGCTCGGCGCCGGATTCGTCCAGGTCAACCCGCTGCACGCGGCCGTACCCGGCGCCCCCACCGACCCGTCCCCCTACCGCCCCTCCTCCCGCCGCTTCCCCGACCCGGTCCATCTGCGGGTCGAGGACATCCCCGAGTACGCCCAGGTCACGGACCACGAGCGGGTGCGGACCCTGCTGGAGCGGGCGGAGCGGCTGCGGGTGTCGGTGCTGGAGAAGGGCGCCCTGATCGACCGGGACGCCGTGTGGGAGCTCAAGCGGGAGGCACTGGAACTGGTGCGGGACGTGCCGCTCGGGCCGGGCCGGCGCGCCGCCTACGTCGACTACCTCGCCGAACAGGGCGAGGCCCTGGAGGACCACGCCACCTGGTGCGCCCTCGCCGAGGTGCACGGCTCCGACTGGCACCGGTGGCCGGCCGCCCTGCGCGACCCCCGCTCGGCCGAAACGGCCCACGCCCGCGGGGAGTTGATGGACCGGGTGGACTTCCACACCCGCCTCGCCTGGCTCACCGACACCCAGCTCCGCGCCGCCCAGCGCGCGGCCCGCGAGGCGGGCATGCAGGTGGGAGTGGTCCACGACCTCGCCGTCGGGGTGCACCCCGGGGGCGCCGACGCGTGGGCGCAGCAGGATCACTTCGCGGCCGGCATGTCGGTGGGCGCGCCCCCGGACGCCTTCAACGCGCGCGGCCAGGACTGGGGCCTGCCGCCCTGGAGGCCGGACCGCCTGGCCGAGTCGGGCTACGCGCCCTTCCGATCCCTGCTGAGGGCCCTGTTCCGCTATGCCGGCGCCCTGCGCATCGACCACGTCATGGGCCTGTTCCGGCTGTGGTGGGTCCCGCAGGGCGAGCCGCCCACCGAGGGCACGTACGTCCGCTACGACGCCGAGGCCATGCTCGCCGTACTGGTCCTGGAAGCCTCGCGCGCAGGGTCGGTGGTGATCGGCGAGGACCTGGGCACGGTGGAACCCGGGGTGCGCGAGACGCTGCGCGAGCGGGGCGTGCTCGGCACGTCGGTGCTGTGGTTCGAGCGAGACTGGGACGGCGACGGCCGCCCCCTGCCCCCCGACCAGTGGCGTGCCGACTGTCTGGCCACCGCCACCACCCACGACCTGCCGCCCACCGCGGCCCGCCTCACCGGCGAACACGTCGAACTCCGCGACGGGCTCGGCCTGTTGACCCGCCCCCTGGACGAGGAACGGGCGGAGGCGTCCGCGGACACGGCGGAATGGCTCGCCCTGCTCGCGCGGCTGGGCTTCCTGCAAGGGTCGGGCGGCGGCATCGACACGTCCTCGGAGGAGGCCCAGATCCAGGCCGTCCACCGCTACCTCCTCCACACCCCGGCCCGCATGGTCGGCATCTGGCTCCCCGACACCATCGGCGACCGCCGCCCGCAGAACCTGCCGGGCACGTGGGACCAGTACCCGAACTGGCGGCTGCCGATCGCCGACACGGACGGGCGTCCGGTGACCCTGGAGGAACTGGCGGCTTCACCAAGGCTGCACGCCCTGGTGGACGTCCTGCGCCAGCCCGGGGCCGGCTGAAGCGGTCGGTCCGCGGGCGGTTGTACCGCCGGGGCAGGCGGTCAGCCCCTGGGGCGGCCGCGCCGCTGGGGCATGCGCTCAGCCCGCTGACGGCCGCGCCGCCGGGGCAGTCCGTCAGCCCCCGCGGGCAGTCGGGGTCAGGGCAGTCCGTCAGCCCGCGCCCAGTGGTGGTCAGGAGAAGCCCGTCAGCCCGCGGGCAGTCGTGCCGCTGGGGCGGCACGGGTGGGCGCGGGCGGCACCCGGAGGCGCCGGACGCGCGACCGTTCCGGGGCACTGCGGCGGGCGGCACCCGGAGGCGCCGGACCGCTCGACCCCTCCCGGGCACTCCGGCGGGCGGCACGCGACAGCGCGGGGCCGCGAGTCGCGGCTTCCCCGGCGGACGGCGCGTGACATCGCCGGGACGCGCACCGCACCCCCCGCCCCGGCCGAGGTACCTCATACGCACCCCCCGCCCCGGCCGAGGCCACCTCATACGCACCCCCGGACGCGCGCCCCTTTCGGCCGTTCGCTACTTTGGCTCCGTGAAGAAGAACGCCCTGCGCGCCGGCGCCCTGGCTGCCGGTACGACGCTGATGATGCTGCTCATGTCGTCCCCCGCGCTCGCGCTGACCCGCGACGACGGTGACGACCCCGGCACCGGCCTGAGCGTCATCGAGACGCTGGGCCTCTTCGTGGTGGCCCCGATCGCCCTGTTCGCGGTCATCGCCGGCCTGGTGTTGGTCCTCGACAAGTCCCACGAGTCCCACCGGGTGACGACCCGCAACATCAAGACCAAGGCCAAGGCCGGCTCCAAGGCCTGACCTGCTCGCACCGCGTGCTCCCTCAGGGCGCCGCCCCGCCGTACGTACGCGCATCCGCCGTACGTGGGCGAGGCCGGCGCCCTCGGTGCGTTTCCGCCCCGGACGTCAGGGGCTGGGTGCCGTCAGATACCGCTGCACCGTGGGCGCCAGCCAGGCCACGATCTCCTGGGGGTGCAACGCCACGACGGGCGGGAGCCTGAGCACATACCGGGTGAGCGCCAGCCCGAGCAGTTGGGTCGCCGCCAGCGCGGCCCGTGCCGGGACCTGCTCGGGGTCCGGGCACATCTGACGGGTGACCGGCATTACCTGGTCCCGGAATATGCCCTGCATGCGCTCGGCCCCGGCCTCGTTGGTCACGCCGACCCTGAGCAGGGCGGTGAGGACCTCGTTGTCCTCCCACATGTGGAGGAAGTGCGTCACGAGCGCCCGGCCGGCGTCCTGCCGGGCCAGTCCGCCGAGGTCCGGCAGTTTCAGGTCGACCGCGACCGCCGCCGCGAACAGGCCTTCCTTGTTGCCGTAGTAGCGCATCACCATCGACGGGTCGATGCCGGCGTCCTTGGCGATGGCGCGGATGGTGGCCCGCTCGTACCCGTCGGCCGCGAACCGCTCGCGGGCGGCGGTGAGGATCGCGTTGCGGGTCGCGTCGGAGCGCCTCGGCTGCGAGGAGGGGGTGCTGTCCGTCATGCCAACAAGTGTAGGCCAACAGATGTTGACTTCGGTGCCAACAAGCGTTGACCCCGGCCCGACGGCGCGCTACCTTCGTCAACAAGCGTTGGCAAACAGTCGTTGGCCAACAAATGTTGGCATCAGGAGGCCTCCATGGACGGCACCCGCACCCGCACCCCCCGCTCCGTGATCGTCGTCGGCTCCGGCCCCACCGGCCTTCTCCTGGCCGGAGACCTCGCCACCGCCGGCGTCCCCGTCACCCTCGTGGAGAAGCGCCCGGGCAAGGTCGGCAACCTCTCCCGCGCCTTCGTCCTGCACGCCCGCAGCCTCGAACAGCTCGACGCCCGCGGGCTCGCCGACGCACTGGAAGCCGCCGGCCGCCCCCTCGACAGCCTCCGCCTCTTCTCCCGGCTCACCATCGGCCTCGACACCCTCCCCTCCCGGTTCAACCACGTCCTGGTCCTCCCGCAGTACGAGGTGGAGCAGGTACTGAAGCGGCGGGCCGTCGAGGCCGGGGCGCAGTTCCGGTACGAGACCGAGGTGACCGGGCTGGCCCAGGACGCGGACGGCGTGACCGTCGAGGTCCGCACCGCCGCCGGGGCGACGGAGGAACTGCGCGCCACGTACGTCGTCGGCGCCGACGGCATGCGCAGCGTCGTACGGGACGCGATCGGGCTGCCCTTCCCCGGCCGCTCCGTGATCCGGTCCGTCGTCCTCGCGGACGTGAGGCTGGCCGAGGAGCCCGACACCCTGCTCACCGTCAACGCCGCCGGCGACGCCTTCGCCTTCCTCGCGCCCTTCGGCGACGGCTACTACCGCGTGATCGGCTGGAATCGTGCCCACGACGTCCCCGACAGCGAGCCCCTCGACCTCGAAGAGGTCAAGGAGGTCACCCGCCTCGCCCTCGGCCGGGACTTCGGGATGTACGACGCCCGCTGGATGTCCCGCTTCCACAGCGACGAACGCCAGGCCCCCGCCTACCGCGTCGGCCGGGTCTTCCTCGCCGGGGACGCCGCGCACGTGCACACCCCGGCCGGCGGCCAGGGCATGAACACCGGGCTCCAGGACGCGGTCAACCTGAGCTGGAAGCTCGCCCAGGTGATCGGCGGCCACGCGGCCCCGGAGCTCCTCGACACCTACCAGGCCGAACGCCACCCGGTCGGCAGGTCGGTGCTCCGCAGCAGCGGCGGCATCGTCCGCCTCGCCATGGCCAAGCACCCCTGGGAACGGGCGCTGCGGGCGGTCCTGGCCATCTTCCTCAACACCGTCGCCCCGGCCCGCCGCAAGGCGACCGGCAACATCACCGGCATCGGCTACCGGTACCGGGCCCCCCGAGGTGCCCACCGCCTCACCGGCACCCGCGTCCCGGACGTCGCCCTCGCCGACGGCGGCCGCCTCTACGAGGCCCTGCGCGGCGGACGGTTCGTGCTGATCACGCCGGACGGGTACGGCGAGGGCGGCGCCCGCAAGGACCGGCTGGTCGTGGCATGTTGGGCGAGCGACCGCCGTACGAGCGTCCTGGTGCGGCCCGACGGATACGTGGCGTGGGCGGCCGACAGCGCCGACCCGGCGACGATCGAGTCGGTCCTCGCCACCTCGGTGGGCTGAACCCCGCCGCTCCCGTTGCTCCGCTGAACCCGTTCCGTCCGCCGGCCCGGCCCGGCTCTAGGACGCCTCGGTGCCCGCCAGCAACTCCCGCAACAGGCCGGCCAGTTGGTCGGCCTGTTCGCCGTTCAGGGCGGATTTCAGGGCCTCCGTCTGGACGGCGAGGCCCGCGCCCACCGCCTCGTCGACGAGCTTCAGCCCCTTCTCCGTCAGGGTCACCTGCAGGCCCCGGCGGTCGTGCGGGTCGGGGGAGCGGCGCAGCAGGCCCGCCCGCTCCAGCTTGTCCAGGCGGCCGGTCATGCCGCCGGTGGTGAGCATCAGGGTCGCGGAGAGCTGGCGGGGGGAGAGGGCGTACGGCTCTCCGGACCGGCGCAGGGTCGCCAGGACGTCGAACTCGCCGCGGCCGATGCCGAGGGAGGCGTACGCCTTCTCCATGCGGTCGCCCATCGCGCGCGAGAGCCGGTAGATCCGGCCGAAGACCTCCATGGCGGCGGTGTCGAGGTCGGGCCGGACCGTGGCCCACTGCTCGATGATCGCGTCGACCGGGTCCTTGCGCTGTGCACTCATGCGGTGAGTATCCGCCCGGTTCCGGTCACCCGCAAGAAAGTAGCTTGACTGTCAGTCGCTTAGCGCTAAGCTACTTTCCATCAAGCTACCTCCTGAAGGGTGCCGGTCATGAAGCGGTCCGCGACCGTCCTGCTCACCGCCCTGGCCCCCGTCTCCTGGGGCACCACCTACGCCGTCACCACCGAGTTCCTGCCGGCCGACCGCCCCCTGTTCACCGGCCTCATGCGCGCTCTGCCCGCCGGCCTCGTCCTGCTGGCCCTCGCCCGGGTGCTGCCGCGCGGTGCCTGGTGGGGGAAGGCGACGGTGCTCGGCGCGCTGAACATCGGGGCGTTCTTCCCGCTGCTGTTCCTGTCGGCGTACCGGATGCCGGGCGGTATGGCGGCGGTCGTCGGATCGGTCGGACCGCTGTTCGTGGTGGGGCTCTCGGCGCTGCTGCTCGGGCAGCGGCCCACGGCCCGCAGTGTGATCACCGGGTTCGTCGCCGCGTCCGGGGTCAGCCTGGTCGTCCTGAAGGCCGCCGGGGCGCTCGACACCGTGGGTGTGCTCGCGGCCCTCGCCTCCACCGCCTCCATGTCCGCGGGCACCGTCCTGACCAAGCGGTGGGGCCGCCCGGACGGCGTGGGTCCGCTCGCGCTCACCGCCTGGCAGCTGACCGCGGGCGGCCTGCTCGTCGCCCCGCTCGCCCTCCTCGTCGAGGGTGCGCCGCCCGCGCTGGACGGGCGGGCGCTCGGCGGCTACCTCTACCTGGCGCTGGCGAACACGGCGGTCGCGTACTGGCTCTGGTTCCGCGGCATCGGCAGGCTCACCGCCACCCAGGTCACTTTCCTCGGCCCGCTGTCGCCGCTGACCGCCGCGGTGGTCGGCTGGGCGGCCCTCGGGCAGACGCTCACGCCGCTGCAACTGGCGGGCATGGCGCTGGCGTTCGGGGCGACGGTCGCGGGCCAGCTGCAACCGGCCCGTCAGTCCGTGG
Organism: Streptomyces sp. Q2; assembly: GCF_056820935.1. NCBI lineage: Bacteria > Bacillati > Actinomycetota > Actinomycetes > Kitasatosporales > Streptomycetaceae > Streptomyces > Streptomyces sp. Q2. Next base: position 44,374 of record NZ_JBXEJE010000060.1, on the reverse strand, counting down.
GCTGCGGCTCGCCGGGGGTGGGATGCGCAGCTCGGCGTTACGGGGCGCCTCCTGCGCCCACGCATGCTGCCGCAGCGGCACGATTGCCCGCAGCTTGACGGGGGCCGGGCGGGGGGTGGGATGCGCAGCCCGGCGTTACGGGGCGCCGCCTGCGCCCACCCTCTCCCACTCTCGGCTTCGCTCGAGCGGGGGGACCCCCATCGCCCCAGCGGCACGATTGCCCGCAGGTTGACGCGGTCGTGCGCGAGCGGGGGCGCCCGGTGATGTACCGGGCGCCCCCTGTCGTCGTACGTACGGCGGCCGCTACTCGGTGGCTGCCGCGTCCGCCGCCTGGGCCTTCAGGGCGCGCTCCACGCCCGCGCGGGACTCCGAGACGAGTCGGCGCAGGGACGCGTTGGGCTCCGCCGAGGTCAGCCACTCGTCCGTCTTGCGCAGGGTCTCCTCGGAGACCTGGATCGTCGGGTAGAGGCCGACCGCGATCTGCTGGGCCATCTCGTGCGAACGGGACTCCCAGATGTCCTTGAGCACCTCGAAGTACCGGTCCGTGTAGGGGGCGAGGAGTTCGCGCTGCCCCGTCTGGACGAAGCCGCCGATGACGGCCTCCTGCACGGCGTTGGGGAGCTTGTCGGACTCGATGACCGACGCCCACGCCTCCGCCTTGGCCTCCGGCGTCGGGCGGGCGGCCCGGGCGGTGGCCGCGTGGCGCTCGCCGGCCGCCGTCTTGTCGCGCTCGTACTCGCCCGCGATCTCCGCCTCGTCGAAGCGGCCCACCGCGGCCAGCCGCTGCACCAGCGCCCAGCGCAGCTCCGTGTCGACGGCCAGGCCCTCGATGGTCTGCGTGCCCTCCAGCAGGGCGTCGAGGAGGTCCAGCTGCTCCGGCGTCCGGGCGGTCGCGGCGAACGCGCGCGCCCAGGCCAGCTGGTGGTCGCTGCCGGGCGCCGCCGCGCGCAGGTGCGCGAGCGTGGCGTCCGTCCAGCGGGTCAGCAGGGCCTCGCGGGCGGTCGGGTCGGCGTACAGCTCGATCGCCAGCTTCACCTGGCGCTGCAGCGACTGCACCAGGCCGATGTCGGACTCCTTGCCGATGCCCGACAGGACCAGGGAGAGGTAGTCGCGGGTCGGGAGCTCGGCGTCCCGGGTCATGTCCCATGCCGACGCCCAGCACAGGGCGCGGGGGAGGGACGACTCGAAGTCGCCGAGGTGCTCGGTGACGACGGCGAGGGACTGCTCGTCGAGGCGGACCTTCGCGTACGACAGGTCGTCGTCGTTGAGGAGGATCACCGCGGGGCGGCGCTTGCCCACCAGCTGCGGCACGGCGGTCAGTTCGCCGTCGACGTCCAGCTCGATGCGCTCGTCGCGCACCAGCTTGCCGCTGTCGTCGTCGAGGTCGTACAGGCCGACCGCGATGCGGTGCGGGCGCAGGGTCGGCTCGCCCTTCGCGCCGGCGGGCAGCGCGGGGGCCTCCTGGCGGATCGCGAAGGAGGTGACGACACCGTTCGCGTCCGTCTCGATCTCGGGGCGCAGGATGTTGATGCCGGCGGTCTGGAGCCACTTCTCCGACCAGGTCCCCAGGTCACGGCCGGAGGTCTCCTCCAGCGCGCCGAGCAGGTCGGACAGGCGCGTGTTGCCGAACGCGTGCCGCTTGAAGTACGCCTGCACACCCGCGAAGAACTCGTCCATGCCGACGTACGCGACGAGCTGCTTCAGCACGGAAGCACCCTTGGCGTAGGTGATCCCGTCGAAGTTGACGAGCACGTCGTCCAGGTCGCGGATCTCGGCCATGATCGGGTGCGTGGAGGGCAGCTGGTCCTGCCGGTACGCCCAGGTCTTCATGGAGTTGGCGAAGGTGGTCCAGGAGTGCGGCCACCGGCTGTCCGGCGCGTGCGCCTGGCAGGCGATGGAGGTGTAGGTGGCGAACGACTCGTTCAGCCACAGGTCGTTCCACCACTCCATGGTGACCAGGTCGCCGAACCACATGTGGGCCAGCTCGTGCAGGATCGTCTCGGCCCGCGTCTCGTACGCCGCGTCCGTCACCTTCGACCGGAACACGTACTGGTCGCGGATGGTCACCGCGCCCGCGTTCTCCATCGCGCCCGCGTTGAACTCCGGCACGAACAGCTGGTCGTACTTCTTGAAGGGGTACTGGTAGTCGAACTTCTCCTGGAACCAGTCGAAGCCCTGCCGGGTCACCTCGAAGATGGCGTCCGAGTCGAGGTGCTCGGCCAGCGAGGGGCGGCAGTAGATGCCGAGCGGGACCGACTGGCCGTCCTTCTCGTACACGCTGTGGACCGAGTGGTACGGGCCCACGATCAGCGCGGTGATGTACGACGAGATGCGCGGCGTCGGCTCGAAGATCCAGACGCTGTCCTTCGGCTCCGGGGTGGGCGAGTTGGAGATGACCGTCCAACCCTCCGGCGCCTTCACGGTGAACTGGAAGGTGGCCTTGAGGTCCGGCTGCTCGAAGGACGCGAACACCCTGCGCGCGTCCGGCACCTCGAACTGGGTGTAGAGGTAGGCCTGGTTGTCGACGGGGTCGACGAACCGGTGCAGGCCCTCACCGGTGTTGGTGTACGCGCAGTCCGCGACGACCCGGAGGATGTTGCGGCCCTCCAGCAGTCCCGGCAGCGAGATCCGCGAGTCCGCGAAGAGGTCCGCGGGGTCGAGCTGGTCGCCGTTGAGGGTGATCTCGTGGACGGCCGGGGCGACCAGGTCGATGAAGGACTCCGCACGGCCCTCCGTGACGTCGAAGCGCACCGTGGTAACGGACCTGTAGGTACCGCCCTCCTGCGCGCCGGAGAGGTCGAGATCGATCTCGTACGAGTCAACGGTGAGCAGCTTCGCCCGCTGCTGCGCCTCTTCGCGAGTCAGGTTTGTGCCAGGCACGCGGTCATCTCCTCGATATGTGTGGGTTGCGCCATCCTTCCACGGGCCTGCACGGAACGCGATGTCCGATTCCCGCCGGTGGGCGGGGCGGACGGGCGTGAGCTTGGGGACATGACGACGTACACCGCACGACCCGTCTCTCCGGTGGTCCTGAAGGAGCTGCGCTCTGCTGACGACCGGGGACGCGAGATGGTTCCCATGACCGACGACGAGGGCGGGGGAGGATCGCCCTGGTGTCGTACGCCCCGCTGCGCCGCTGGGCGGCTCGGACGGGGACCGATTCGGGGGCGTACGACGAACAGGGTCCCGTCTTCATCCATGCGCAGGAGTGCTCGGGCCGGACACGGGCCGACTGCCCTTCACGAACGCGCACCGGACGGTGCGCCGGTACTCCGCCGACGGGCACATCCTGGGCGGGCGGCTGGTGGCGGCCCCGGAGGAGTTCGAGGACGCCTTCACGGAAGCGTTCGACGACCCGGCCGCGGCTGTCGTCCACGTCCGGGCCGTCGAATACGGATGCTTCCTCTACGAGGTGCGCAGGCCCTGAGGGGTCAGCTCCTGAGGGGTCAGCCCTTCAGCTCGGCCGCCACCAGCTCCGCGATCTGCACCGCGTTCAGCGCGGCACCCTTGCGGAGGTTGTCGTTGGAGACGAAGAACGCCAGGCCGTTGTCGACGGTCTCGTCCTGGCGGATGCGGCCGACGAACGACGGGTCCTGGCCGGCGGCCTGGAGGGGGGTCGGGACCTCGGTGACCGCCACGCCGGGGGCGCCGCCCAGGAGCTCCTTGGCGCGCTCCACGGTGAGGGGGCGGGCGAAGCGGGCGTTGACCTGGAGGGAGTGGCCCGTGAAGACGGGGACGCGGACGCAGGTGCCGGAGACCTTGAGCCCGGGGATCTCCAGGATCTTGCGGGACTCGTGGCGGAGCTTCTGCTCCTCGTCGGTCTCGTGCAGGCCGTCGTCGACGATGGAGCCGGCCAGCGGGAGCACGTTGTACGCGATCGGGGCGACGTACTTGTTCGGCGCGGGGAACTCGGCCGCCGAGCCGTCGTGGGTCAGCTTCGGCGCGTCCTCGCCGACCTTCTTGACCTGCTCGAACAGCTCGTCCACGCCGGCCAGGCCGGAACCGGAGACCGCCTGGTAGGTGGCGACGACCAGCGCCTCGAGGCCCGCCTCGGCGTGCAGCGGCTTCAGGACCGGCATCGCGGCCATCGTCGTGCAGTTCGGGTTGGCGATGATGCCCTTGGGGCGGTTGGCGATCGCGTGCGGGTTCACCTCGGACACCACGAGCGGTACGTCCGGGTCGCGGCGCCACGCGGAGGAGTTGTCGATCACGACCGCGCCCTGCGAGGCGACCTTTTCGGCCAGCGCCTTGGAGGTCGAGCCGCCCGCGGAGAACAGCACGATGTCCAGGCCGGTGAAGTCCGCGGTCGTCGCGTCCTCCACCGTGACGCCGTCCAGGACCGTCCCCGCCGAGCGGGCCGAGGCGAACAGACGCAGCTCGGTGACGGGGAAGTTCCGCTCCGTGAGGATCCTGCGCATGACCGTGCCCACCTGACCGGTGGCTCCGACGATTCCGACCCTCACGACGACTCCTTCTGCGTGCTCTCTGCGTGACGTACATGTGCCTGCTGCATGGCTGAGGTGTTTCCATCATGCGGTCAGTCCCGGTCCGCGTGTCCACTTCTTTGAGCGGAGTGCCCGAGGAATGGGACGTACCGGGCCCGGGGCGCGACTCCGGTTCTCCGCGCCCGACCCCGCTGAGCTGCAGAAATTGGTCCGGCAGTGGCCCCGCACCGCAAGCTGTGCTGCCCCACCCCTGCCCGCCGTGTCCCGCCGCACGCGAAGGTGTGACGTACGCCTCTGCGGTACGCCGCAAAAAAGGGCCGAACGTTTCGGCCCCCGGCGGCGTCCTAGAGGAAACGCGGCGAGAAGAGGGGGCGCTGTGCTGCGCAGAAAGGTCCGCCGGGGGCAGGGGGACGGCACGCACGACGTGCTGGACGACCCGCTGGACCCTGCTCAGGAACGCCGGGTGCGGGCGGTGCTCGCGCTCGGCGGGGTACCGCAGGCGGACCTGCCGGACGGGGTGCAGCAGGTCCGCCTGCGGTTGCTGGAACGCGCGGCGCGGGGGGACGAGGCGCCGCGCGACGTGTCCGCGTGGGCGGCGGTCGTCGCCTCCAACCTGGCCATGGACTGGCACCGGGCCAAGCGCCGCCAGGAACGCGTCGGGGAACGCCTCGCCTCCCTGCGCCAGTCCGACCATGCCTTGGACGAGGACACCAGCGTGCTGTCCCTCGCCGTCGCCCAGGGTCTGGACGAGCTGCCCGACGCCCAGCGCCAGGTCCTCGTCCTGCGTTTCTACGCCGACCTCCCGGTGCGCGGGATCGCCGAGGAGCTCGGCATCCCCGAGGGCACGGTGAAGAGCCGGCTGCACACGGCGGTACGGGCCCTGCGCGCCCGCCTGCACGAGGACGAGGTGGTGTGACGTGAGCGCCGAGCACGACGGACGCGCCGGCATGGACGCGCTGATGGCCGCCCTGACCGACGAGCCGCTGTCCGACGCCGCCCGGGCGGATGCCGCCTTCATGGCCGAACACCGTTCCGCCGAGGCCGATCTCGTGCTGCTGCGCGAGCAGCTGGGGATCATCGGGCGGACGCTCGCCGAACCCCCTGCGCCCGCCGAGGCTCCCGAGCCCGCTCCCGTACGACGCTCCCGCACCCGGCGGCGCACACTCAACCTCGCCTTCGGCGGCCTCGCGGTGGCGTCCGCCGCGGCTCTGCTGTCGGGCATGGCCTGGCTGCTGGCGCAGGCGGGGGGCGGCATGGCCGACGGGGCGGACAGCGGCAGCGCGGCCTCCAAGGAGGACTCCGGGGCCGGCTCCCTCTTCGGCAGCCCGTCCTACTTCGCCTGCTCCCGCCTGATCGCCGAGGGCCGGGCCACCAGCGTGGAGCAGCTCCCCGGCACCGAGTCGTACCGCGTCACCATCGACGTGACGCGCTACTACAAGCCGGAGAAGCCGGGCGCGGACGACAAGAAGGAGCTCACCTACGTGATCGACGGGAACATCGTCCCCGGCCTCCGCGTGGGCGACCAGGTGCTCTTCGCCGTCCCGAACGGCGAGCGCCAACCCGCGTACTGGCTCGTCGGCGAGAAGCAGATCGCCCAGGACCGGGCCCGGCTCACCGTCTCGGCGGCCGAGTCGCGCGGGCTGCCCTGCGCATGACGAAGGGCGGGCGCCCGCCGGTACCCCGACGAACGCCCGCCCTGACAGCCGTGACGACTACGGCGTGAGCCGCACCGGCTACGGCGTCACCTTCTCGATCTTCACGCTGCCGATGCCCGCGACCGTGCCGCGCGCGTTGAGCAGCTGGACCTGTCCGAAGAACTCACGGCCCTCCGGGGCGGCCGCGGCGGCGACGACGCTGCCGGAGACCGTGGTGGAGGCGCCCGTGGCGAGCTTCACCGGCGTCGAGTCGTCGACGGTGACGCTGCCGAGGGCGGCGGAGAAGAACACGTCCTGGTAGTCGTACGCGGTGGTGCCGGCCGGGATCGCGTAGCCGATGACCTCGATGGTGTAGGTGCCGGCGGCCGGGGCGGCCACGGACACGGACTCCTCCGAGTCACCGTCGGCCGAGCTGCCCGCCTCCTTGCCCGCCGCGTCGTACACGACGAGGTCGAGGTCGGCGGCGGCGTCGGAGACGTTGCCGATGGCGACGTCCAGGGACTTGGCGCCCGCGGGCACCGTGACCGTGGTGGTGTGCGTCTCGCCCTCGGCGATCGTCGGGCGGGCCGACTTGGCCGAGCCGAGCGGACCGCCGGCCAGCTTGCCGTCGATCGCGGCAAAGTTGTTCGTCACCTTCCAGGAGGCGACGGCCGGGGTGCCGACCTTGGCCTCGGGCACGGTCACGGTCTCCGGGTCGAAGGCCGCGCCGAGGACGGCGACGTCCAGCTTGTACGGGTTGTCGAGCAGCGGCGACGTACGGCGCGACTCGACCTCGATCTCCCAGACGCCCGCCACCGGGTCGGCGTACGAACGCACGTCGGGCCTGCAGCCGTTGCCGTCGAGGTAGTTGTTGTAGCAGTTCGGAGTGCTGGTGGTGTCGACCGGGACGCCGTAGGGGTGGATGGCGATGAACCGGGTCTGGCTCTTGTCCTTCAGCCCGCCGATCGCGACCTCCAGCGACTTGGCGCCCGCGGGCACGGTCACGAAGTAGGACCGGGTGCTGTTGCGCTGGACCGTGTTCGACGCCGAGTAGGTGTGCGCGAGCGGCGCGGAGACCACGACCGTCGTCATGACCAGCTTGTCGGTGCCCTCGGTCTTCGGGTCGTCGACCTCGAGGATCGCGCTCTTGAGACCCGCGGAGCCCGGCGCGGCCTGGACCTTGACGGTCACCGGCTGGTTGAGCGGCAGCTTCACCTCGTCGGAGCCGACGATCTTGAAGGTGCCGGCTGTGTTGTTCTCGAAGTGCAGCTCGTGGCGGATCGCCTTGTCGGCGCCGGACGTACGGGTGATCGTGACGTCGTACGTCTTCTTCTGGCCGGCCTTGAGGCCGCCCTCACGGTCGTACAGACCCGAGCCGAAGCCCGGGGTCTTCAGGAACTGGTCGATCGCGGTGTCGACCGGGGCCTTGACCGTGTAGTCGTGCGCGGTGGCGCCGTCGAGGATCGAGTCCCAGGCGTCCGGGATGTTGATGAGGCCGGCCCCCTCCTCGTACGCCTGCACACCACTGATGTGGTCGGCGGTCGAGGTGAGCGCGGTGCGCAGGGTGGCGGGGGCGAGGTCGATCTTCTTCGCCTTGGCGGCACTCAGCAGCAGCGCGGACGCACCCGCGGCCTGCGGGGACGCCATCGAGGTGCCCTGGAGCATGCCGTAGCCGGCCGGCAGGGCGTAGCCCGCCTCGGCGACCGGGGCGCCCGGCAGCCAGGTCTGGATGGTGTTGACGGCGGCACCCGGGGCGACCAGGGTGGGCGTGAACCCGCCTTCCTCACGCGGACCGCGCGAGGAGAACGGCATCATGGCGTACTTCTTCTCCACGACCGAGCCGTAGTTGGCGGCCCAGGTCTGCTTGGAGATGGACGCGCCGACCGAGATGACCTTGTCGGCCAGGCCCGGGTCGCCGATCGTGTTGGCACCGGGACCGGAGTTGCCGGCCGAGATGACCAGTTGGACGCCGTAGGTGTCGATGAGGCGCGTGTACAGCTCGGCGCGCGCGTTGTTGCCGTCGTTCAGCGTCGGCAGACCGCCGATCGACATGTTGACGATGTCGACACCGCGGTTGACGACCAGGTCGATCATGCCCTCGGCGAGCGCGACGTTGGTGCAGCTCGGGCCGAACACGCAGGCACGGGACGAGACGATCTTCGCGCCCGGCGCGGCACCGTTCATGTCGCCGCCGAACAGGCCGTTCGCGGCGGTGATACCGGCCACGTGCGTGCCGTGCTCGCTGGAGATCATGCCGATGTTGACGTAGTCGGCCTTGGCGCCGGCGGCGTTGTAGACGACGTCCTTGCGGATCTCGACGACGAACGGGATGCGCTCGGCGACCTCGGTCGCCGGGTTGTCCGTGCCGAAGTAACCGATCTGGTAGCCGTCCTTGTACGGCTTCATCGGCTGCTCGTCGGCGAAGTCGTGGTCGTCGTCGAGGTCGACGCGTACCGTGCCGGCGGCGGCGTCGTACAGCACGCCCCAGACGTCCGTGGTGTCGCCGTCGCGGTTGACGTCGCCCGCCTGGTCGCCACCGGCGGTCGCGGACTCGTAGAAGTAGTTGAACTTGTACGAGCCGGCCGGCGCCGTGAACGCCTCGGCCGCGCCGCCGACGGGGGTCGCGGAGAACGCCGGGCCGGCCACCGAGGCGAGCATCCGGCGCCACGAGCCGTCGCTGTCGGCGACCGGGTCGGTCGACGTCACCCAGTCGACGATCTTCCGCTCGCCGGTGGTGGTCTTCTGCAGCGCCGGGTGGGAGAGGTCCACACCCGAGTCGAGGACGCCGATGGTGACACCCCGGCCGTCCGCCTTCGGGTGTTCGTCCACGAAGTCGACGGCGCCCGTCTCGAAGGACGGGTTGTACGGGTTCTCGGCGGGGGTCTTCCTGTTCGGCGCCGGGTAGGCGGCCGAGGCCTTGCCCGCGGCGCCCTTGGCGGTGTCCGCGCTCGGCGTCGGGTCGTCCAGCGGGATGTCCTGCCGCAGGTCGATGCCGTGCACGGAGGACAGCTTCGCGGCGGCGGCGATGGCCGAGTCCGCCTTGCCGGTGGGGACCGTCGCGCGGACGTAGCCGAGCTTGTCGTAGGTCCGGCCGACCAGGCCGCCCTGGACCGAGTCGAGCTGCGCGGCGACCTTCTCGGTCTGTCCGGGCGCGGTCGCGACCATCATCGTGACGCTCTTGTCGCCGTCGGACTTGGCCTCGGCGAGGAGTTCGGCGTCGTCGGAGCCGAGCTTGTCGTGGGCGGACTTCACGCCCGGGTCGGCCGCGACGGGAACCTCGGCGTCGGCGAGGGCCATGGGTATCGGCCCCGCCGCGGAGAGCGCGGCCACCAGACCGGCGGCCACGGCTATCCGGGCCACGCGTCTCGCGCCGGATGTCGGTTCGAGCTGGGGGGTGAGGGTCATCGGCATCCCTTGTAGGTAAAGGAACGAGCGGGTGGCGGCCGGGACCGATCGGTCCTGGCCGCGATGGTCCGGAATGCGATCCCGGACGATCGCACAGCTTTACGCATGGGAAGGATGTTTAGGGAGAGTTGACCGAATCGATATGGGCGCATGGGGAAAACCCCCGGCGTCATTTGGGGAGATGGGCGATGAAAGGGGCAAGTCCCCCAAGGGGTGTGCTTCCGGGGGTAAGCGGTTGCCGTCCTGGGGTAACGTCCCCCGATGCGAAGGAAGTTGAGGGTGGCGGCCTACGCCCTGTGTGTCCGTGACGGACAGCTCCTGCTCTCCCGCTCCCCGGCACCGGACGGCGGCCCGCCCGAGTGGGTCCTGCCCGGCGGCGGCATGGAACACGGCGAGGACCCCCACGACACCGTCCTGCGGGAGGTGACCGAGGAGACCGGATACCGCATCGAGGTCACCGGCCTGCTCGGCGTGGACTCCTCCCGCCGCACCTTCCCCCGCCGCTTCGGCCGGAGCGTCGACCACCACGGCGTACGGCTCCTCTACGAGGGCCGGATCACCGGCGGCGACCTGAGCTTCGAGATCGGCGGCTCCACGGACATGGCGGCCTGGCACCACCTGGACGCCGTACCGGACCTGAACCGGGTGAGGCTGGTCGACGTCGGACTGCGGCTGTGGCGGGAGCGGCCGGCGCCGGGACGGCTCGACACCCCGGGGCAGGCCCCGCCGCCACGGCTCGAAACCCCCGGACAGACCCCGCCGGGACCGGTCCCCTACCCGGACAGATGAACGCGGAGTAACCGCCCCCGGGCCGTCCGGGGAGCGGTCGTGGACGCGCAGGGTAGTTCAAGATCGACGTACGGTGATCGGCGTTGCGCGTTGCGGCCTCGTTCACGCGCAGGTCATCCCCGGTGCCAACGATCCGTAGTGAGCGGGAAGTTCGCGTCAGCGCCTGGCAGCGATCACCCGCGACCACTGCCGACGCAGTTCGCACTCGGGGAGATCGCGCCATGTCGCGCACACGCTCTGTCGCCAGCTCCACGCTGGGGGTCAACCGCCGTACCGTCCTCGCCGCCACCGCGGCCGCGACCGTCTCCGCGGGCGTCGGCTACGCCCTGCGGCCCACCGACAGCCGCGCCGCCACCAACGCCTCCGGCACCGCCGCCGAAGGGACGACCGTCGCCCAGTCCCGCAGGGCACCCGCGGCGCCCCTCGCGCCGTACACCCGCGGCACCACGCTCGCCTCCGTCGCCGCCCCGCGGACGGGCTCCGGCTACCGGCGCCTCGGCGACGGGCCCGGCTGGAAGCGGCGGCTGCGGACCGAGCTCGCCGCGCCGCAGTCCGGCCGGGCCGGGCGCCGGACCACCCTCGCCGCGTTCGTGCAGCTCACCGACCTGCACCTGATCGACGCCCAGCACCCGATGCGCCTCGAGTACCTGCGCTCCGCGGACGCCCACGCCTGGCGGCCGCACGAGGCGCTGACCGTGCACGGCGCGGTCTCGCTCGTGGAACGGGTCAACGCGCTGCGGGGCGCCCCCGTCACCGGTGCCCCGCTGCACTTCGCGATGACGACCGGCGACAACACGGACAACAACGCGAGGACCGAGCTGGAGTGGTTCCTGACCGTCATGAGCGGCGGCCGGATCACCCCGAACTCCGGTGACCCGCGCCGCTACGAGGGCGTCCAGAACAGCGGCCTCAAGCAGTACTGGCAGCCCGGCACGAGCGTGCGCGACGCCGACAAGCAGCTCGGCTTCCCGCAGCTGGAGGGCTTCCTGACCGCCGCCGTACGGGAGTTGAACAGCCCCGGCCTCAACCTGCCCTGGTACTCCACCGTCGGCAACCACGACTCCCTGCCGCTCGGCTGCTACGGCCACGGCGACTCCTGGCTCGCCGAGTACGCCATCGGCGGCAAGAAGCTGATGAACCTGTCCGTGTCCGAGGCGAAGAAGCTCCAGGACGCCATCAAGAACGCCAAGGACCCCAAGGGGACCGCGTTCCGCGACTTCCTCAAGGCACACACCCGTGACATGCGCTCGGTCACGCCGGACGAGAAGCGCGCCCCCTACACGGCCGCCGACTACCTCAAGGCCCACCTCGACCCGGCCTACCGCGGAGTCGGCCCGGTCGGCCACGGCTACTCCTCCGCCAACCTCGACGCGGGCACCCAGTACTACAGCTTCCGCATCGCCGACGACGTCATCGGCATCAGCCTCGACACCACCGACGCGGGCGGACACTACAACGGCTCCGTCGGGACGGCCCAACTGAAGTGGCTGGACAAGACACTGCGCGACAACAAGGACTCGTACGCGGTCGTCTTCAGCCACCACACCAGCACGTCGATGACCAACACCCGCCCCGACCCGGCCCGTCCCGGCGAGCGGCGGCACACCGGCCAGGAGGTCGTCGCCCTCCTCGGCAGCCACGCAGGCGTCCTCGCGTGGGTGAACGGGCACATCCACCGCAACGACATCACCCCGCACTCCGCCCCCGACGGCCGCTCCTTCTGGGAGATCTCCACCGCCTCCCACGTCGACTACCCCCAGCTGGCCCGCGTCATCGAGCTGGTCGACAACAAGGACGGCACCCTCTCCCTCTTCACCACCTGCGTCGAGTCCACCGCCCCCCACCGCACCGACTTCACCGACCTCTCCCAGACCGGCCTGGCCGCCCTCTACCGCGAGCTCTCCTACAACGCCCCGGGCGCCCGGACGGACCTGGCCGGGGAGTCGAAGGACCGGAACACGGAGCTGCTGTTGAAGAAGGGCTGAAACCGGCTCAACCGCCCAGGCCGGCCTCAACCTCGGCGTATCCCGCCGGGTCTGTCCCCCCGACCCCGCTCGACGAAGCGACGCAGCGACGGCGAGCGGAACGACGACAACGGGGAGACAGACATGATCGTTCGGACGACCCTGGTGGCGGCGACGGCAGTGGCCCTCACGGCAGCCCTGGCAGCCCCCGCGATCGCCGCGGCACCCGCCGGCACCGGTGGTCGGCACGACGCGACCCGCGAGGCGATCGAGGCCGCGGTGACCGACGGCGTGCCCGGCGTGACGGCCACGGCGAAGGACGTGCACGGAACCTGGTCGGCGACCGCGGGCGTGGGCAACCTCAAGACGCAGAAGCCGCGTTCCCCGCACGACCACTACCGGGTGGGCAGCATCACCAAGACCTTCGTCGCCACGGTGCTGCTCCAACTGGAGGCGGAGGGAGAGCTGTCGCTGGACGACAAGGTGGACACATGGCTGCCGGGCCTGGTCCACGGCAACGGCCACGACGGCCGCCAGATCACGATCCGCCAGCTCCTCAACCACACCAGCGGCATCTTCAACTACACGGACGACGAAGAGCTGATCCGGACGTACTTCCTCAAGGACGGCTTCTTCAAGCACCGCTACGACCAGAAGGCGCCCGAGGACATGGTCGCGCTCGCCATGACCCACCAGCCGAACTTCGCGCCGGGCACGTCCTGGAGCTACTCCAACACCAACTACACCCTGGCCGCGCTGGTGATCGAGAGCGTCACCGGCCGCCCGTACGGGGCGGAGGTCCGCGACCGCATCACCGAGCCCCTGCACCTGCGCGCCACCTCGGTGCCCGGCACGCGTCCCACCCTCCCGCAGCCCAGCAGCCGCGCCTACGGCAAGCTGGCCGAGACGACGACCGGACCGACGTACGACGTCACGGAACTGAACCCCTCCCTGGCCTACGGATCCGGCGACATGATCTCCGACTCGACCGACCTGAACCGCTTCTACACGGCCCTGCTGCGCGGCCGCCTGCTCCCCGCCGAGCAGCTGAAGGCCATGAAGACCACGGTGCGGGCAGAGGGCGTCCCGAACGCCCGCTACGGCCTCGGCCTCATCGACCGCGAGCTCAGCTGCGGCGTCCACGTCTGGGGCCACGGCGGCGGCATCCACGGCTCGTCGTCGGAGGCGACGACCACCGCGAACGGCCGCCACGCCCTCGCCTTCAACTTCAACGGGGACTGGTCGGGGGACAGCGATGCGGTGGTGGAGGCTGAGTACTGCGGCAAGTAGCCGCAGGTGACCGCCGGCAACACCTGAGGAGGGGCCGTCGGGTGCAGCCCAGTCGGCCCCTCCTCTCCCCTCCTGGTGTTTGCCCCCGGCCGGTCACTACCGGGGCAGCACCACGACATACGCGGCTGGGTCGCGGTCGCCGGATGCCATCAGGGCGGTGCGGACCACCGCGGCCTGCTGCTCCCTGGCGTCGCGCAGCTTCCTCGGGGTGATGTGGACGACCGTGATGCCGAGCCGTTCCAGGTGCTCGCGCTTGCGGGCGTATTCGGACCAGAGGGCGTCGTCGTCCTGCCGATGGCCCTGGCGGGGGGCGCGGGTGTCCAGTTCCACCGCCACCGCCTGCTGGGGCCAGTACGCGTCCAGGCCGCCGAGGTGGGGGCCGCCGGGCAGACGCAGGTCCACGTTCCAGACCGGGTCGGGAAGGCCGTACTCCCGCACCATCCTGTACAGGCGGTCCTCCGCGATCGCCCGGCCCTCCGCGAGGAGGGAGTCCACGGCGTCCACCACGTGCGGGCGGCTCAGCAGCTTGGCGTTGTTCAACTCCCGTACCACCGCAGCCGGTTCGCAGTGGCCGCCGCGCACCGCCTCGGTCAGCAGCCGGCATACGGCGTCCGCGTCCGTCAGTTCGGTCACCGCGTCGGCGAGGGCGCGCGGGACCGGCGCGACCGGCAGACCGGTGACCTGTTCCGGGGCGGGCAGGGAAGCCGTACGGACGATGCGGACGCAGCCCGTCGAGCGCAGCCGGCGCAGGCGCGGGACGAGGACGTCGATCCGGTCCAGGGCCGTCAGTGGCGGCGTGGCGGAGAAGCCGTGCAGCGTCAGCGCCGCCAGGCCGGTGATCACCGCGTCGGGGTACACCGGCCGGTGCGGTTCCGCCGCCCCCGGCTGGGCCGGGACGCCCACCACCCGTTCCTTCGCCGCGTACATCAGCACCGCGTGCAGCCGCTCCTCGCGGGTCGGCGGGCCGGGGTGGAGCAGGAAGACGCCGGGGAGCGGTTGCTGCCAGGGACCTCCGGGGCGGCACTGCTCGGTCGCCTCGGCCGGTGTGACGCCGTGTGAGCGGAGCTGAGCTGCCGTCAGGACGTGGCGGTGCACCTCGGAGAGATGGCGCAGCGGGCGGGGGGAGAGTGGCGGGACCGGCGGCAGCGGGGTGTTGTGGTTCATGGCGTCCAGATTCCCGCGATCCGCCGGGCTCTTAACCGCTGTTACACGCTCGTCAACAAATCCGGACAAGGCAGAACTAAAGGACGGATGTTCGGATGCCGAGCAGACAGGGAAAACCCCTGGTCCATTCGGATGGGACCAGGGGTTACGGCTCCTCTTGCCCGGATTCCGTAACGGTCACGGAATGCCCCGTCGCGGGCCGGAGATCGTCAGCCCGCCGCTTTCGCGTCGCACGCCTGTCCGCGCAGCCCCCGCGCCAGGTCGTCCCGCGCCTCCAGCACCAGCCTTCGCAGCGCCGGTGCCGCGTCCTCGTGGGCCGCCAGCCACGCGTCCGTCGCGTCCAGGGTCTCCTGCGAGTGCTGGAGTGCCGGGAACAGCCCCTCGACCACGTGCATGGCGATCTGGATGGAGCGCTCCGACCACACCCGCTCGATCGCCGCGAAGTACTTCTC
Source organism: Streptomyces sp. Q2 (assembly GCF_056820935.1). Classification (NCBI taxonomy): domain Bacteria; kingdom Bacillati; phylum Actinomycetota; class Actinomycetes; order Kitasatosporales; family Streptomycetaceae; genus Streptomyces; species Streptomyces sp. Q2. The sequence continues at coordinate 29,231 of NZ_JBXEJE010000060.1, read as the reverse complement.
GGCGTACGGCGCGAGCAGCTCCCGCTGGGACGGCTGGGCGAAGCCCGCGATGGTCGCCTCGACCAGGGCGTTCGACAGGGCGTCGGACTCCACGAGCTGGGCCCACGCCTGCGCCTTGACGGCCGCGGACGGCCGGGCGGCGAGGCAGCGGACCTGGTGGCGCTTGCCGGACGCCGTGTTGTCGCGGACCAGTTCGGCGGCCAGCACCCCCTCGTCCGCGAACCCGTGCGCGGCCAGCGGCTGCAGGAACGCCCAGCGCAGCTCCTGGTCCACCTCCAGCCCCTCGATCGGGGCCGTGCCGTCCAGCAGGCCGCGCAGCAGCCCCATGTCGTCCGCGCCGGACGCCACGGTCGCGAAGAACCGCGCCCACGCCAGCTGGTGCTGGCTGCCCGCCTCCGCGGACCGCAGTTCCCGCAGCGCGCCCTCCGCGAGCAGCCGGCCGCCCGTCTCCCGCCAGGTGGGCGCCACGTAGTTGACCAGCGCCGAGTTGGCCCAGGCGTGCAGCATCTGCAGGACGCCGATGCCGGACTCGCGGCCCGCGAAGCGCAGCACCAGCTCCACGAAGTCCCGCGCCGGCAGCAGCGCGTCCCGCGTCATGTTCCACAGCGCCGACCAGCACAGGGCCCGGGCGAGCGGATCGGTGATGTCTCCCAGGTGACCCTTCAGGGTCTCCAGCGAGGTCTCGTCGAAGCGGATCTTGCAGTACGTCAGGTCGTCGTCGTTGACCAGGACCAGGTCGGGTGCCTCGGAACCGGCCAGTTCCGTCACGACCGTGCGCGGGCCCTCGACGTCCACCTCGGCCCGGGCGTACCGCTCGGGCGCCCCGGACGCGGAACGCCGGTACAGGCCCACCGCCACCCGGTGCGGGCGCAGCTCGGGATGCGACTCCGCCGCCTCCTGCAGCACCGCCAGCTCGTCGACTCGGCCGTCCGGGGCCAGCAGCACCTGCGGGGTCAGCGAGTTGACCCCGGCCGTCTGCAGCCACGCCCGCGACCACGCGCCCATGTCCCGGCCGCTGGTCTCCGCCAGGACCGACAGCAGGTCACCGAGGCGCGTGTTGCCGTACGCGTGCCGCTTGAAGTAGCGCCGTGCGCCTTCGAGGAACGCGTCCTGGCCGACGTACGCCACCAGCTGCTTGAGCACCGACGCGCCCTTGGCGTACGTGATGCCGTCGAAGTTGAGCTTGGCGTCCTGGAGGTCGCGGATGTCGGCGGTGACGGGGTGGGTGGAGGGGAGCTGGTCGGCGCGGTAGGCCCAGGCCTTGCGGCGGTTGGCGAAGGTGATCCAGCCGTCCTTGAAGCGGGTCGCGCCGACCAGGGCGAAGGCGCCCATGAAGTCGGCGAAGGACTCCTTGAGCCACAGGTCGTCCCACCACTCCATGGTGACCAGGTCGCCGAACCACATGTGCGCCATCTCGTGCAGGATGACGTTCGCCCGGCCCTCGTAGGAGGTCTGTGTGACCTTGCCGCGGAAGATGAACTCCTCGCGGAAGGTCACCAGGCCCGGGTTCTCCATCGCGCCGAGGTTGTACTCGGGGACGAACGCCTGGTCGTACTTCCCGAAGGGGTACGGGTAGTCGAAGTGGTCGTGGAAGAAGTCCAGGCCCTGTTTGGTGACGAGGAAGACGTCGTCGGCGTCGAAGTAGGGGGCCAGGCCCTTGCGGCACATGGCGCCGAGGGGGATCTCCAGGGTCGTGCCGTCGTCCAGGACCCGGGAGTACGCGTCCGTGACGTAGTGGTACGGGCCCGCCACCACGCACGTGATGTACGTCGAGATCGGCTTGGTCTCCGCGAACCGCCAGACTCCGTCGGTCGGTTCGCCGACGCCGTTGCTCCAGACCGTCCACTCCTCGGGCGCCCGGACCTCGAAGCGGAACGGCGCCTTGAGGTCCGGCTGCTCGAAGTTCGCGAAGACGCGGCGGGAGTCGGCCGGCTCGTACTGGGTGTAGAGGTAGACCTCGCCGTCCTCCGGGTCGACGAAGCGGTGCAGTCCCTCACCGGTCCGGGAGTACGCGCACTGCGCGTCGACGACCAGCTCGTTCTCGGCGGCCAGGTCCTCCAGGACGATCCGGGAGCCGTCGAAGACCTCGCCCGGGTCGAGGTCCTTGCCGTTGAGGGAGACGGCGGTCACAGCCGGCGCGATCAGGTCCGCGAAGCTCGACGCGCCGGGCTCGCTGCAACGGAAGCGGATCGTGGTCAGGGACCGGAAGGTCCGCGGTCCGTCCACGGTCTCGTCGCCGACGGCGGAGCGGACGTCGAGAGAGACCTCGTAGCCGTCCACGGACAGCAGGGCGGCCCGCTCCCGGGCCTCGTCGCGGGACAGATTCTCACCGGGCACAGGCGGCACTCCCTCGGGTGTGTTCAGTATGCGGACAGGCTGATCCTGCCATGGGGCACCGGCACCGGGCAGCGGGGAATGGGCGGGGACCGGTCACTGTTGCAGGTCGGAAAGACCCCTTGTAGAGGAGACCCATGTCCGAGACCGCGAGCACCTCCGGCAAGACCCCCGTCGACTTCTGGTTCGACCCGCTGTGCCCCTGGGCCTGGATGACCTCCCGCTGGGTCCTGGAGGTGGAGAAGGTCCGCGACATCGAGGTGCGCTGGCACATCATGAGCCTCGCGGTGCTGAACGAGGACAAGATCGACGAACTGCCCGAGGAGTACCGGGAGATGCTCGCGACCAAGGCGTGGAAGCCGGTGCGGGTGGCGACCGCCGCCTGGCAGAAGCACGGCGCCGACGTCCTCGGCCCCCTCTACACCGCCCTCGGCACCCGCTTCCACAACCAGGGCGAGGGCCCGACCGAGGAGGCGATCGCGGCGGCCCTGGCGGACGCGGGTCTGCCCGCCGACCTGATCGAGTACGCCGACCAGAAGGACTTCGAGTTCGAGGCCGAGCTGCGCGCCTCCCACAAGGAGGGCATCGACAAGGTCGGCCAGGAGGTCGGTACCCCGGTGATCGCCGTCCCCGGCCCCGACGGCGAGCAGATCGCCTTCTTCGGCCCGGTCGTGACCCCCGCGCCCAAGGGCGAGGAGGCCGCCAGGCTCTGGGACGGCACGCTCGCCGTGGCCTCGATCCCCGGCTTCTACGAGATCAAGCGCACCCGCACCAAGGGCCCGGACTTCAGCAACCTGTAAGCCCCTTGCGGGACTCACTCCGGCTCGGGCATCTTCTCCGGCGGGTGGAGCGGCTTGGCGTTCCACCGGTGGCGGATGTTGCGGCAGTCCCGTTCGTCGCTGACGCAGATCCAGTAGTCCTCCACGTACGTGCGGGGCTTCAGCTGCTTCAGCGTGCGGATGACCTGGCGCTCCCGGTCGTCCTTCGGCTGCCGATGCGGCTGGTAGGTCCCGCAGGTGTGGCAGGGGAGCATCTTCTCCTTGGGCATTCCGTCAGGATCACCCGGAACCTCGCATTTCGACAGCCTCCGTGAGCCGCGTGTTCACGGAGGCTCGTCGCGTGTGCCCCCGGGGCCGCCGTGTGTTTCCGGGCCGCCGGGTGTTCCCGGGGTCTTCCTTTCCGGTACCGCAGAGTGTCCGGCCCATCGCGCAGCGCGGCGATCGGTGGGCCCGGCGTGAACCGCGACGGTTTTGCCGCACTTCTCTCACTCATGTGCCGTGCGAACCGGCGGGTGGCGTAGCACGATGGGCGCATGACGGAGATCGACACGTCGGTGCCGCACTCGGCCCGGATCTGGAACTACTGGCTCGGCGGCAAGGACAACTACCCGGTGGACGAGATGGCGGGTGACGCGTACACCGCCGTCTTCCCCGGGATCGTCACCATCGCCCGCGGCAGCCGCGCCTTCCTCGGCCGCAGCATCCGGTACCTGGTGCAGGAGGCGGGTGTACGGCAGTTCCTCGACGTCGGCACCGGCCTGCCCACCGTCGACAACACCCACGAGGTCGCCCAGCGACTCGCCCCCGAGTCGCGGATCGTCTACGTCGACAACGACCCGTTGGTCCTCGCCCACGCCCGCGCCCTGCTCACGTCCACGCCCGAGGGCGCGACGGCGTACGAGGCCCTCAGTCTCTTCGAGCCGGAGCAGATCCTGAGCGCCGCCGCGAAGACCCTCGACCCGGACCGGCCCACCGCGCTGATCCTCAGCGGCATCCTCGGCCATGTCGCCGACTACGGCGGGGCCCGCACCATAGTCCGCCGCCTCATGGAGGGCCTCCCCTCCGGAAGCCATCTCTGCGTCAACGACGGCTCCCGGGGCACCGACCCCGACTACGAGCAGGCCCAGGACGCCTACAACAAGACCGGTGCGGTTCCTTACTTCCTGCGTCCCGTCGACCAGATCGCCGCCTTCTTCGACGGCCTGGAACTGGTCGACCCCGGCGTGGTGTCGGTGCCGCTCTGGCGTCCCGACGGCACCGCCGCCCCCACCCCGATCGGCCAGCACGGCGGCCTGGCCCGCAAGCCCTGAGCCCTGCCCGCAGACGACGAGAAGCCCCCGCGAGTCACGTCCTCGCGGGGGCTTCCCGTCATTCCGCCGGCCAGGTGAAGGGTGAGAAGACGATCACCAGGCTCTTATTGCACATAGCTTGCAACTGCACGCTATCAACGAGAAGGGTGAACGAGAAGCAGGCCCTCACGTGTCGCACGTGAGGGCCCGCCGCCGGCAGAGTTGGGCGCGTTTCTACGCCGCCACGGAGGTGTAGTGGGAGGCGTCCCCCTCGATCACGTAGCTCTCCTTGCCCTCCACGCCCACCGGCACGTCACCGGCGACCGTCACCCGGTGCAGGCGGCGGGGCAGGCCGTCGTAGTTGTCGATGGCGTAGTGCTGGGTGATGCGGTTGTCGAAGAGGACGAGCTGGTTCTCCGACCAGCGGTGGCGCAGGACGTTCTCCGGGCGGGTGACGTACGCCTGGAGCAGGTCGAGGATCTTGCGGGACTCGCCCGTCGACAGGCCCACCAGACGCTGTGCGAACCCGCCGATGAACAGGCCGCGTTCGCCGGTCAGCGGATGGACGCGGACGACCGGGTGGGCCGTGCGGTACTTGATCGACGTGAACTGGGCGCGGGCGGCGGCCTGCGCCTCGTCGACCGTCTCCTCCGGTACGGCGTAGTCGTAGTCGTTGGTGTGCTCCGCCCACAGGGTGTCGGCCAGCAGCCGCAGCGGCTGCGGCAGGTCGCGGTAGGCGGCCGCGGAGTTGGCGATCAGGGTCTCGCCGCCGTACGGCGGGACGGTGATGCTGCGCAGGGTGCTGGCCTGCGGCGGGTTGAGGACGAAGGTGACGTCCGTGTGCCAGTTGTTGGCGGCGCGGCCCCGCTCGCTGTCCACGGGCAGGACGTTCGGCACGCCCTCGACGGACGGCACGGTCGGGTGGGCGGTCGTGATGTCCCCGAAGTGCCGGACGAAGGCCTGCTGGCCCTCGTCGTCGAGGTCGACGTCGTCGAAGACCAGGGCCTTGTGGATGTTCAGCGCGTCGCGGAGGGCGACGACCGTCTCCTCGGCGAGGGGCTTGGCCAGGTCGAGGCCGGCGATCCGGGCACCGATGTCGGCGGTGAGCTTGCTGATCTCGAATTCGGACATGTGCGGGTCCTCTCAGACTCGGGCGAGGGCGGATTCCTCGACGGATCCCCCGGCGGACTGCTCGGCGGGCGTGACGTACTGGTTGGCGGGGCGCGGCAGCCCGTATCGCTCCCGCAGGGTCCGGCGCGGTCCGTATTCCGTGCGGAGCAGGCCGCGGGTGCGCAGGATCGGGACGACGTGGTCGACGAAGGTGTCGAGGCCGGAGGGCAGGACCGCGGGCATGATGTTGAAGCCGTCGGCGGCGCCGTGCGTGAACCAGGTCTCGATCGCGTCGGCGACCTGCTCGGGCGTGCCCGCGAAGGTGAGGTGCCCGCGACCGCCGCCGAGCCGCCCGACCAGCTGCCGGACGGTGAGGCGTTCGCGCCGGCCGAGTTCGACGATGAGGGTGTAGCGGCTCTTGGCGCCCTCGATGGCGCTCTCCGGCGGCAGGTCGGCGGGGAGCTGTGCGTCCAGCTCCAGCGTCCCCGGCTCCAGTTGCAGCAGGCTCTCCAGCCGGGCCACTCCGTGCGTGTACACGATGTGGTCTTCGAGGAGCTGCTCCTTGGTACGGGCCTCCGCCTCCGTCGACCCGATCACCGGGACGATGCCGGGCAGCACCTTGATGTGGTCGGGATCGCGGCCGGCGGCGGCCGTACGGGACTTGAGGTCGGCGTAGAAGGCCTGCGCGTCCTCGACGGTCTGCTGGGCGGTGAACACGGCCTCCGCGTACCGCGCCGCGAAGCGCTTTCCGTCCTCGCTCGATCCCGCCTGGACGAGCAGCGGATAACCCTGCGGGGTGCGCGGGACGTTGAGGGCGCCCTCGACGCTGAAGTACGTCCCCTGGTGCCGGGGCGGATGGATCTTCGTGTCGTCGCCCCAGACGCCGGACGCCTTGTCGGCGACGATCGCGTCGTCCTCCCAGCTGTCCCACAGCTTGAGGGCCACGTCGAGGAACTCGGCGGCGCGGGCGTAGCGCTCGGCGTGCGCGGGTTCGGCGGCGAGACCGAAGTTGCGGGCGGCCTCGGCACCGGCCGTGGTGACGATGTTCCAGCCCGCCCGGCCGCCGCTGATGATGTCGAGCGAGGCGAACTTGCGGGCCAGGTTGTAGGGGGAGTTGTAGGAGGTGGAGGCGGTGGCGATCAGGCCGATGTGCTCGGTGGCCGTCGCCAGCGCGGTCAGCAGGGTGAGCGGCTCCAGGGCGCCGGCGGGCCGCTGGGCCACGCTTCCCCACAGCTGCGGTCCGTCGGCGAGGAACAGCGAGTCGAAGGTGCCGCGTTCGGCGATCCGGGCGAGGTGGACGTAGTGGGCGAGGTCCACGTGCGCGTACGGGTCGCTCTCCGGCAGCCGCCACGACGCCTCGTGGTGGCCGGTGGTCATCAGGAACGCGTTCAGGTGGAGCTGTCTGGTGGTCACTGGTGGTCCTCCGTCACGCCGAGGGCGGCCAGCAGCCGCTCCCGGTACTCGCCCAGCAACGGATCCCGGTAGGAGCGCGGATGCGGGCGGTCGATGGTCAGGTCGAGGCCGATACGGCCCTGGTCGAGGACGAGGACCCGGTCGGCGAGCACGATCGCCTCGTCCACGTCGTGGGTGACGAGCAGCACGGAAGGCCGGTGGCGCTCCCACAACTCCCTCAGCAGCACGTGCATCCGGATCCGGGTGAGCGCGTCGAGGGCGCCGAACGGCTCGTCGGCCAGCAGGAGTTCCGGCTCGCGGACCAGGGAACGGGCCAGGGCGGCGCGCTGGGCCTCCCCGCCGGACAGCTCGCTCGGCCACGCGCGTTCTCGGCCCTTCAGGCCCACCTCGGCGAGGGCCTCGCGCCCCTTCTGCTCCGCCTCCTTGCCGTCGAGCCCCAGCAGGACGTTGTCGAGGACGCGCTGCCAGGGCAGCAGCCGGGAGTCCTGGAAGACGACCGACACCCGTTCCGGCGCGGTCAGCCGACCGCTCCCCGCGACCTCGTGGTCGAGGCCGGCGATCGCCCGCAGCAGCGTGCTCTTGCCGGAGCCGCTGTGCCCGAGCAGGGCGGTGAACTGACCGGCGGGGAGGTCGAGGTCGATGCCGTCGAGGACCGTGCGTCCCTCGAACGACCTGGTCAGGCCTCGGAGCTGGACGGCCGGGCGGGTCAGTTGCTGAGCGTGCGGCGCCATGACAGCACCCTCCGTTCGATCAGACGGACCGCGCTGTCGGAGATCAGGCCGAAGATGCCGTAGACGACCAGGCCGACGAGAATGACGTCCGTCTGGCCGTAGTTCTGCGCCTGGAACATCATGTAGCCGAGCCCGCTGGTGGCGTTGATCTGCTCCAGCACGACCAGACCCAGCCAGGAGCCGGTCACCCCGAGCCGCAGCCCGACGAAGAAGCCGGGCAGCGCGCCGGGGATGACGATCCGCCGGATGAAGGCGTATCGCGACAGGCCCTGGACCTCGGCGAGTTCGACGTACCGGTGGTCGATGCCGGACAGCGCGGAGTGCGTGTTCAGGTAGATCGGGATGTAGACGACGATCGCGATGATCGCGACCTTGAAGGTCTCGCCGATGCCCAGCCACAGGATGAACAGCGGGATCAGGCCGAGCGTCGGGATCGCCCGGTTGAGCTGGACGGACCCGTCGATCAGCGCCTCGCCGGTCCGGCTGAGCCCGGCGGCCAGGGCGAGGGCGATGCCCGCGGTCAGGCCGATCGCGAAGCCCGATCCGGCGCGTTGCAGCGAGGTCAGGATGTCGTGGGGCAGGGTGCCGTCGGTCCACAGGTGGACGCCGGTCTCCAGCACCGTCCAGGGCGCCGGGATCGCACCCGGGTCGAGCTGTCCGGCGGCGGAGGCGGCGGCCCACAGGGCGAGGATGAGGGCGGGACCGAGGAGACGGGTGGCGGGCAGCCGTCTGCCGGGGGAGAGGCGGCGGCGCCTGCGGACCTGGGGACTGTCCTCGGTCGCGATGACGGGCGTGGTCGCGGTCGCGGTGGTCGAGGTCGAGGTCGTGGTCACGGTGGCGCTCACCTCCGGTACTCCGCGGGTACGGACTTCGCCGCGATGCCCTCGAAACGCCGGTCGAAGAGCGAGTCGACCTTGAGCTTCTTCACGAAGCCGCCCTCCGCCAGCAGATCGGCGGTCTCCTGCTCCCACTTCACGGCCTCGTCCCAACTCGGCGGGAACAACGGCTTGTTGGCGAGCTCGGTGATCGACCGGGCCTGCGCGAGGCTCAGGTTCTGCGTCTTGACGTAGAACTCCTCGTTCCAGACGTCCGGGTGCTCGTACTGCCACACCTGGCCCTTCGCCCAGTACGGGATGTACGCGGCGACCGCGGCGGCCTTCGCGGAGTCGGACAGCACGGAGGCCGGCGCCCACAGCAGGTTGAGCAGGTCCACGACGTCGGTGGTGATGGCGTGGGCACCCTTGGACTCGTACTGCTGGAGATAGGCGGGCGCCTGCTGGTTGGCGAGCGGCGCGATGTCCACCTGGCCGGACTGCAGGGCGGTGAGGAACTGGTTGCTGGTCAGCGGCACGAGTTCCACGTCGTCGTACGCCAGCCCGGCCTTCTTCAACGCCCGCAGGAGTACGACGCCTTGGGCCTGCCCCTGCGAGAAGGCGAGCTTCTTTCCCTTGAAGTCCTCGACCGAGCGGATGTCACTGCCGGGCTTGGTGGCGAAGAGGTAGTTCGGCTTGCGGGTGATGTTGATCGCGACGATTTTCGCGTCGTAGCCCTGGAACCGCGCCTGAATCGGCGGAATTCCCGCGTTGTTCGCGACGTCCAGGGACCCGGCGCGGAAGGCGTTGATGACGTCGGGTCCGGCGCCGATGTTCGCCCAGCTGCTCACTTTGAAGGGCAGGTCGTCGAACTTCGCGAGCTTGAACTGGAGTTGCTGGACGTTCTGGTACGAGGCGATCTTGAGGCTGGTGCCGGCGGGGACGGTCTTCGCCAGCGGTTCGGAGAGGGACGTCTTCGAGGTCGCGGCGCTGCTGTCCGCGCAGCCGCTGAGGCCGGCGGCAGCGGCGGAGACGCCGAGCAGGGAGGTGAGAAAGAGCCGCCGGTCGATTCCGGGCAGGGGTGGGGAAGGCATGGGAGGTCTCCGTGAGCCGAGAAGTGAAGCGAGAAGTGAAGGGAAACGCGCGCGATTCCGGGCAGCGAAAAGCCCGGGGCCCGACAAGGGAATTCACGCGGGAACAGAGGTGGGCGCGCGCTTCAAGCGCGGCAACGCGTCAGCAACAGAGGGTGCGACAGCTCATGACCAGGATGTTCCTTTCTTCGGACCGGCCCTGTCAACATTCCGCGTTTCTGAATTAAGTCCGCTCAGGTGAGGCGGCCAGTGGATCCCGATAGAGCACGTCCAGAGCCACTGATCCACCGGCCACGGCAAGCACGGAATCCCCGAAACTCGTCGGCACCACGGCCGCCGCCCGCTCCGCCCCGACCTCGTCCCGCAGCGCGGAAAGGCAGTCCGCGCGATGCAGGACGCCGATCTCGGTGACGACGACGGTCTCCGGATTGAGCACGTCGAGCAGCAGCCCGACCGCCCGCCCGACCCGACGCGCCCGGTCCACCAACAGCCTCGCGGCGGCCAGGTCGCCGTCGGCCGCCGCGGCGACCACGTGCATCGGGTTCACGCCGTCGGTGACACCGGTCTCCCGCGCCCGCCGGCACAGGGTGCGCTCGCTCAACTCGGCCTGCAGGCAGCCGGTGCGCCCGCACTCGCAGACCTCCGTGCCGCCCGGCACCGGCAGATGCGCGATGGCACCCGCCTGGCTGCGCGGTCCGTGGTGCACCTCGTCGTGGGTGGCGAACGCCGCGTCGACCACGTTCCCGACGAACAGGTGCAGCACGCTCCCGCTGCCGCGCGCCCGCCCGAACAGCCGCTCCGCGTTGACCAACGCCCGCGCATGTCCGTCCACATGGACCGGCAGCCCGGTGTGTGCGCCGACCACATCGCGCACCGGCACGTCCCGCCAGCCCAGCAGCGGATGCGCGACCACGGTCCCGGAGTCCCGGTCCACCCAGCCGCCGACCGCCACCCCGACACCCAACGCCCGGCATCCCGGAGCCCCGGCCAGCAGCGCCCGCAGCCCGTCGGCGGCCCGCGCCAGCACCTGCGGGGGTTCAACAGCCCCGGCCGTGTGCTTCAACCGCCGCTCGGCCACCACCCGGCCGCGCAGATCCAGCAGCGCGACCGTGGTGTAGGGCACGGCCACATGGACCGAGCCCACGACGAACCGCGAGTCGTCCAGGTCGACCGGCACATGGGGGCGGCCCACACCCTTGGACTGCCGGGGTACGGCCGCCTCACGGATCAGACCGAGCCGCGCGAACCGGGCGCAGTAGTCGGTCACCGACGCCGGAGACAGCCCGGTCAGCCGGGCGATGGTGCTGCGCGCGACCGGCCCGTGCTCCAGCACGGAGCGCAGCACGACACTGGCACTGGTCCGGCGCCGGTCGGGATCGGCGGCACGCGGAACCGAAGAGACAGGAGACGAAGGGGTGCGAGACGACGAGATGGGAGACGAAGAGGTGCGAGACGAAGAGGTGCGAGACGTAGAGACGGGAGACGAAGAGGAGGCAGGAGGGGGTGCAGCCGCGGTGCGGGGCATGGGATTCATCCTCGGGAACGGGTCCGACAGTGCGCCGACTCAGGAGTCGAGGCGCACCGGATCCGCTCCGCCGCCCCGACCTACCGGCGGCGACAGACGGCCGTGCCCACGCGTCGCAGGTCGACGTGGCGACGCGACGAGAAGTTCCGGGCTTGGGCAACCATGCGCCCGAAGCTAGCAAAACGGTCCCGCGCTGCCCAGACGGCGACCGACGGGCGAGACGGCGGGTGTCCACGCCGCGCACCTCATTGGCGGGACCCGACAGATCACGCTTGCCGCGCCTTCGTATCCCACACCACGTCACCTCAGTGACCGGCATCACCTCGTGGCCGGTGTAACCCGCATCTTTTGTCCGGAGCCCACCAAGCCCGCGTTCCCCCCTTTGTCGAGCGCTGACGGTGATCGGTCCGAGGGCGCTGGGATAGCGTCGCGGTGTCCCCCGTGCCCACACCATCTCGCGGAGTCCCCATGAGCACCGCTGCCGCCGTCCCCGCCCGCCCGGGTCAGGTCCTCGCCGACCTGCTCCCCGCCTCCCGTGTCCGGGACGTGGTCCTCGTGGTCGGCGGCGCCGCGCTCACCGGCCTCGCCGCCCAGATCGCGGTGCCCGTGCCGGGCTCCCCGGTGCCGGTGACCGGTCAGACCTTCGCCGCGCTGCTGGTCGGCACGACGCTCGGCGCGAGCCGCGGCCTCTCCGCGCTGGTCCTGTACGCGCTCGCCGGTCTCGCCGGGGTGCCGTGGTTCGCGAGCGGCACCTCCGGGGTCTCCGTCTCCTTCGGCTACATCCTCGGCATGATCCTCGCGTCCACGGTCGTGGGCGCCCTGGCCCGCCGCGGTGCCGACCGCTCGATGCTCCGGATGGCTGGCACCATGCTCGTGGGCGAGGCGATCATCTACGCCGTCGGCGTCCCGTACCTCGCCTACGCGGCCGACCTCTCGGTGTCCGCCGCGATCGCGGCCGGCCTGACCCCGTTCCTGATCGGCGACGCCGTGAAGGCGGCCCTGGCGATGGGCCTGCTGCCCTCGGCCTGGAAGCTCGCCAAGCGCTGACCTGGTCGGCTGTCCGGAAGAGGTTCGCCAGGTCGTACCGCGACTTCACCTCGGCGAGCCTCTTCCGCGTTTCCGCGTCGTGCGGCCCTCCGGTCCGATCGCCCTCCCCGAAGGCGCAGTTGATGGAGGCATGACCTGACAGGTTCCGTCAGGTCATGCCTCCCGTGTTTCCCTCGCTTTCCGGCGTCAGATCTTTTGCTGCGCCGGCCGCCGCTGCGACCACCACAGCCCGGCCGCGCCGGCGGCCATCAGCGCCGCGCCCGCCGCCCCCAGCGGCAGGACGTCACGTTCGAAGCCGGTCTTCGGCAGTTCGTCGCCGCCCGGACCGACCGGCTTGTTGTCGGTGCCGAGCAGCAGCGGGGTGGCCGGGGCGTTCGGCGACGGGTTCGTCGTACCGAACGGAACCGGTCCCTGCTGCCAGAACGTCTTCTTTCCGTCGCTGGTCTGCACCGGCAGACAGATCTTTCCGGTCTTGCCGAGATCGAACGTCGCGTCCACGGCGTACGACTTCGACTGACCGGCCGCGAGATTGTCGACGGGGCAGGCGAAACCACTGTTCGAGCCCTCCGGCAGATCCTTTTCGTCAATCGGAGAGCAGCCTTGAACGTTCTTGACCGAAAGGCCGTCGAAACCGACGACCAAAAGCCTGATCTTTCCGCTGTCCTTGGTTCCCTCGTTCTTCACCGTGGCGGTGATGTCGGTTTCTTGCGAGCTGTTGTCCACCGAGATCTTCTCGGGCAGCAGCGTGGTCAGCTTCACGCCTGCCGGCGCCTCGTCAACGGCCTTTCCCCCCTTGCTGCTCCCGGGCCCCTGGTCTTCCGCACCGGCGGTTCCGGAAAGGATCATCACGGTCGCGAAAGATGCCGTGACCAGCGATCCCGCGATGGTCGTCGCACGACGAGAACTCATGTTCGTCCCCCTTGGCTGCGCCTGAATTCGCAGTACTTGAAGAGGTACCACAAGATTTCTCCGCACTATGCTGGTACGGCGTGAAGTGTGACCATTGTGTTCCACTCGGGAACATCCGGAAGGCGTTGAGGGGGTGCAGCGGATTGCCGGGGAATACGAGGAGCGGTGGAGTTCCAGGGCTCCTGGTGACGGGGCGCTATCGCCTGGTCGAGAGTATTGGCCAGGGGGGAATGGGACGGGTGTGGCGAGCCGTCGACGAAATACTCGACCGGCCGGTCGCCGTCAAGGAGATGCGCATAGACGGCCTCGACGCCGAGGATGCCCGCACCCGTCGCGAACGCACCCTGCGCGAGGCCAGGGCCACCGCCCGGATCGACCACCCCAATGTCGTGCGCGTGTACGACGTCGTGGACGAGGGCGAACGCCTGTGGATCGTCATGGAGTTGGTCGCCGGCCGTTCCCTCGAACGTGTCATGGCGGAGGAGGGCCCGCTCGGCCCGCGTGAGACGGCTCGGCTCGGACTCGGCCTGGTGCAGGCGCTGCGTCAGGTGCACGACCGGGGCGTCCTGCACCGGGACATCAAGCCCGGCAACGTCCTGGTGGAGAACGGCGCCCGGCGGATCGTGCTCACGGACTTCGGCATCGCCGCGATCCAGGACGCCAAGGCGCTCACCATGGTCGGCATGCTGGTCGGCTCGCCCGACTACATGGCCCCCGAGCGGATCTCCGGCCGCCTTCAGGGCCCGCCGTCCGACGTGTGGTCCCTCGGCGCGACACTGTGCGCGGCCCTGGGCGGCCGCTCCCCGTTCTCCCGCGACACCACGCTGGCGACCCTGCACGCGGTCCTGTACGAGGAGCCCGAACTCCCCGCGACCGAAGGCCCGTTGCGGGACATCCTGGCGGCCCTGCTGGAGAAGGAGCCAACGGTCCGACCCGGCCTGGCGGAGCTGGAGGCGTCCCTACGGCCGCTCGCGTATCCGGCACCGCCGACGACACCGACGGTTCCGGTGGGCGGAGGAGGGGCGGGCGTCGCTCATCAGGAGGAGGCGGCGGCGGCCCCGGACGCGGAGTCGGCTGAGGGGAGTCCGGTCGCGGGCGGACCGGTCGCGGGGATGCCGGTCGAGGGCCGGCCGGTCGATGAACGGGGTGAGGAGCCGCAAGCAGAGCCTGAGCCGGCGGCCGAACCGGAGGGACCGGACATCCAGGACGCGACGCCACCCCTGTCGTCGGCACCCGAGGAGTCGCCCACACCCCCGTTCGTGAACACCCGGCACCTGCGCACGATGCGCGACCCCAGGACTCCGGCACCGGCACCGGTCCGGGAGCACGCACCGACACCGGTCCCGGAGCCCGCACCGGCGCCGGTCCCGGAGCACGCACCGGAGCCGGGGGCCGCACCCGTACCGAGGTCCGGCCCCGCGCCCACCACCGACCCCGCGCCCACCACCGACCCCGCGCGGGCCACTGACCCCGCGCCCACCACCGACCCCGCCCTCGCTCCCCAACCCGCCAGCGCCTCCACCGAGGCCGCGTCGGGGCTGCGCTCGGAGACCCGCTCCGAGACCCCGTCCGGCAACAGCGAGGGCACCGCACCAGCCGGAGCGGCCCCGCCCGGCGCAGCCGCATCCCCAGGGGCAGCCGCACCCGACACCCCCACCCACTCCCGCAGGATCAGCGCCGCCCCCACCGTCACCGGTGTCTCGCTCGTCCGCGCCCAGGCGGAGACCGAACGCCGTCCGGCGCCCTCCCCGGACCCCCTTCCCATGCCGCCCGGCGAACTGCCCGGCCCCGCAGTCCCGGCGGACCCCCGGCGGCACGGGCGGCGCGCGGGACGCCGTACGGGCCTCGTCGCCGCCGTCGGCCTGGTCACCGCCGGCGCGGTCGTCGCGGTCGTCCTCGCGTCGGCCGACGGCTCACCGGACGACAACCGGGCGGGAGGGTCACCGTCGGCCTCCTCGTCGCCGTCCCCGTCCACCACACGCAGCGAGGGCCCCTCGCCCACGGTCGAAGGCACGTCGCGGCCGCAGAGTCTGCCGCCGGGCGCGCACCGGGAGGCGGGCGGGTTCGCGTGGGCGACGCCGGCCGGCTGGCGGCGGGACATCAAGACGGGCGCCGAGGTGCACTACACGTCCCCGGACGGCAAACAGGAGCTCGCCGCCAAGTCCTCCCTCGCGCGCGGCGACCTGATGGAGACCTGGCGGACCTCGGAACAGAACGCCCACCAGGGCAGGGACTACCAGAAGATCCGGCTGGAGGAGACGACGTTCCGTGGCAACCCGGCGGTCGTCTGGGAGTACACCTTCACCCTGGAGGGCGTCCCCTGGCACGCCCGGCTGCTGGGCTTCAACGAGGGCGGCAAGTCGTACCAGATCAACACCTGGTACCAGCCGGACATCGAGACGCAGGCCCTCACGACGTACGACGAGGTCAGGGACAGCTTCACGGTGTTGTGAGGGTGTGGTGGGGAGACACGAGGGAGGGGCCCGTACGCCGTGAGGCACGGGCCCCTCCCTCGTCCACGGGCCGCGATCAGACCTTCGTGACCGCGCGCTCGCCCTTCACCTTCTCCTTCACGAGGGAGATGACGATCACGCCCGCCGCGACCAGCAGCGACAGCACCACGGTCTCGCGGCCGTCGTGCTCGGTGTCGGTCAGCATGTAGCCGAGGACGAACACGATGAGCGCGGCCGTGGCCCAGGTGAGGTACGGGTACAGCCACATCTTCACGACGAGCTTCTCCGGCGACTCGGCCTGGATGATCTTCCGCATCCGCAGCTGCGAGAAGCAGATCACCAGCCAGACGAACAGGGCCACCGCACCGGAGGAGTTGACCAGGAAGAGGAAGATCTTGTCCGGGGAGAGGTAGTTGAAGAAGACGGCGACGAAGCCGAACACGACCGACGCGAGAATCGCCGTCATCGGCACGCCCCGGCTGTTGACCCGTGCGAACGACTGCGGCGCGTCACCGCGCCGGCCGAGCGAGAAGGCCATCCGGGAGGCCGTGTAGAGCCCGGAGTTGAGACAGGACAGCACCGACGTCAGCACGATGAAGTTCATGATCTGACCGGCGTGCGCGATCCCGAGCGAGTCGAGGGCGGCGACGTAGGAACCGTCGTCCTGGATGGACTTGGCGTCCCACGGCAGCAGCGTCACGACGACGAAGATCGAGCCGAGGTAGAAGACGCCGATCCGCCAGATGATGCTGTTGGTCGACTTTGTCACGGCCCGCTGCGGGTCCTCGGACTCGCCGGCGGCGAGGGTCGCGATCTCGCTGCCCATGAAGGAGAAGACGACGAGCAGTACTCCGGTGAGGATGGCGCCTGGCCCGTTGGGCAGGAAGCCGCCGTGGTCGGTGAGGTTGCCGAGCCCTGCCTGGTCGCTGTCGGCGCCGGGCAGCACGCCGAAGACGGCGAGTCCGCCGATGATGATGAACGCACCGATCGCCACGACCTTGATCCCGGCGAACCAGAACTCGAACTCGCCGTAGGACCCGACGGACACGAGGTTGGTGGCGGTGAGCACCACCATCACGATGAGGGCCCACCCCCACTGCGGTACGGCGGGAATCCACCCTTCGAGGATCTTCGCGCCGGCGGTGGCCTCCACCGCGAGGACGACCACCCAGAAGAACCAGTACAGCCAGCCGATGGAGAACCCGGCCCACGGCCCGAGCGCCCGGTCGGCGTGCGCGGAGAACGAACCCGAGGTCGGGTTGGCGGCGGACATCTCGCCGAGCATCCGCATCACCAGCACCACGAGCGTGCCGACGAGTGCGTACGACAGGAGGATGCCGGGGCCCGCGGTGGCGATGCCGGAGCTGGATCCCACGAAGAGTCCGGCCCCGATGACACCGCCGATGGCGATCATCGAGAGATGGCGGTTCTTGAGTCCTGCCTGGAGGTCGCCGCCGGGTTCGCCGGGGGCTCCGGGGTCGTTACCAGCCTTGGGAAGGGTCGGCTGCGAGGTCATAGGAGGGGGATTCCTTTGCGCCGGGTGAGCTCTTCCCGCACAGGGGGAGGTGCGGGTCCCGTACGAGCGGCGTACGAGTCGGTCCAGTGAATCGGAGGCGAAGAGATTGGTGAACCTTTGATTCCAGATCGTTACTTGAGCTTTTCCTGAGGTTCTGTAGTATTGCCCACAGTTTTCGGGATCGGCCCCCCGGGCTGCTGCCCGGAAACGCCCGTGTCACACTCGTCCCATGCGCGTGTATCTCGGCTCCGACCATGCCGGCCTCGAACTCAAGAACCACCTCGTCCAGTGGCTCAAGGAAGCGGGCCACGACCCGGTCGACTGTGGTCCCCACATCTACGACGCCCAGGACGACTACCCGCCGTTCTGCCTCCGCGCCGCCGAGCGGACGGCCGCGGACCCCGACGCCCTCGGCGTCGTCATCGGCGGCTCCGGTAACGGCGAGCAGATCGCCGCGAACAAGGTGAAGGGCGTGCGGTCGGCCCTCGCCTGGAGCGAGGAGACGGCGTCCCTCGGCCGCCAGCACAACAACGCGAACGTCGTCGCGGTGGGCGCGCGCATGCACACCCAGGAGGAGGCGACCGCGTTCGTCGAGACCTTCCTGAACACGCCCTTCTCGGGTGACGAGCGTCACATCCGCCGCATCGAGATGCTGTCCGCCTACGAGACCACGGGCGACCTGCCGCCGATCCCGGCACACCACCCGCAGCAGTAGGCGCTACGGCACCTTTTGACCCACCTCGTCGGGGTGGTGGGTGGGCACAGGCCGGGGGTCTGGGGGCGGAGCCCCCAGTTGGTACAGGAAAGAAGGGCGCCGTGCCGGAGGGGCACACCATTCACCGGTTGGCGCAGGACTACGCCGCCGCGTTTCTCCGCACGGCACCGCAGGTGACCAGCCCCCAGGGCAAGTTCACCGACTCCGCCGCCCTCCTCACCGGTACGGAACTCACCGCCACCGAGGCCCACGGCAAGCACCTGTTCCTCGGCTTCCGCGCCGGTGAGTGGATCCACATCCACCTCGGCCTCTTCGGCAAGGTCACTTTCGGCCCGGCCCCGGCGCCCCCGCCCACCGACACGGTGCGACTCCGGCTCGCCAACAGCACGTCGTACGTCGATCTCCGCGGCCCGACGACCTGCGCCCTGATCACGGACGCCGAGAAGGACGCGATACACGACCGCCTCGGCCCCGACCCCCTCCGCGAGGACGCCGACCCGAAGGCCGCGTACCGGCGCGTCTCCCGCAGCCGTACGACGATCGCCGCCCTGCTCATGGACCAGAAGGTCGTCGCCGGCGTGGGCAACGTCTATCGCGCCGAGGTCCTCTTCCGGCACCGCGTCGACCCGTACCGCTCCGGCATCAGCATCACCCCCGCCGAGTGGGACGCGATCTGGCAGGACCTGGTCGACCTCATGCGCGAGGGCGTCCGCAACAACCGCATCGACACCGTCCGTCCGGAACACACCCCGGAGGCGATGGGCCGGCCGCCACGCGTCGACGACCACGGCGGCGAGGTCTACGTCTACCGCAGGGCCGATCTGCCCTGCCACATCTGTGGCGGCGAGATCCGCACCGCCGATCTCGCCGCCCGCAACCTCTTCTGGTGCCCGGCCTGCCAGCAGCCCTGAGGCCGGTCCAGGTGCCGTGCGGCAGCCGGCAGCCGCAGCCCTGAGACCGGTCTAGAAGCCGTGCGGCAGCCAGGGCGCAACCGTCGATCCGAACCCGACGGCCGCCTCCGCCAGCGCCCCCTGCCGCAGCTCCCGCACCCGCCCGGCCGCGCCCAGCGAAGCCAGGCTCACCCCACCGAGGTACGCCGCCCCCAACTCCCGTACGGACAAGGCGAGATCGGCCGCATCCGTCGTACGACCGCACGACGCGCCCTTCGCGTCGCCGGTGAGCCGCCAACGCCCGGCGTTCCAGCCGCAGAAGTCGTCCTCGACCTCGAACACCACATCCACCGGCGCCTGATACGTCCGCGCCTCCAGCGCGGCGCCGACGTCCACCAGCCGGACGTACAACGAGTCCCGCACGAGCGGCCGGCACCGCCGGATGTCGGACACCAGGGACAGCCACGGTTCGTCCGAGGGCCGTCCCCGCGCGGTCAGCGTCGACGTCAGGTCGATCCCGAACAGGAACCGCCACAGCGCGGCATGCGCCGCCGCGTCCAGGGCTTCCGCGTCCTGCACGACCACGACGCCCTTGGGTCCCGCGGCGTCCCAATCGGGCTTGACCCGGTAGCGCGAGTACCCCACGACCTCGCCGTCCCGCTCGGCCAGCACGCACTGCAGCGGTGACGCCCCACCCCGGCCGCTCTCCGGATCGAGCACCATGACCCGCTCCCACCCGGGCAGCCGCGCCAGCATCCCCGGCCGGCCGGACACCTTGCGCGCGTACACCGCCTCGCACACGTCGAGGACGTCGGCCGGCGCGGCGTACCGCAGCCGTACGTCATCGGTGCCGGGCGGTACGGACAGCCCGACCCGCGCCGTGTCGACCTCGACGTTCACGCAGTGCGTCGCCGCGCCGTACCCGAACCGGCCGTAGATCCCGGGCTCCGAGGCCGTCAGGACGGCCAGCGGCCAGCCCCATTCCCGTACGTCGTCCAACTGCCGCCGCATCATGGAACGCAGCACCCCGCGCCGCCGGTGCGTGGCGGCCACGCTGACCATGGTCACCCCGGCCGCCGGAACCGCGGCGCCACCCGGCACGGTCAGGCGGAAGCTGAACGCCCCCGCCGTGCCCACGCACGCGTCACCGTCCCAGACCCCGACAGAACGGTCGATCTCGGTGAGCGAGCGCCACAGCTCCCGCTCCTCGGACGTCTCCGGGACCCCGCCGAAGGCGCGGATCAGGTTGTCGTACCACTGGTCCCAGTCGTTCCGCTGCAGTGCCCGCACGTCAGTCCCCATGAATCATGCCTACCAGGGCATTGCGGGACGGGCCAGGGAATTTCGCCTTGATGGCGCCACGATGGCTTTCTGTGAAGTTCACTGTGGAGTTGAGCCTCGGACGGGGGACAAGTGGGACCTCCCGTGCCAAGCACCTGGTCCGATGGATAGGGTCCCGAACTAATGGCAGCAGGACGAGAGCGGCGCGCGGAAGCCGAGACGTTCGCGGCCCGGTGCAAGATGCAGTGGCACCGGGTCCGCGTCGGCCTGCGCAGAAGCGCCGTCGACTACTTCCGAGGCGACGGCTCCGACTGGGTCGCGCTCGCCGGTCTGCTCATCACCGTTCCCCTGATCGCGGCCACGACACTGGCCAACTCGGTGTGGTGCTCACCGGCCGCCCTGGTCCTGCCGATCGTCGCCGGCGGCCTGCTGCTGCGCCCGGCGAGCCTGCTGAGCCTGTACGCGGCGGCGGCGACCGCGCTGATCGTGGAGTCGGTGCAGCTGGGGCCGTACACGGAGGGCCCGTCCAGGGTCACCCCGGGCGTGGTCCTGGTGGTGGCCGCCTGCGGGTTCTTCGGTCTCCTCATCGCCCAGTTCCGCAGCCGCGTCGGCGTACCCTGGCGGCGCGGCGGCACCATGCTCTTCGACCTGCGCGAACGCATCCGCGTCCAGAGCAAGCTGCCGCAGCTGCCGCAGGGCTGGCACCGGGAGATGGCGCTGCGCCCGGCGGGCGGCCAGTCGTTCTCCGGTGACTTCGTTGTCGCGGCCCGCACGAATGGCGGCCGCACGATGGAGGTCGTCCTGACGGACGTGTCCGGCAAGGGCATGGACGCGGGGTCGCGCGCACTGCTCCTGTCGGGAGCCTTCGGCGGCCTGCTCGGCTCTCTGCCCCCGCACGCGTTCCTGCCGGCGGCGAACGGCTACCTGCTCCGCCAGGACTGGGACGAGGGCTTCGCGACGTCGATCCACCTCGTCCTGGACCTCGACTCGGGGGACTACGAGCTCTACTCCGCGGGCCACCCGCCGGGCCTGCAGCTCAGCGCGGGCAGCGGCCGCTGGGAGGAGAAGGCCGCCGAGGGCCCGCTGCTGGGTGTGTACGACGGTGCCCAGTTCGACCCCGTGAAGGGCTCGCTGCGCCCGGGTGACGTGTTGATGCTGTTCACGGACGGTTTGGTGGAGACGTCCGATCGCGACATCGTCGAGGGCATCGACCGCCTCACCGGCGAGGCCGACCGCTATGTCGCCGGCGGCTTCCACGGCGCGGCCTGGCACCTGATCGAGGCGGTGGCGAAGGACGTCAACGACGACCGGGCGCTGCTGCTGATCTGCCGTGAGGGACCGACGGCGTCGTCCGCAACATCCGCCCACTGACCCTTTGTCCGCATGTGTGCTCATGCCTTGGTCATGGGTTTGTGCTGCCTCTGTAACTACCGTCGGCTCCCGATTGCCTGGGCAATCAGGGAGTTGGTAGAGATGTAATGCACACGATGTGGTGATGAGGAACCCAAGGACCCGACGGGGGAGGCCTGATGAAGTTCGACATGGGCGCGCAGACGCTGTCGCAACTCCAGCGTGATTCGCGGGGGTCGAGCGACGATCTCGGCTCGCTGATCCGGCAGTTGGTGGATGCGGCGACGCCGCTGGAGGGCAAGTTCAACGGTTCGGGTCGGGCGATGTTCGACCAGTTCAAGGCGCAGGCGGACAGGATCACGGCTGACTTGAACGGGTCGCTGTCGGCGATCCTCGGTGGCCAGTCGGGGATGGACTCGGCGTTCAGCTCGGGTGACCAGGAGCAGGGCGACAACGCGAAGCAGCAGATGGGTGCCGCGAACTTCGACGCGGCGCGCTTCCGCTGATCTGGACCTTCGTGTGAGCTTGACCTTCGTGCTGTGCGGGCTTTCTTTCAACTCTCGGGGAGTGGTGTGTGATGGCGGGTGCCAATGCGGATCGTCGGTCGTACGACACGGGTGCGTCGGCTGATGCTCAGTCGAACATCCAGGTGGTGATCGGTCGGCTCGAAGAGGTGATCGGCAACCGTGACCGTCAGGTCAAGACGGCGATGGCGGACTTCACGGCGGATGGCGTGGCGGACGAGTACCACGGCAAGGAACAGCGGTGGACGAACGCCTCCAACGAGGTGAAGAACATCATCGCGCTGCTGAAGTCGACGCTGGAGAAGAACGACGGCACGGCGCAGTCGACCATCCAGCGGGCCAAGGCCGCGGTCGACAACATCGGCTGACCGGCCTCGTCGCAGGCAGGGCGCAGAGGCGTAGAGCAGTGGGGCCGTAGGGCTCTGCAGGTCTGTTGGACTGTGGGAACTTCGGGATACGGGGGCTGTTGTGTCGGGCTGGGATCTCAAGCCGCAAGGTATCTCCAGTGTGTTGAAGACGACGGGTGAGACCGCGTCGAACCTGGAGAAGTACGCGAAGGCGTTCGGCGAGCATCTGACGTCGGCGGCGACCAGCGCCGGCACCATCTCCGCCGAGGGCGGCGGCGGTGGCGGCGAGGGCGGCGAGAAGGCCGCGGGCGGCCTGGTCGCCCTCGCGTTGTCGCAGTACGCGGAGCGGGCGTCGAAGGACCTGCAGTACGTCGCGGCCCGGGCGGGCAAGTCCCTGCAGGGCGCGGTGGACGCCACGACGGCGTACCTGAACGGCGACCTGGAAATGGCGGCGGAGGCCCAGCGGAACACGCTGGCCGCGCCGAAGCTGGACATGCCGGGGGTCGGCAAGCGGTGATCCAGCCGGACCAGATTCCCCAGTTCACGGGCAACTTGCCGCAACTGGAGACCGACCACGCGGCCTTGAAGAA
Source organism: Streptomyces sp. Q2 (assembly GCF_056820935.1). NCBI lineage: Bacteria > Bacillati > Actinomycetota > Actinomycetes > Kitasatosporales > Streptomycetaceae > Streptomyces > Streptomyces sp. Q2. The sequence goes on along the minus strand of NZ_JBXEJE010000060.1, from coordinate 6,525 downwards.
GGACGCGGGCAACGTCCGCAAGACGGGCGAGGAGGTCCACTCCCAGTTCTAGGGCCTGTCGGCGTATTACACGGCTCCGGAGGCGGAGCAGTTGTTCGCGACGACGAAGCCGGTCAAGGACCGCGCGGACACCTTCGCCGACGACCTGGAGACGGTGTCCGGTGCGCTGTCGTCGTACGCGACGGAGATCCGCCCCCTCGTCGACAAGCTGAAGCAGCTCAAGGCGGACGCGACGACGTTCGTGACGTCGGTCAAGGACGACGACGAGTGGGAGTACGACGAGGACAAGGTCGACGAGCACAACCAGATCCGGGATGACATCACCGCGACGGTGGCGGCGTTCTGGGCGGCCGAGCGCACCTGCCACAACAAGATCACCGCCTTGTGGGGCGGGACGCAGATGGTGGCCGGCGACGGTTCGGAGCGTAAGGACCAGTACGGCTTTGCGGCCGACGACCTGAAGAACGCGAAGCTTCCCTGGGGTGACCCGGTGGAGGAGAAGCACCACTGGTACGAGGTCGGCCACTGGGTGAAGTCGTTCGTGTGGGACGGCCTGATCGTGGACGGCGTCTGGGGCACGATCAAGGGCCTCGGCACGCTGGTCGGGTTCGGCGGCTGGGACGCGATGGGCCAGGCCTGGAAGGGCCTCGCCCAGTTGGCGACCGGCCTGACCCTCAGCATGATGCCGGGCGCGCAGCTGGCGTTCTGGGCGCTGCCGGACGACAAGTTGCCGTCTTGGATTCGTGATTCGCGCACCGCGATGAAGGAGACCGGCAAGGCGCTGGTGGCGTGGGACGAGTGGGGTAAGAACCCCGGTCGTGCGGCTGGTGCGGTCACCTTCAACGTCCTGACGACCGTGTTCACGGGTGGTGCGGGCGCCGGTGTCGCGGGTGCGGGCAAGGCCGGTGCGGTGGCGAAGGTGTTGTCGGTGGCGGGCAAGGCGGGCAAGGTCATCGACCCGATGACCTACATCGCCAAGGGCGCGGGCGCTGGCCTGTCGAAGATCGGCGACATCACGAAGGGCCTGCGGGGCGTCGGCGCGATCGATATCCCGACCCTCCCGGAGAACGCGTTCACTCTCCCCGAGGGCTCTTTGAGGCTCCCGGACGGCACCGTGCGGTTGCCCGAGGGTGCCGCGATCCCGGAGGGCGTGACCCGGCTGCCCGACGGCAACATCCAACTCCCGCGCGACACCCCGGTCCTGCCGGCCGGCACGACGAAACTGCCGAGCATGGACGGCTTCCCCGGCCCAGTACATGGACCCGGACGGCAACCTCCTCGACAACCAGGGCAACGTGGTCGACAACGTCGACAACGCCCCCATGGACGTGGTGGACAGGCCGACGTCGGGCAACCCGGCCGACGGCGCAGACGTGCCGCGAGTGGACTCCCCAGTGAAGGAACCGGCGTTGGTGGGCGCGGGCGCCCATACCGCCGAACAGGCGGGCCAGCACGTCCGACTTGGCAGCGACCTCGGCGACGTGGGGCGGGTGGGAGAGGACGTCCCCACCACGCCTGCGGTGCACGCGGGCGGTGACGTACCCGCCGTCCACGCCGGAGGCGACCTCCCTGGCGGCAGCGCGGGCGACCACCTGCCCGGAGGAACAGCGCACGAGCATGGTGCGGGCCCGTCCGCCGGTCATGAACCGCCGACCGGTCATGACGGTGAACACAGTGGTGGTCACGCTGACACGCCTGCTGGAAACGGGCACGAGATCCCCGGTGGCGGCAACGAGCAGCCGACGACCGGTGGCCACAGTGATGGACCCACCACTGGTGGCCATGACGGCCCGTCCACCAGTGGTGACGGGCCGAATGGCCCCGATGCGGGGACGGGACCGGACCTCCCCCGCGGAAACGACCCGTTGCCCGAAATGACGCCGGAAGAACGTGCGGCACACTGGCAGCATCTGGATGAGGTCGAACAGCGCAGCCCAGAAGATTTCGATGCCTTGCAGCGCGACCCGGACAAGAATGGCGGCATATCGGAACCATCGAAGGACGAGGGGCGTGTGGGCCTCGATCTTCGGGAGCAGCAGCGGCTACCCGACGACATCCAACGGCCCACTGAGGCGGACCGCGGTGAGTTCTACTCGCCGAGTACTGGCCGATACTATGACATCAAGGGAGTGCACTCGGACTGGCCGCCGTTCAACAACGTTCGCGACAAGTCGCAGCCGTTCCGCGGTGCGTATGATCCGCTGAACAACGGGCGATGGGTCAACAAGCTTCATGAGCAGATCGTCGCGAAGGGGCGAATTGTCATCCTGGACCTCAGAAACGCGAATCAGGCGGCGATCGACGACGTGAAGTCAATCGTTGAAAAGAATGGCTGGGGAGACGATGTCATCTGGTACCCGTAATGGGTGGACCCCCGTCGGATTGCCGCGGAACGAGACCGCTGCCCAGAGGCTGCGCGAGTGGCTCGAAGGAGAGGGCGGGCTCGATGCCGTAGGGCTTGACTTCAGCGGTGCGGACCTCTCGTACGGTAACTTCTCCGAGTCATGGTTCACCGACGCGAAGCTCATTAACACTCGCCTTGTCCAAGCGGAGTTGTATCGGTCGGATGCCCAGGGAGCGGACCTCACCGGAGTAGATCTCACGAGCGCTTCCCTTGTGCGGGTCAATCTGGATGATGCCATTCTGAGAGACGCGGTTCTGGATGCTGCGAACCTGGTGAAAGCTTCGCTTTATGACGTCAACGCTTCAGGCGCAAGTTGTCGTGGCACTCATTTCATGGGAGCATCGCTGCTGGGTGTCGATTTTCGTTCAGCTGATCTCCGTGACTCTGTTTTCGATGAGAATTCGTTCCAAGTCACACTGGATGCGAACACGAAGATCGAAGCGATGAGCGGAACCGTTTTCGGGCCAGCGGTCGTTGTCGAGAAAACGGGACCTCGAGAGCTGTCCGGCAGTGAACTCGAGGAGTGGTTGCGCAGCAAGGGTGGCAACGTGCGCGTCATCGACGTGCGGAAGTAGGCGCCGGTGCTTCGCCAGAACATCGGCAGCGTTCGACTGGGTCCGCAGGGGTGACGCCCCTCTCCGAATCCCGACGCGGTTCCCGCGGGGCGGCGCTCCAGGATGCCGACCGACCAGGCTGCATGAAGATCGCAGATCACTTCCAAGAGCTATGGTCGCCTTCCTTCGAGGCGCCGAGTGGGAGTGTGCGGGATTTTCTTGCTGACTCGGCATACGGCGATGAGCAGGGGATCACCCAGTATTTGCTGGCCGGGCATGACCTCTTCAGTGTTATGGGCTCTTCCGAGGACGTCCTGGGCTCCGGTCAGACCGTCATGGGTGGCGACTCCATCTACTCGGACGGGGAGTGGGTGTGGCGAGGGGATCTCTGGTTCTATGTGAGAACGCATCACGTCACTCTGCCGACTGAATTCCTGGAACGAATCAGGAATTTCGCCTATGTCATGCCGGATGAGGACTTGTCCAGCCTCATGGAAATCGCCAAGGAAATCCGCACTCGGCTGTGAAACGCATCGACCTCGATGATCCCGAAGTGGACCTCGACTATGCCCAGCGACTCCTGTACCGGGGTGAACTCTTCACCGGTGAGGTCGAGGAGTACCTCGCAGGACATCGTGTGAGTCTGGTTACTTACACGGATGGGTTCCGGGACGGCCCGTTCTGCGAGTGGCACAAGAGTGGGGTCCTTCGCGCAGAGGGAACGATGCGTATGGCGCGCCTGTCCGGGGAGTACAAGAGCTGGCACGAGAACGGCGTTCTCGAGACGAAGAAGCTGCACAGCGCGGACGGCTGGACTCCGCTCTCCCACCACGAGTGGGACGAGGAGGGGCGCCCGACCCGCGCTTGGGAGAACACGACTCCGTAGGGGTAGGGCCCACGCCTCGCTGGGCCTCGCCCCCCGCGTTTATTGCCGTACTAGGCAGCCTTCAACTCGCACCACACGTACTTGCCCCGGTTGCCGTGTCTGCTCAGCGGCTGCCAGCCCCAGGTATCGGCGCACGCCCGGACCAGTGCCAGCCCGCGTCCGTCCTCGTGGTCGGGCTCCTGTTCCGGCAGCCGTGGCGGTTCAGGCGGTTCGGGATCCGCGTCCCACGCGCCGATTCGCAGGACACCCGCCGACCAGCGCACGCGCAGGGCGGCGGGCCCCTTCGTGTGCCGTACGGCATTGGAGACCAGCTCGGCCGCGAGGAGTTCCGCCACATCGACCAGGCCGATCAGTCCGTGCATCGTCAGGATCAGGCGCAGGGTGCGGCGGCTGACGGTGACCGCGCGTAGGTCGTTGGGGATGTAGAGGGAGTACTCCCACGGTTCGGCTTGGTTTTCGGGCACGCGTGAACTCCGTTCAAGTGGTGGGGGGTTGCGGTCGTCGGGCGGTGGCAGTGCCGCAGCCGTCATGGCAGGACGGGGCGGTGCGCTTCCGGTACCCCGGTGTTTCCGCAGCGTGTGCGTCGCGTCACCGACGGTAGGGGATAATGTTTCGGTTGGGCAAGCCGGTCGCGTAATCTGCCCTCCGAACGAGTCGCGCCTGCTGGTGCGTTGAAAACCCGAGGGGCAGTCGATGACGACGAGGCGCGAACCAACGGCACGTCAGATGCGCCTGGCGGTCGAGCTGCGGAGACTCCGCGAGGCGGCCGGCCTCAGCGCCAGGGAAGCGGCGGCGCTGCTCGGAGTGAGCCCCGTCCAGATCAGCCACATCGAATCCGGTCTTTCGGGGGTGAGCGAGGAGCGACTGCGCCGCCTCGCGTCCTACTACGTCTGCACTGACCACGCCTTCGTGGATGCCCTGGTCGCGATGGCCACCGACCGGACGCGCGGTTGGTGGGAGGAGTTCAAGGGTCTCCTGCCCACTTCATTCCTCGATCTCGCCGAGTTGGAGCACCACGCCACGTTCTTGCGGGAAGCCCAGTTCCTGTTCATCCCCGGCCCGCTTCAGACGGAGGACTACGCCCGCGCCGTCTATGCCGACCGGGTGCCTGAGCTTCCCCGTGAGGAACTTGAGTTGCGCGTCCGGCACCGCATGCAGCGCAAGGTCATTCTCGAGGGCCCCGAGCCCATCCAGTACGAGGCGGTCGTCCACGAGGCCGCGCTGCGCATCATGGTCGGCGATCGAGCCGCCTCACGAACTCAGCTTGCCCGCCTCCTCCAACTCTCCGAAGGGGATCACATCACCGTCCGTGTCATCCCCTTCGACCTGGAGGGTTTCGCCGGTGCCGCGAGCGCGATGACGTACGCGGGAGGCGCGGTGCCCAAGCTGGACACCGTGGTGCGCGATGCACCCCACGGTGCCGCCTTGGTCGACTTCGAAGCCCAATTGGAGGCCTTTCGAACGCTCTTCCGTAAAGTGGAGGCAGCGTCGCTCGACCCCGTTCGGTCGCGTGACTTCATCCACGGGCTGATGAAAGAGCTGTGAGGCGTTCCATGGAGACCCCTGACAACTGGCGGAAGTCGTCCCACTCGGGCCCTGGCGACGGCGATTCCTGCGTGGAGATCGCAAACGACCTCACGCGGGTGGCGATACGAGACTCCAAATACCCCTCCTACGGAACCCTCCTCTTCCCGACCGGAACCTTCGCCGCATTCGTCGAGTCCCTCAAGGCCGACTCCGCCGTGTGATCGCCCGTACGCACGTCGCCCGTGTCCATGGGGCGGGATGACGCGGTCTTGCCATGGAGGCGCCGTGGCTGGTTCTCGACCACCGCTGCCAGGGGCGGTCTTCGTCAACTCACCTACGTGGTAAGGGGATCCCCGCCGAGTCGTGGTGCTCCTGTGCGTGCTGAGGGCTTTGATTGCACAGACAACTATCGGGTTGATAGAGATGGGGGAGACTTGCGAGGCGGACCGGGCACGGTCCGCCGTAAAAGCCCGACGGGGGAGGCCTGATGAAGTTCGACATGGGCGCGCAGACGCTCTCGAATCTGCAGCGTGATTCGCGGGGGTCGAGTGATGACCTGGGTTCGTTGATCCGGCAGTTGGTGGATGCGGCGACGCCGTTGGAGGGGAAGTTCAACGGTTCGGGTCGGGCGATGTTCGACCAGTTCAAGGCGCAGGCGGACAGGATCACGTCGGATCTGAACGGGTCGTTGTCGGCGATCCTGGGTGGTCAGTCGGGCATGGACTCGGCGTTCAGCTCGGGTGACCAGGAGCAGGGTGACAACGCGAAGCAGCAGATGGGTGCGGCGAACTTCGATGCGGCGCGTTTCCGCTGAGGTTGGCCCTCTTCGTGCGGTGCGGGCTGTGTTTCGACCTTTGGGGAGTGGTGTGTGATGGCGGGTTCTGGTGCGGATCGTCGGTCGTACGACACGGGTGCGTCGGCTGATGCTCAGTCGAACATCCAGGTGGTGATCGGTCGTCTGGAAGAGGTGATCGGTAACCGTGACCGTCAGGTGAAGAACGCGATGGCGGACTTCACGGCGGATGGCGTGGCGGATGAGTACCACGGCAAGGAACAGCGGTGGACGAACGCCTCGAACGAGGTGAAGAACATCATCGCGCTGCTGAAGTCGACGCTGGAGAAGAACGACGGCACGGCGCAGTCGACCATCCAGC
>NZ_JBXEJE010000059.1:0-54814 GCF_056820935.1 Streptomyces sp. Q2 | reverse complement strand
GGGGCGCCTCGATGCAAATCGAGGCGCCCCGCTCCTGGTTCACACGGACGAAGGCCGACGAACCGTCAGACCTCCACCACCACAGGGAGGATCATCGGTCGGCGCCGGTAGTTGTCCGAGACCCACTTGCCCAGGGTCCGGCGGATGAGCTGCTGCATCTGATGGGGCTCCACGACGCCGTCCTGCGCCGACCGCTCCAGGACCTCCGTGACCCTCGGGATGACGTCGCTGAAGGCCGAGTCCTCGATGCCGGAGCCACGGGCCTGGACGTGCGGCCCTCCGGTGATCTTGCCGGTCGAGGAGTCGATGACCACGAAGACGGAGATGATGCCCTCGTCTCCGAGGATCTTTCGGTCCTTCAGCGCCGGCTCGCCCACGTCACCGACCGAGAGGCCGTCGACGTACACGTAGCCCGCCTGGACCTTGCCGGAGATCTTGGCCTTGCCCCCGATGAGGTCGACGACCACGCCGTCCTCGGCAATGACGATCCGGTCGTGCGGGACGCCGGTCAGGGCGCCCAGTTCGGCGTTGGCGCGCAGGTGGCGCCATTCGCCGTGGACCGGCATCAGGTTCTTCGGGCGGCAGATGTTGTAGAAGTACAGCAGCTCGCCCGCGGAGGCGTGGCCGGAGACGTGCACCTTGGCGTTGCCCTTGTGGACGACGTTCGCGCCCCAGCGGGTCAGGCCGTTGATGACGCGGTAGACCGCGTTCTCGTTGCCGGGGATCAGCGACGACGCCAGGATGACCGTGTCGCCGGGGACGATGCGGATCTGGTGGTCGCGGTTGGCCATGCGGGACAGGGCCGCCATCGGTTCGCCCTGGGACCCCGTGCAGACCAGGACCACCTCGTGGTCCGGCAGGTCGTCGAGGGTCTTGACGTCCACGACGAGGCCCGGCGGGACCTTCAGATAGCCCAGGTCCCTGGCGATGCCCATGTTGCGGACCATCGAGCGGCCGACGAAGGCGACCCTGCGGCCGTACTCGTGGGCCGCGTCCAGGATCTGCTGGATGCGGTGGACGTGGCTGGCGAAGCTCGCCACGATGATCCGCTTGCGGGCGTTGCCGAAGACGGTGCGCAGGACGTTGGAGATGTCGCGCTCGGGCGGGACGAAACCCGGGACCTCGGCGTTCGTCGAGTCGGAGAGGAGGAGATCGATGCCCTCCTCGCTCAGTCGTGCGAACGCGTGTAGATCCGTGAGGCGGTTGTCCAGCGGAAGCTGGTCCATCTTGAAGTCGCCCGTGTGGACCACCATGCCGACGGGCGTGCGGATGGCCACGGCCAGGGCGTCCGGGATGGAGTGGTTGACCGCGACGAACTCGCAGTCGAAGGGGCCGATGCGCTCGCGGTGTCCCTCCGCCACTTCCAGGGTGTACGGACGGATGCGGTGCTCCTGGAGCTTCGCCTCGATCAGGGCGAGGGTCAGCTTGGAGCCGATGAGCGGGATGTCCGGCTTCTCCCGGAGGAGATAGGGGACGCCGCCGATGTGGTCCTCGTGGCCGTGCGTGAGGACGATGCCCTCGATGTCGTCGAGGCGGTCCCGGACGGACGTGAAGTCCGGCAGGATCAGGTCGATGCCGGGCTGTTCCTCCTCGGGGAAGAGGACGCCGCAGTCGACGATCAACAAGCGGCCGCCGTACTCGAAGACCGTCATGTTCCGGCCGATTTCGCCGAGTCCGCCGAGCGGGGTGACGCGCAGGCCGCTCTCGGGGAGCGGCGGGGGCGGGCCGAGTTCAGGATGCGGATGACTCAAAAGACTCTCCTCACCACACGCGCCACGTACCGGTGGGCACGTGGCGCGCATGACGTTCGTGCAGAAGCAGTTGTCGTTGTGGACACAGGCACCGGTGGGCCTGTTTATTCAGTTGTGAAGTCTTGATCGCGCGAAGAAGTTCGCGAAGTCTGGTGCTAGAGCTGTACCCCGCCCGCGGCAAGATCGATCTGGAGCTGCTCGATCTCCTCGGGCGCGAGTTCGACCATGGGGGCGCGCAGCGGCCCGGCGGGCAGGCCCTGGAGGGCGAGCGCGGCCTTGGCGGTCATGACGCCCTGGGTGCGGAACATCCCGGTGTAGACGGGGAGCAGCTTCTGGTGGATCTCGGTCGCCTTCTGGACGTCACCGGAGGTGAACGCGTCCACGAGGGCCCGCAGGTCGGGAGTGACCACGTGGCCGACGACGGAGACGAAGCCGACCGCGCCCACGGAGAGCAGCGGCAGGTTCAGCATGTCGTCGCCGGAGTACCAGGCGAGGCGGGAGCGGGCGATGGCCCAGCTGGCTCGGCCCAGGTCGCCCTTGGCGTCCTTGTTGGCGACGATCCGCGGATGCTCGGCGAGGCGGACGAGCGTCTCGGTGTTGATCGGGACGCCGCTGCGGCCGGGGATGTCGTACAGCATGACCGGCAGTTCGGTGGCGTCGGCGAGGGCCGTGAAGTGCCGGTACAGGCCCTCCTGCGGGGGCTTGTTGTAGTACGGGGTGACGACCAGGAGGCCGTGCGCGCCGGTCTTCTCGGCCGCGCGGGCGAGCTGGATGCTGTGGTGGGTGTCGTTCGTGCCGACGCCGGCGACGACGTGGGCGCGGTCGCCGACGGCCTCCAGGACGGCTCGTACGAGATCCGATTTCTCCGCGTCGCTGGTGGTGGGCGACTCACCGGTGGTGCCGTTGACGATCAGGCCGTCGTTGCCTGCGTCCACCAGGTGGGTGGCGAGCCGCTGTGCGCCGTCGAGGTCGAGTGCGCCGTCCGCCGCGAAGGGCGTGACCATGGCGGTGAGGACCCGCCCGAAGGGGGTCTGCGGAGTGGAGGTCGGAGCCATGGGTAACACGCTACTCGCTGCTCAAGGCCGGGTCTGCCCTCGGGTGAGGCGACAAGTGGTGACAAATGCGGAGCCCGGCACTGCCTGCTCGGGGGTTCAAGCAGTGCCGGGTCCGTTTGATCAGGCTAGATGAACTTCGCTAAATGCCGCAATACGGACACTTCGCGAGACTGACCCGTACATCTGTGCCCTGCGGGGAACGAGGGTGCGTTACGGCGCCACTCGGCCGTTCGCGTTGAAGGCCGCGTACGTGAGTGGCATGAGCTTGGCCCACTCGGCCTCCATCTTCTCGCCGACCATCTCGATCTCCCGCTGCGGGAAGGAGGGCACCCTCGCCAGTTCGTGCTGGGTGCGCAGGCCGAGGAAGTGCATCAGCGAGCGGGCGTTGCAGGTGGCGTACATCGAGGAGAAGAGGCCGACGGGGAGGACCGCGCGGGCGACCTCGCGGGCGACGCCGGCGGCGAGCATCTCCTGGTAGGCCTCGTAGGCCTGGCGGTAGGAGTTCTCCATGGTGCGGCCGACCAGCTCCTGCTGGGCCTGGGTGCCCTCGACGAAGACGTACTTGCCCGGGCGGCCCTCCTGGACCAGCTTGCGGGACTCGCCGGGGACGTAGAAGACCGGCTGGAGCTCCCGGTAGCGGCCGCTTTCCTCGTTGTACGACCAGCCCACGCGGTGGCGCATGAACTCGCGGAAGACGAAGATCGGGGCGCTGATGAAGAAGGTCATCGAGTTGTGCTCGAAGGGGCTGCCGTGCCGGTCCCGCATGAGGTAGTTGATCAGGCCCTTGGAGCGCTCCGGGTCCTTGCCCATCTCCTCCAGGGACTGCTCGCCGATGGTCGAGACGCGGGCGGCGAAGAGCACGTCGGCGTCGGTCGCGGTGTGCTTGACGAGCTCGACGGTGACGTCGCTGCGGAAGCCGGGCTTGAGGTCGTCGGCGGGGGTGTCGGTCACGGCTCGGAGGGTCCTTCCATCACTTCTGTCGGGCGGCGCCCACTCTACGGCCCGGCACTGACATCGGGGCGTTCGGTGCCGGGACGCGACAACTTCGGTGAACTTCTGCGAATTGGGGGAATCCTGGCACCTTTTGGGGCACCCGCTCGTCTGTGTCAGTGAGAGTCACTCGTTCGACCCCGAAGGGAGAAGCACCCCCGATGTTCCGTCGGCGCGAACCCGTACCGTTCGCCTTCCTCGCAGAAGCCGACAAGTTCCGCAGCAATGTCACTCCCCCGCCCCGCGAGCGGGCGTCCGTCAGTCAGATAGCCGGGCGCTGGCTGCTGGGGCTCACCATCATCGTCGCCCTCGTGGGGTCCCTGGTCGTCGGGATGCCGGCGCTCAGTCCGGACCAGTCGGGGCAGACACAGCAGTCCCAGGCGTCCCAGGGGCGCTGACCTCATCCGGACCCCCAGAGGTGGTGGGCAGGGACACAGGTCGATAACCTCACCGGGCACAGCCCATGGATGGATTGAGTGAGGACCCAGCCGTGCCCCTGCCCTTCCTGACGGCCGACCGCGCATTCGAGGCAGCGGACGACGTCGCGTTGCCCTTCGACGACCGCGACCGCTGGCGGCGCCCCTACCGGCCCGGCCCATGGCGGGTGGGAGCGGCCGCGATCCTGCTGCTGCTCGCCTCGTACGTGCTGTTCGCGGCCGTCATCATCGCGCTGACCGACTCGGTGTCCCAGGCGGGTGTGGTGTTCGGTATCGCGCTGCTCGTCATCGTCGGCGCCCTGCGGCTGCTGAGGGTGGGCGTGTGGGTGAGCGCGCGAGGACTGCGCCGAGTGGACTTCTTCCTCACGCGGACCGTCCGCTGGGACCGGGTGACAGCCGTGCGGACGGTGCAGCAGCCGGTGCGCTGGCTCGGACTGCCGCGCACCGTCCAGGGGCAGGCGGTGCTCCTCGTACGGCATGACCGGTCCGCGGACGACGTGCCGGTCCTGCTGACCACGCACAACGCCGACTTCCTGGCGCGTGCCGAGGCCTTCGACAGGGCGTCGGACGCCATCGAGGCGTGGGCCGACGAGCACCAGCGAAGCTGACGTCTCCAGCAACGCGAAGGGGCCGGTCCGCATGTGGTGCGGACCGGCCCCTTCGGCGTGCGGCGAGGGCGGTCAGGCCCGGACCGGCCGGCCCTCGTGGAGGGCGATCGCCCGCTGCATGGCCTTGCGGGCGCGCGGAGTGTCGCGGGCGTCCTGGTAGGCGACGGCGAGCCGGAACCAGCTGCGCCAGTCGTCGGGGGCCGCCTCCGTCTCCGCCTTGCGCCTGGCGAAGACCTCGTCGGCGGAGTCGCGGTCGATGCGGCCGCCGGGGGTGCGCTTCAGCTCGTCGACGGGCAGGCCGCCCTGGGCGTCGAGTTCGGCGGCGAGCTGGTTGGCCTTGCGGACGAACTGGGTGTTCTTCCACAGGAACCACACGCCGATGACCGGCAGGATCAGCACCGCCACGCCGAAGGTGACGGTCAGGAGCGTGCCGGACTGGATGAGCATGACGCCGCGGCTGCCGACCAGGACGAAGTAGAAGACCAGGGCGGCGGCCGTTATGGCGTAGGAGAGCTTGGCTCGCATCGCGGTGTCAGCCCAGGTCCAGGAAGTTTTCCAGGCCGAAGGTCAGGCCAGGGGTGGTCACCACGCGGCGGGCGCCGAGCAGGATGCCCGGCATGAAGCTGCTGTGGTGCAGGGAGTCGTGGCGGACGGTGAGCGTCTCGCCCTCCCCGCCCAGCAGGACCTCCTGATGGGCGAGCAGGCCGCGCAGGCGGATGGCGTGCACGGGAACGCCGTCCACGCTGGCTCCCCGCGCGCCGTCCAGGGCCGTCGCCGTGGCGTCCGGTGCCGGGGCGGAGCCGGCCGCGCGGCGGGCTTCGGCGATGAGCTGGGCGGTGCGCGTGGCGGTGCCGGACGGGGCGTCCACCTTGTTCGGGTGGTGGAGCTCGACGACCTCGACGGACTCGAAGTACGGCGCGGCGATCTGCGCGAACTTCATGGTCAGGACGGCCCCGATGGAGAAGTTGGGCGCGATGAGCACGCCGGTCTCCGGAGACCGGTCGAGCCAGCCCTTGAGCTGCGCGAGGCGCTCGTCGGTCCAGCCGGTGGTGCCGACGACCGCGTGGATGCCGTGCCGTACGCAGAAGTCGAGGTTGTCCATCACCGAGGCCGGCGTGGTCAGTTCGACGGCGACCTGGGCGCCGGTCTCGGCCAGCGTCTCCAGCTTGTCGCCCCGGCTGAGGGCGGCCACCAGCTCCATGTCCTCGGCGGCCTCGACCGCCCGTACCGCCTCGGAGCCGATCCGGCCTCTGGCACCGAGGACCGCCACGCGCAGCTTGCTCATCTTCTTGCTTCCTTAACCGGGGTTCCGGAGTCTGGGAGTTTCGGACTGGTTAGGCGACGGCCTCGTGCAGACGGGACGCCTGCTTGTCCTTCAGCGGACCGATGACCGACAACGAGGGCCGTCGGCCCAGGATCTCGCCGGCGACCGAGCGGACGACGTCCGGGGTGACCGACGCTATGCGGGACAGCATGTCGTCGACGGACATCTGCTCGCCCCAGCACAGCTCGCTCTTGCCGATGCGGTTCATCAGGGCGCCCGTGTCCTCCAGGCCCAGGACCGTGGAGCCCTGGAGCTGGCCGATGGCGCGGCCGATCTCTTCGTCCGAGAGGCCGTGCTCGGCGACGTGGTCGAGTTCGTCGCGGCAGATCTTCAGCACGTCGTGCACCTGGCTCGGGCGGCAGCCCGCGTACACACCGAAGAGGCCGCAGTCGGCGAAGCCCGACGTGTACGAGTACACGCTGTAGGCCAGGCCGCGCTTCTCGCGGACCTCCTGGAAGAGGCGGGAGGACATGCCGCCGCCGAGGGCGGTGTTCAGCACCCCCAGCGCCCAGCGGCGCTCGTCCGTACGCGCCAGGCCCGGCATGCCGAGGACGACGTGGGCCTGCTCGGTCTTGCGGCCGATCAGTTCGACGCGGCCCGCGGTACGCAGGGCGCGGCGGCCTTCGCGCGGCGCGATGGGCGCGGCCTCGGGCTCCTTGAAAGCGCCGGCCTTATCGAAGGCGGCGCGGACCTGTCGTACGACCTTGTTGTGGTCGATGTTGCCGGCCGCGGCGACCACGAGGTGGGTCGGGTCGTAGTGCTTCTTGTAGAAGCGGCGGATGCGGTCGGCGGTGAGGGCGTTGACCGTGTCGACCGTGCCGAGGACCGGGCGGCCGAGGGGGTTGTCGCCGAACATGGTGTGCGCGAACAGGTCGTGCACGCAGTCGCCCGGGTCGTCCTCGGTCATGGCGATCTCTTCGAGGATCGCGCCGCGCTCGACGTTGACGTCCTCTTCGCGGATGAGCGAGCCCGTGAGCATGTCGCAGACGACGTCGATGGCCAGCGGCAGGTCGGTGTCGAGCACGCGTGCGTAGTAGCACGTGTACTCCTTCGCCGTGAACGCGTTCATCTCGCCGCCGACTGCGTCGATGGCGGAGGAGATGTCCAGGGCGGACCGGCGCTGCGTCCCCTTGAAGAGGAGGTGCTCCAGGTAGTGGGTGGCGCCGTTCAGGGCCGGGGTCTCGTCGCGGGAGCCGACGTGGGCCCAGATACCGAAGGTCGCGGAGCGTACGGAGGGGAGGGTCTCGGTGACGATGCGCAGGCCGCCGGGGAGGGTGGTCTTGCGGACGACACCGATGCCGTTGGTCCCCTTGATGAGGGTTTGGGTACGGGCGACGGCCCGCGCCTCCGAGGAGGTGCGGGCCGTCGCCGTGGAGCTGCTCGACGTCACTGGTCGGTGTCGTCCTTCTTCTCGTCGTCGCCTTCGCCCTCGATCACGGGGATGAGGGAGAGCTTGCCGCGGGAGTCGATCTCGGCGNCGCCTCCGTGGTGGTGCGGGCCGTCGCCGTGGAGCTGCTCGACGTCACTGGTCGGTGTCGTCCTTCTTCTCGTCGTCGCCTTCGCCCTCGATCACGGGGATGAGGGAGAGCTTGCCGCGGGAGTCGATCTCGGCGATCTCGACCTGGACCTTGGAGCCCACCGCGAGCACGTCCTCGACGTTCTCCACGCGCTTGCCGCCGGCGAGCTTGCGGATCTGCGAGATGTGCAGCAGACCGTCCTTGCCCGGGAGCAGCGAGACGAACGCACCGAAGGTGGTCGTCTTCACGACCGTACCCAGGTAGCGCTCGCCGACCTCCGGCATGGTCGGGTTCGCGATCGAGTTGATCGTGGCGCGGGCGGCCTCGGCCTGCGAGCCGACCTGGGCACCGATGTAGATGGTGCCGTCGTCCTCGATCGTGATCTCGGCGCCGGTGTCCTCCTGGATCTGGTTGATCATCTTGCCCTTCGGGCCGATGACCTCGCCGATCTTGTCCACGGGGATCTTGACGGTGATGATCCGCGGGGCGTTGGGGGACATCTCGTCCGGCGTGTCGATCGCTTCCATCATCACGTCGAGGATGTGGAGGCGGGCGTCACGGGCCTGCTTGAGAGCGGCGGCCAGGACGGAGGCCGGGATGCCGTCCAGCTTGGTGTCCAGCTGGAGGGCGGTCACGAACTCCTTGGTGCCGGCGACCTTGAAGTCCATGTCGCCGAAGGCGTCCTCCGCACCGAGGATGTCGGTGAGGGCGACGTAGTGCGTCTCGCCGTTGATCTCCTGGGAGATCAGGCCCATCGCGATACCGGCGACGGGGGCCTTGAGGGGCACACCGGCGTTCAGCAGCGACATGGTGGAGGCGCAGACCGAGCCCATGGACGTCGAGCCGTTGGAGCCGAGGGCCTCGGACACCTGACGGATCGCGTACGGGAACTCCTCGCGCGTCGGCAGGACCGGCACGATGGCGCGCTCGGCGAGAGCGCCGTGGCCGATCTCGCGGCGCTTCGGGGAGCCGACGCGGCCGGTCTCGCCGACGGAGTACGGCGGGAAGTTGTAGTTGTGCATGTAGCGCTTGCGGGTCACCGGGGAGAGGGTGTCCAGCTGCTGCTCCATGCGGAGCATGTTCAGGGTGGTGACGCCCAGGATCTGGGTCTCGCCACGCTCGAACAGCGCCGAACCGTGCACGCGCGGGATGGCCTCGACC
Source organism: Streptomyces sp. Q2 (assembly GCF_056820935.1). Classification (NCBI taxonomy): domain Bacteria; kingdom Bacillati; phylum Actinomycetota; class Actinomycetes; order Kitasatosporales; family Streptomycetaceae; genus Streptomyces; species Streptomyces sp. Q2. The sequence goes on along the minus strand of NZ_JBXEJE010000059.1, from coordinate 45,971 downwards.
TCGGCGGCGAGCGTACGGATGTCCGTCAGCCCACGGCCGTCGATGCGCGTCTTCTCCTTGATGACGCGCTCACGGACCAGGGCCTTGGTCAGCGAGCGGTACGCGGCGGAGATCTCCTTCTCGCGTCCCTCGAACTCCGGCAGGAGCTTCTCGGCGGCCAGCGCCTTGACGCGGTCCAGCTCGGCCTCGCGGTCCTGCTTGCCGGCGATGGTGAGCGCCTGGGCGAGCTCGGGGCGGACGGCGGCGGAGAGCGCCTCGAAGACGTCGTCCTGGTAGTCCAGGAAGACCGGGAACTCGCCGGTCGGCTTGGCGGCCTTGGAGGCGAGGTCGGCCTGGGCCTTGCAGAGCACCTTGATGAAGGGCTTCGCGGCGTCCAGACCGGAGGCGACGACCTCCTCGGTCGGCGCCTCGGCGCCGCCCTTGACCAGCTGGATGGTCTTCTCGGTGGCCTCGGCCTCGACCATCATGATCGCGACGTCGCCGTCCTCGAGGACGCGACCGGCGACGACCATGTCGAAGACGGCGTCCTCGAGCTCGGTGTGCGTCGGGAACGCGACCCACTGGCCGTTGATCAGCGCGACGCGGACGCCGCCGATCGGGCCGGAGAAGGGCAGGCCGGCCAGCTGCGTGGACGCGGAGGCGGCGTTGATCGCCACGACGTCGTACAGGTGGTCGGGGTTGAGCGCCATGATGGTGGCGACGACCTGGATCTCGTTGCGCAGGCCCTTCTTGAAGGACGGGCGCAGCGGGCGGTCGATCAGGCGGCAGGTGAGGATGGCGTCCTCGGAGGGACGGCCCTCACGGCGGAAGAAGCTGCCGGGGATCTTGCCGGCGGCGTACATCCGCTCCTCGACGTCCACCGTGAGGGGGAAGAAGTCGAGCTGGTCCTTGGGGTTCTTGGAGGCGGTGGTGGCCGACAGCACCATGGTGTCGTCGTCCAGGTACGCCACGGCGGAGCCGGCGGCCTGCTTGGCCAGGCGGCCCGTCTCGAAGCGGATGGTGCGGGTGCCGAAGGAGCCGTTGTCGATGACGGCCTCGGCGTAGTGGGTCTCGTTCTCCACTAGTACTTTCTCCTCGTCTTCGTCCCTCGGCTGCCCGTGTGGCAGGGGGACGGTTGCGGAGAAGCGCTCCGTCTGGTGCGGGCCGGTCTTCGATCGAAGCCCTCGGGGCTCACTTTCCCCCGGGGGCCACTACCGAGGACCGGCGGCGGCGAGGTGCGCTTCTCCTCGTTCGTTGTCGTGATGACGCCCTACCCTCAGCGAGCACACGTCATCACTCTGTGTCGTACGTATTGCGTTGTGCTACCACACTACAAAGCGTCAGTGACACTCCGCACGTTTCCGTACGTACAGCAAAGGGAGCGGCCCCGATGATCACGGGAACCGCTCCCCTCACGGCGTCTTACTTGGCGCCCGCCGCACCGCGGCGGATGCCGAGGCGGTCGACCAGCGCACGGAAGCGCTGGATGTCCTTCTTGGCGAGGTACTGCAGCAGGCGGCGACGCTGACCGACCAGGATGAGCAGACCACGGCGGGAGTGGTGGTCGTGCTTGTGGGTCTTGAGGTGCTCGGTCAGGTCCGAGATACGGCGCGAGAGCATCGCGACCTGGACCTCGGGGGAGCCGGTGTCGCCCTCCTTGGTACCGAACTCGCTGATGAGCTGCTTCTTCGTTGCGGCGTCGAGCGACACGCGTACTCCTCGTAGTCTGTGAAGGGCCACCGAGTGCCCCCGGTCCACATCTCGGGGGAGCTTCCGTTACTCGGGAGGCGGGGATCCGCTGGGCGCGGCCTCCAGGGCCAGGGCTCCGGGGGCGCGTACACAAACGGCCACAGCACAGACTACCAGCCTGCGAGGATGCCCCCGACCGGGGTCGTCTCCGGTGTGGTCTCCGGTGCTCTCCGGTCTCGGTCTCCGGTGTCAGCCGTCGGTCTCGAACCCGTCGGCGAGCCACAGGCCCTCCCCTTCGTCGTCCTTGCTCACCGGTCCGGCGAGGCTCGTGGCGGCGAAGAAGACGCGGCCGTGTTCGTAGCGGACGTCCAGATACTCGTAGGGCAGCATGCCGACGGTGCCGTAGAGCAGGAGCAGGGTCTCCTTCCCCGAGCCGGGGTCGATGCTCACGGCGGCGCTGGGCGTGTACGCGGAGGTGGACTCCCGAACGGCGATGAGCCTGTCGCCGCTCATGCGGACGGGGTACATCGGCCGGCCGACTCTGGCATCGAACTTCGCGACGCTCTTCCCGGTGGCCAGGTCGAAGGCGACGATCTCGTTGGCCACTTGTCCGTGGGCGCTCACGGTGCCGGTCTCGCGCGCCTGTGTGGCGAGGTACAGCTTCCGCTCGTCCACCACCACCGCGTCGCAGGTCTCGATCGGGCCCGTGACGTCGATGCCGTCGCCGCACTTGGTGACGTAGTTCTGGACGGGCACCGAGATGGTGGCGCGGAACTCGCCCTGGTCACCGAGGGAGATCAGGTCGGTGATCACGAGGTCGCCCGCCGCGACGGCGATGACGACGGGGGCCGAGGAGATCAGCCGAACGTCCTGGACCCCGGGGGCCACCGGGTAGGTCCACAGGGGCTCTCCGGTCTCGGGGTCCGTCCCCTCCACCCGAAAGCGTCTGTTGTCCGCGTTGCCGCACTTGACGACACGCACGAGGGCCTTGCCCCCGGAGTAGCCGCTGTCCCCGCAGGCCGACCCCGCCGTGTGCGACCAGAGCAGCTTCCCGTTGGTCATGGCGTACGCCGCCGAACCGTCCTCCCAGGCCGCGACGACCTTTCCGCGCGTCATCGTGACCCTGGCGGGCACGAGTCGCTTCTCGGGCAACTCGACGTGCCACAGCCGCTTGCCCGTGTCGATGTCGAACATCGCGACCCGGTCGCACGGGCCGCTCATGGTCCCACCGCTCGGATCGGTCCTGGTGGGCTCGCTCGAGAAGGCCACGACGGTCCGGCCGTCCACGGTGGCGTGCGGGGTGGCGGCGCAGACACCGCCGGGGAAGGTCAGTTTCCACGCCTCGCGGTCGGTCGAGATCCTGTACCCCGTGATGCGGTTGCCCACCGTCTTCGCGAACGTCCTGGCGGTCGCCCAGGTGCCCGTCGCCTTGACGTTCTGGCCGGCCTTGACGCCCTCGGCGCGACGCGCGACCACGCTCACCGCTTCCGGAGTCGCCGGCCGCCGCTCGATCGTCTCCCGGATGTCGTCCGGGGCTTGACTCGCCGCGGCCGGGCTCTGGCCGGAGGGGGTGTCGGTGCCGTCGTTCGACAGGACCCAGATGCCGACGAGCAGCAGCGCGAGCGCGGTCGTCGTGGCGCCGAGGGTGAGCAGCCGGCGGCGTTTCCTGCGGCTCTCGGCGGCCAGGGTGGACTCGGTGTAGACGGACGGCGGTGGGCCGAAACTCACGGACGGGACCTTTCTGCCGAGGGCGCGGAGGTGTGAGCGAGCTGTCGCCCTTTGTGACGGTCGCTCATGAGCAAACGTCTGACCAGGGGGAACGGTGGCAAGTAGGGTGGCTGGACAGCTCGTTGCAGAGGGAAGGATCAAAAGTCGCCATGGCCGACACCAAGGACGAGGAACTCAAGGCACGCAAGGAGCGCGAGAGGGACGAGCTGTACGCCCTCGACATCTCCGGCGTCGAGTGGCACAGCGCGCCGGGCACCGAGGAGCACGAGGAGCGGGTCGAGATCGCCTACCTTCCCGAAGGAGCCGTGGCCATGCGGTCGTCTCTCGACCCCGACACCGTGCTGCGGTACACGGAGGCGGAGTGGCGGGCGTTCGTGCTGGGGGCGCGGGACGGGGAGTTCGATCTGGATCCCGCCCCCCACAGCGGAGGGCCTGCCGCGGAGTGACGATCCGGGGGCGGGGAACGGGTGCACGACCGGGTCCCCGCTTGTCGTCTCCGCTGCCGGCGTGCGGAGCTTGCCGTTCCGCTACTGGCGTGCGGACATGCTCCCTCGCGCGGCGCTCTCGATGCCCAGGGCCAGCCAGATCCACTGCTTGCCCTTGCCGGGGCCGTTCGCCTCTTTGGCAGCGAAGAACAGTCGCCCGTCCTGGACGAGGATGTCGTAGGAGTCCCTGAGGGTGAACACCTCGGCCTCCTGCGGCAGACCGAAGTAGAAGTACGGGGTTTCCTCGCCGGTCTTCGGGTCGAGACCGACCAGCGCCATCGGTGAGATGTGATCGCCGCTCTCGCGGAGTGCGAGGAGTTGGTCGCCGCTCGTCTGCATCGGGTAGAGCAGCTCGTTGGGTCCCGAGTCGAACTTCTTGACGGTGTTCCCGGTCGCCAGGTCGAAGCCGACGATCCAGTTGGAGGGGCGCTCGGCGTCGTCGTGGTCCTTGCTCCGGAGGAAGACCTGGCCGGCGCCCACCGGGATCGTCGGGCAGTCGTCGATGACGCCGTAGTCGAGCGCGTCGTCGTTGCACTCACCGACGTACTGCCCGCCCTGCAGCCGGATCGTGGCACGGTTCTTGCCCTCGCCGTCCAGGGAGAGCAGCTCGGTGTAGCCGGTGTCGCCGGCCGCGACCGCGAGGACGGCCGGGTCGGTGGAGGGGACCTGGACGTCCCGGACGCCGGACGCGACCTGATACGTCCACACGGTCTTGCCGGTGCGCGGATCCGTCTTGCGCACCTGGTACGCGGTGGACTCCCACGAGGTGGCGGGCTTGCCCTTCTGCTCGCAGGCGACCAGAACGAGCAGGGCACGCCCGCCGGCCACACCGCGGTCCTCGCAGTCGCCGGAGCCCTCGGTGCGCCACAGCCGCCGGCCCTCGTCCATGTCGTACGCCTCGGTGCCGTCGTCCCGGGTCACGGCGACCGTGGCGTGGGTGAGGGTCACGCTCGTCGTGTCCCACTTGCCGGACGTGAACCCGTGCTCCCAGATCTTTCGGCCGTCGTCGAGGTCGACGAACGCCACGTGGTCGCAGTGGGCGTCCTCGCCGGTGCTCGACCGGAAGAGGACGGCCGTACGGTTCTCGACGGTCACATGGCGCGTGTAGCCACAGATCGGGCCGGGGAACTGGATCTTCCAGACCTCGTCGCCGGGTGAGGCGTCCGTGCCGATCCGCAGGCCGACGAGGCTTCTGTTGATGCCCTTGGCAAGGATCTCGTCCGTGGCCCACGTGCCGGGCATCGCTACCCGCTCGCCGGGGGCCATCTCGTCCTCGGAGAAACGGAACGCCATGACGCCGGTGGTGCTCTTGGGCGGCGTCTCGACCGACTGCCTGACGTCGAGGCGGCTTTGCACGGCTGCGGCCAGGGGCTTGTTCGACGGTGCGGGATCCCGGTTCCACAGCAGCCAGCCACCGGCGGCCAGCACGACGACCAGGACGGTCGCCACCCCGCCGAGCAGCGTCCTGCGACGCTTCTGGCGCCGGCGGTCCGCCGACACCGTCGACTGGGTGAATATCGAGGGAGGTGGGCCGAAGCTCACGCTCGATGGTCCCTTCGCTCGTTGCCGGATCGGCGGATCAGCTCGTCATCGACCGGGCGGTGGTGTACACGTCGAAGACGGCCAGTGCCAGCGGCACCAGGGTGAGCAGCACGAAGCCCTCGGCGATCTCCAGGAAGCGTCCCCAGAACGGGGTGAGGCCGCCGCGCGAGACGATCAGGCCGAGCGCGGTGACGAGCGCGGCCGTCGCGGCGATCGCCGCGACGAGCCAGATGGTCCGGATGTCGAGGTCGGTGCGGTCGCCCATGAGGGCGTCGCGGACGATCGACTGCGGCGGGTTGAGCGCCAGACCGAGGCCGAGCAGTACGAGGGAGGCGAGGCCGGCGGAGAGGACGGGGGCGACCTGACCGGTGTACCGGAAGAGGTGGGCGCGCATCAGCAGGGCCACACCGGTCGCGAGGGCGAGGAGCTGGGCCCACACGTTGGAGGAGAAGCCGAGGACCGCCGAGGAACCGACCACGGTCACCGCGCAGCCGCCCACCAGGCCGACGAGCAACTCGTGTCCGCGCCGGGCCTTGGCGGTGACCCGCTCGGCGTCGACCGGCTCCTGGGGACTGGGGTCGGTGTCGTACGCGCTGCGCGGGGCGGTGTCCGGGGTGTCGAAGCCGATCGGCAGCCGGGCGAAGCGCATCGACAGACCCGGCAGGAAGGCGAGGCCGCCGACGGCGATCGGGGCGCACAGGGCGGCGATCTCGGACGCCGTCCAGTCGGCGAGGGTCGCCGCGAACACGGAGAGGAGACCGAGGGCGGAGGCGAAGACGAAGGCGACGAACGGGCCGTCTCCGCTCGGCGAGCACAGGGTGAGCAGGAACGAGGCCAGCAGCACCGCCGCGCAGGCGAGGAGGAACTGGAGCTTGCCGATGCCCTGTCCGTCGCTGAGCGGGAGGAGTCCCGAGCCGGCCACGCCGACGTTGGGGAGGGCGCCGAGTCCCAGGGCGATGGCCGAGGCCCGGTCGTCGTAGACCCGGGCGCGTACGCACGCGAGGACGACCAGGAGCACACCGGCGACTCCGGCAAGGATGCCGGGCAGGCTGTGCATGTCGTGGCGCGGGTCGCCGGTCCAGGCCACGAAGGCGAGCAGGACCGGCAGTACGCCGCCCCCAACGAGGCCGGCGGCGCGCGTCAAGTCGCCGCTCCACAGGGTGCGTTCGCTCGTCACCGCGGACGCGACCGCTTCGGAGACGTCGTCGAAGACGGCCGGGGGCAGCGACTCGGCGAAGGGGCGCAGCGTGAGGAGTTCGCCGTCGAGAATGCGCTGGGCGGCGAAGGACCGGGAGCTGTCGAGGACGGTGCCGTCGCGGCGTACCAGGTGGTAGCCGACGGGTGCGCCCTCGGCGGGGCTCTGTTGGGAGAGCCTGAGGATCTCCGGATAGATGTCGGCTACCGGGATGTCGTCGGGCAGTGCCACGTCGATCCGGCTGTCGGGCGCGACGATCGTGACCCGGCAGAAGCCGAGTCCCGTGCCCGCGCCGGAGGTCCCCGTTCCGGTCCCTCCTCCGGTGGCTGCCGCGGAGGCCGTCATGCTCACCTGCTGATCCCCCTCAGTGATGGTTCCGCGTCTGCGGTGTGAAAGTCCTGCGCCGCTTTCCCCGCCCGTCGAGACCGACGTCGCGGGGAGGTGGCGACAAGCGTGCCGCGGGGCTGTCGCCGGGGTTCGCTACCTCGCCAGATGGCACGGAATGCCCCGATCCTCCAGCCCAACTCGCGTGTGCTCACGCGAACATCCGGCACCCTACCGTCCCGTCGTCCCTTATGAAGTCAGTAGGATCGCGCGGCGGCCTGCGTCCGCCCGACACGGGGCGGCGGACGGACTTCTCCGGGCCGGCCAAGGGAATGGATGACAGTGAGCCACATCGTCGTGAAGCGCCCGCCTCGGGTGCTGCCGTCCGAAGTGTCCACGCAGGAGATCGTCCTGCAGCCTCCGCCCGAACTGCCGCGGGGGCACCAGGAAAGCGTGCTGATGCAACTCCTGCCGACCCTCGGCATGGGTGGCTCGGTGGTCTTCTTCTTCACGAACGGGCAGCCGTTCATGAAGATCATGGGCATGATCATGATCGCCTCGACGGTCGCCATGTCCATCGCGATGGTGGTCCGCTTCCGCCGCGGCTCCCAGGGGCAGTTGGCGGACATGCGCCGCGACTACCTCAGCTACCTGGCGCAGACCCGGCGCACCGCCGTCGACACGGCGAAGGCGCAGCGGGACGCGCAGTACTTCCTCCACCCCTCCCCCGAGCAGCTGTGGGCCCTGGTCGCCGAGGGCAGCCGGGTGTGGGAACGGCGCCCCGGCGACGAAGACTTCGCCCAGGTCCGCATCGGCCTCGGCTCGCAGGCGCTCGCCAGCGCCCTGGTCCCCCCGGAGACCGCCCCCGTCGAACAGCTGGAGCCGCTGACGGCGGGCGCGATGCAGCGCTTCCTCGCCGTCCACAGCACTCTGGACGACCTGCCGATGGCCGTCTCACTGCGGGCCTTCTACCACGTCACGATCAGTGGTGACCCGCAGTCCGTACGGTCCTCCGCCCGGGCCATGGCCGGTTCGCTGGCCGCGTTGCACTCCCCCCAGGACCTGCTCCTCGTGGTCGCGGCGGGCCGCCAGGCCCTGCCCCACTGGGAGTGGGCCAAGTGGCTCCCGCACGTCCAGGCCCCCGGTTCCGTGGACGGCGCCGGCAGCCGCCGGCTGATCGACAGCGACACCCGCGAGCTGGAGAACCTGCTCGCCACCCGGCTGACCGGCCGTCCGCGCTTCCACCCGAACGCGGCGCCGCTGCCGGAGGAGCCCCACATCGTCGTCGTACTCGACGGCGTCTCCCTGCCGCCGGACTCCGTCCTGGCCAACCCGGAGGGACTGCAGGGCGTCACGGTCCTCGAGGTCGTCCCCGGCGAGCTGACCGGGGCCGGCGGCGAGCTCTCCATCGTCGTGCAACCCGAGGCGCTGCACCTGGAGTCGGGGCACGGCGTCGTCTACGAGGGGACCCCCGACACCCTCTCCTACGAGTCCGCCGAGGCGTTGGCCCGGCAACTCGCCCCGCTGCGGATGGCCTCCGGCGGGGACGACGACGAACCGCTGCTGGCCAACCTGGAGTTCACCGACCTGCTGAACCTCGGTGACGCGGCCTCCGTCGACACCAAGCGCACCTGGCGGCCGCGTTCGCTGGCCGAGCGGCTGCGGGTGCCGATCGGACTCGGCGAGGACGGCCGGCCCGTCATGCTGGACCTCAAGGAGGCCGCGCAGGAGGGCATGGGACCACACGGTCTGTGCGTGGGCGCCACCGGCTCCGGCAAGTCGGAGCTGCTGCGCACCCTGGTGCTGGGCCTGGCGGTGACGCACTCCTCGGAGACGCTGAACTTCGTCCTCGCCGACTTCAAGGGCGGCGCCACCTTCGCCGGCATGGCGCAGATGCCGCACGTGGCGGCCGTCATCACCAACCTCGCGGACGACCTCACCCTGGTCGACCGCATGGGCGACTCCATCCGCGGCGAGCTCAACCGCCGTCAGGAGATGCTGCGCGACGCGGGCAACTACGCCAACATCCACGACTACGAGAAGGCGCGCGCGGCCGGTGCGCCGCTGCAGCCGATTCCCTCGCTGGTCCTGGTGATCGACGAGTTCAGCGAACTGCTCACCGCCAAGCCGGACTTCATCGAGATGTTCGTCCAGATCGGCCGCATCGGCCGGTCGCTCGGCGTGCACCTGCTGCTGGCCTCGCAGCGTCTGGAGGAGGGGCGACTGCGCGGCCTGGAGACGTATCTGTCGTACCGGATCGGTCTGCGCACCTTCTCCGCCGCGGAGTCCCGGGCGGCGATCGGCGTACCGGACGCCTACGAGCTGCCCAACGTCCCCGGCTCCGGCATCCTGAAGTTCGGCACGGGCGAGATGGTGCGCTTCAAGGCGGCCTACGTCTCCGGCGTGTACCGCTCGGGCACGCAGCGGTCGGCGCTGGGCAGCGGCCAGCTGCCCATGGACCGGCGGCCGGTGCTGTTCACGGCGGCCGAAGTGCCCGTCCAGTACGTGGCGGTGCCGCAGCAGCGCCCTTCGGCCCCGGACACCCCGGACGTCGACGACGCTCTCGCCGACACCGTGCTGGACGTGGTCGTGCGCCGGCTGGAGGCGCAGGGGCCCGCGGCCCACCAGGTGTGGCTGCCCCCGCTGGACAGCCCGCCCTCCCTGGACGGACTCCTGCCCGGACTCACCGCCGTACCGGGCCGCGGCCTCACCCAGCCCGGCTACGAAGGCGCGGGCCGCCTGATCGTGCCCGCGGGCCTCGTCGACAAGCCGTTCGAGCAGCGCCGCGACCCGCTCTGGGCCGACTTCTCCGGAGCGGCCGGCCACATGCAGATCGTCGGCGGTCCGCAGTCCGGCAAGTCGACCCTGCTGCGCACCCTGATCTCCGCGTTCGCACTCACCCACACACCGCACGAAGTCCAGTTCTACGGCCTGGACTTCGGCGGTGGCGGCATGGCGGCGATCGCCGGACTGCCCCACGTGGGCGGCGTGGCCTCCCGCCTGGACCCGGAGCGCGTGCGGCGCACGGTGGCCGAGGTGTACGGCGTGCTGACCCAGCGCGAGGAGTACTTCCGCTCCGCCGGCATCGCGTCCATCGCGGACTTCCGGGCACGGCGTGCCCGCGGCGAGATCTCGGTCACGGACCAGCCGTGGGGAGACGTCTTCCTCGTCATCGACGGATGGGGCAACTTCCGCGCCGACTACGAGGCGATGGACCAGGTGATCCACGACATCGCGGCCCGCGGTCTCGGGTACGGCATCCACCTGATCCTGACGGCCTCGCGCTCGATGGAGGTCAGGGCCGCCCTCAAGGACCAGCTGATGAACCGCCTGGAGCTGCGGCTAGGCGACACCATGGACTCCGAACTGGACCGCAAGGTGGCCGCGAACGTCCCGGCGGGCGTGCCCGGCCGCGGACAGGCACCCCAGAAGCTCCACTTCATGGCGGCCGTGCCCCGCATCGACGGTCTGACCTCCGACACGGACCTGGCGGAGGCCACGGCGGCGCTGGCCACCGAGGTCTCCCGGCACTGGCAGGCACCCGGAGCGCCCGAAGTCCGCCTGCTGCCACGCGAGTTCCCGGCCGGGCAGTTGCCTCCCGGCAACCGTTTCCCGCAGCGCGGTGTCGCCTTCGCGCTCGACGAGGACAACCTCGAACCGGTCTTCGTCGACTTCGAGCAGGACCCGTTCTTCCTCATCTTCGGTGAGAGCGAGTCGGGCAAGTCGAACCTGCTGCGGCTGCTGATCAAGCAGCTGACGGAGCGGTACGAGGGCCACGAGGCCAAGCTGTTCGTCATCGACAACCGGCGCTCCCTGCTGGACGTGACGCCGGCGTCCCACCTCGCCGAGTACATCCCCATGTCCAACTCCATGGACCACCACATGGCCGCCCTGGCCGACCTGATGCAGCGCCGCACCCCGACCGCCGACGTGACGGCACAGCAGCTGCGCGACCGGAGTTGGTGGCAGGGACCGACGGTGTACGTCGTCATCGACGACTACGACCTCGTGTCGACGTCGAGCGGCAATCCGCTGGCGGGCCTGACCGAGCTGCTTCCGTTCGCCCGCGACGTGGGCGTGCGGTTCATCATCGCGCGGTCCACGGCGGGCGCCGGACGAGCCTCGTACGAGGCGTTCATGCAGCGCATCAAGGAACTGGGCGCACAGGGTGTCGTCCTGGCCGGCGACCCGAGCGAGGGAGACATCCTCGGCGGGGTACGGCCACGGCCGATGCCCGCGGGGCGGGGGGTCTTCGTGTCCCGGCGGCGGGGGAAGCCGTTGGTTCAGGTGGGGTTGGTGGAGGGCGTGTACTGAGGTGTCGTGGCGGGGCCGAGCATCGCAGGCGTGTACTGAGGTGCCGGCCGGCCGCTTCCCCCACCGGGATCGGGCGGCTCGGCAGGCCTACCGACAGCCGCCCGGGCCCGACGTCAGGATTCCAGCTTCGCCGAGGGCGTGTCCCCGTTCTGCGCTTCCCGGACTCGGTCAGTGAGCATGGAGGCGAGGTCCTTGACGAACTCTTCGTCGACAGGGCCGGCACCTGACTCGCGGATGCTGACAGCTGCGATGCAGGTTCCGTCTCTCACCTGGACGTAGGCCCCCACTCCAGACCGCTTCACATAGCCGACGCCACCCTGCACGCCGTCACGGCGGTCTCCCAGCGAGCCCAGGTTCATGTTCTTCGGATCGACTATCGATCGGGAGTACCAGCTCAGGTTTGTTGCGTACGCCGCCTCGGCCGTTGCTTCACTCTTGTAGGCAGTCACCCAGAAGTCGATATGTGCATGGTCCGAACGCGTATATGTGGAGGTACCCATATATCGGGCGCCTGCGCAGGTCTGCTTCGCACCTTGCGCGCAGGCCGCTTTGGCGATGCGGCTCGTCATCGTCGTCACGTGCTGCGCATTGGTGACTTTCCAGCCCGGCATGGCTTCCCCGTCGGGAGCTACTGACTTGGTCTCCTGCGCGGTGAGTACGGAGATGCGGTCAGCGGGAGCAGCCTCACCACCGCATCCCGCAAGGGTGGCAAGAAGCGTCGTGGTGATGGCGACGGTGGCGGGTAGTCCGTTCGGTCTCACTGTAGAGCGGCCTTTCCGAAGGGTGTGTGCCCGTCATTTGCCCGGTGATTCGAGGGTCCGGCGCTCTCAGACGGTAGGAACGATTGTCGTGCGTGCACAACGTCGGTCGGGCGATGTAAGTGTGAAGTAATGATGCGCGTTGACGCTCGACTCCTCAGGCCGCAGCTGCCGTTGGTACGTTGAGGATCGAGTAAGAAGATCGGCGAGCAGTCACCCCGACCGGGGACTGACGCGGCACGGGGACCACGGGAGGGCACGGGGGCATGGCCTGGGACGAGTGGGAGCAGCTCAAGTCCGGCGCGGCGCAGCGCGGCTCGACGCAGATGCGGCTCAACCAGCTGCCCGCGGACCAAGGCGGAGGCGGGAGCGGAGCCGGGGACGGCGATCTGGTGGTGAACCAGGACGATCTCGGCGCCGTCGGCCACGAGGCCTTCGTCCTCTACGAGGATCTCCGCAGGGAAGCGGACATCGCCGGCGCGAGCCCGAACAAGGACGGCGCCGGTTCCACGGCGCAGGCCGCCGCCTCGTTGAAGTCCCACAACTTCGCGATGGGCGGTGCCCTGGACACGACGGTCGAGATCTGGACCTCCCAGGTCAAGTCCGTGCTTCAGGCATGCGCGCACATCTCCAATCACCTCGACTTCACCAAGAAGCTCCATGCGTCGGACGACGCCAAGATCGCGGCAGTGGTCAGCCGCGACGGCGAGGCCGTGACCGTGTCCGAGCTCAGCAGGTACTTCACGTAGGGAACACGGTCATGGCTTTCACTTACCTGGACCTGGCCGAGGTGGACCTCGGCGCACTCGGCACAGCGGTCTCCGACTGGAAGGGCACGGTCGACGGCCTCAAGACCCTGACGGAGAACGCCCAGAAGGGCATGCAGGCCAAGGCGGACCGCGCCCGATGGGCCGGAGTGAACGCCTCGGTGACCCGGGAGTTCGTCACCAAGACCAAGAAGGAGATCTCGGACCTCCACGTCGAGGCGAGCAGCATCCATCAGGTCCTCTCCGACGCTCACACCGAACTCGCCTCGTTGCAGAAGCAGGTCAGGACCGCGGTCGAGACGGATGCCTCGACCCTCGGGATCCGCGTCGAGGACATCGGCGAGGGGAAAGTCCGCTGCTTCTTCCCGCACATCCGGGGCGACAGCGACGAACGTACGCAGGAACAGCTCGACGCCAAGCAGGAGTTGGAGAACCGCATCAACCGGCTCCTCGCCCAGGCCGCGGAGGTCGACGAGTCGGTGGCCCGCGCCCTGCGCAAGAGCCACGGAAACGACCGGAACAACGCCGGACACAGCTCGTACGAATCCCTGAACGATGCCCAGGCCGAACGCGCCGTGGAGCTGGCCCGTAAGGGCGACAAGATGACCGACACGGAACTGCAGGAATTCAACCGGCTGATGCGGTTCAACGCCAGGGAGAAGAACGGCGAGTTCGCCACCGACTTCTACAAGGGGCTCGGCGGACCGGAGAAGACGCTCGAGTTCTACGCCGAGATGTCGATCAACGGCACCGGCCCTGACGCGAGCAAGGTCCGCCTCGACGCCGTGAAGGACCTCCAGAAGAACATGGGGTTCGCGCTGGCCAACGCCACGAACCCGCACACGGAGCACCACCTGCCCAGCAACTGGGGCGAGCAGTTCCGCCGCTTGGGCACACAGGAGATCGCCTGGGAGAAGGGCCAGTGGGGCAAGCCGTACGGCTACCAGGTCCTCGGCGGTCTGCTGCGCTACGGCAACTACGACGCGAGTTTCATCAACCCGATCGCCGAGCACGTCACCCAGCTGCACAAGGAGGACCCGTACTTTTTCCTGCGCAACAAGGCCGAGGGGTCGCCGGACATCTACGGCTTCAATCCCTCAGGCCAGCTGGGGTCGGGCAACGAACCACTCAACAGCGTCCTGGAGGCCCTCGGCCACAGCCCCGACGCGGCGGAAAAGTTCTTCACCGACCCGCCGACCGCGTACAACGAGGACGGTACGCAGAAGACCGGCGGCAAAGCGGGCTTCGACTCCTACCTCGACCTGTTCACCGACAAGGACTTCGAGTGGACGATCGACACCAACGACGCCAACGTCCTCGCCGACGAGGAAAAGACGAAGAACGCGCTCGGATTCGGTCAGCAGGCGCTCGGGCACGCGCTGGAGGCCGCGACGACCGGCCTGCCGTACGGCAGTGAGACCGTGTCGCCACCGCATTCCGAGGAAGGCGCCGCCATCTTCCACAAGCTCGTCGAACGCTACGGCGCCGACCCCGGTGACCTGGACGACTCACCCATGCGAGCGAGCCTGGGGAACATCACCGCCGACTACATGCGGGATGTACAGGGTGCCTTCATGGGGGACGGAAGCGTGGTGGGCACCCATGGCGCCAGCGCGCACCTCGGGAACTTCGACGTCACCACCAACCCGGAGGGCCTTTCTCCCGGCACCCTCAAGAACTTCCTGGGCGCGGTAGGAAAGGATCCCGATGCCTACGGAGCCATCCTGACTTCCCAGGAGGCGGTGACCACGGACCTCGTCAACGAGGCCTTCCATGACGCCGGTAAGTACAAGGAGCTGGCTCCGGAGATCGCCAACCGGGTTTCGCCCGGCGGCGAGATCGCCGGCATTATGGCGGAATCTCGCACGCAGGCGGTCGTTGACGAGAAAATCGCCTCGGACGCTGATTTCAATGAAGGGGTCGCCACTGCCGACAAATGGGCTGGCCGCGTCATTGGGATGGGGATCGGCAAGATCCCCATCGCGGGTGAGGCGGTTGGCTGGGTGGTGGAGGATGTCCAGGAGGCGGTCGTGAAGAACTTCACCAGGGATTCGAGCGAGGAAGCCCTGAAAAACCGAGACTTGTTCCTGGAGGAACAGAGGGGCAATTCGACGGACGCGATCTACGACGCTGCATACACGGCCGCCAGGGAAGCGGGCTACAACGAAACGAATGCGGCGAGTCAGGCCGAAGCCGCCAAGCGGGAAGTCCAGGACTCCTACGGCCAAGGACGCCAGAGAGCAGGGAAGTAGGAGCTCGTGAACGGATCAGAAAAGCGGAGTCGACGATTCAAGACGTCGGTTGCCCTAGCAGTCGTGGGGGCTCTGGCTGTGGCCGGCGTGGTGGTCTGGCAGGTCTGGCCGTCCGAGGAACCAGCTGTCGCGGTGCCGGCGCAGGTGTGCGATGACGCTCTTCCGGGAGCGGCCGCGAAGGCGCTTCTGCCAGATAAAGGTAAGCCGTTCTCGGATTGGGCTTCAGGTGTCTTCAATCCCCGGTACCCGTACAAATCAGCCAGACCCGGAACATGCAAACTGTACGGTGGAGGGAAGACGATAACGATCGACCACTCCTTCTATCTCCAGTCGGAATACAGCATGCAGGATGCGGCTCGCGGTGCGGAGCAGGCGGGCAACAAGAAGATCACTCTTGGTAAGGCCCGCGGGTATTACAAGGGGGACACCGTTTTCCTCTTTGCCGATTGCTCCGAAGCAGAAGAAGCCAAGGCTCTGGTAGAGGTTGACGTGACGTTCGAGAAGACGACCGACCGAGCCGTCATCCAGAACATGGCTTCGCTCGCTGCAGAGACCCTTCGGCTTGAGGCCCGGGATCTCTGGACTTGTGAGGGCGCGGAGGACCTGCCAAACGGTAGCCCGCAAGTCGGCTGAGCCGTCGTCCAGGACAGCGGTCGTGTCGAAATCTCGGTGTCTGTCGCGCGCGGGAACGACGACAGGGTGGGCACCTCCCGTGCGTGCCCACCCTGCCGTCGATCCGCTCAGCTCACTGGAAGTAGCTGGCTCCCTTGAGGTCACCGGCGCGGTAGTCGCCGCCGGCCTGGGTGACCTTCTGGCCGATGGACACGAGCGCCGCGTGGAGCGCGGCGGCGTCGGTGTCCCACTGCTTCATCTTCGCGCCGAACGCGTTCGCGGCTTCACCCTCCCACCCGGCGGCGACCTTCATCACTGCGGCCTTGAGCGCCTGGATGTCCTCTTCGAGCTTGCTGGCCTGCTTACCGAGCGTAGTGGTGATCGTATCGAGGCCGTCGTACTTCACAGCCATCTCGTCGTTGTGAATGCTCACCGTGGTTCCTCATCTCTTCATTGGCTTCTTTTGGGGCACGACGGCCCGGAGGCGTGACGGGTGCCGCTCAGTAGCTGTTGAGAGCCGACTTCTCGCCGCCGTACTGGACATCGATGCTCTGCATGGTCGAGCGCACCGCGTCTTCGTTCGTGTTCGTGAGCTTGCGGGTCTCGTTGATGTTGTCCAGGAACCACGTGAGCAGTGCGCCGATGCTCTTGACGCGCTGGTTGATCTCGACCTGCTTGTCGTTGAAGGCCTTGGCGCCGATGCCTCGCCAGTTGACCTCCATCGTGTCCAGCGTTCCCTGGAGAGTGCTGAGCTGACCCTTGATCGACTCGTACCGCTGAACCATTTCCTTTTCGAGCTTGATTACTTCGGCATCGTTGAGCTTCTGCCCAGCCACCATCGCGGGACTTCCCTTCGTCTAATTCGCTGTTATCTGCGGGGGTGTTGAGATCCGCTTACGGGATTGCGCAACGCACAGCGCGGCGCAGGTGCGGGAAGCGGTCAGGTGGTTCGCCTCTTGCGCGCCACGGCGAAGGCTCCGCCGCCGAGCACCACGACAAGGGCGGCGCCCAGGAGCACGTACAACTGGGTGTTGTCGTTGGAGGAGCTGGATCCTGCCGCTGACGTCGCGCCGCCTGAGGTGTTCTTCGGGGCTTGCGACGAGGCTGTGTCGGGAGCGGAGGGTGAGGGGGAGGTTCCGGTGACGCCGGCCCCGTTCTCGTAGCTGAGAGGGTCCTTGTCGGCGGAACCCGGATTGATGCTGGTGTTGTCCAGCACCCTACGAGGGCGGATCAAGCCGTATCCGAGATAGTTGCTCGGCTGGTCCTTCGGCCAATCCCGGGCGGCTGTGTCGATCAAGGTGCCGAGGACCTGGTTGGCGGTCCAGTTGGGGTGGGCAGACCAGATGAGGGCGGCGGAGGCGGAAGTGATGGCGGTGGCCATACTTGTTCCGTCTCCGTCATCGCAGTACGAGCGAAATGTCGCGTCGCACCAATAGGGCACCTTTAGGCCGGGAGCCGCAAGATCGACATAGTTGCCATGTTCCGAGAAGTCTCCGACTCTCCCGTTCTCATCGGAGGCAGCTACTCCGACGACAAAGGGGTAGGCGGCTGGATAGCCTACGAAGTTCTTGGATTCAGCATCATTGCCTGTGCCGGCGAACATCAACTTGCCCTTGGAGTTGGCGTACTTCACCGCCTCCTCCACATCCGGGTCGATGGTGTCGCCGCCGAAGGACATGTTGATGATCTGAGCGTCGCTGTCAGCGGCAGCCCTGATCGCTTCCGCGACCTCAGGAGCCTTCTTGTCCGGATTCCCCTCCAGGTTCACCTGATAGGGGACGATCTTCGCCCCGGGAGCCAGCCCTTGCAAGCCACCACCGGCTCCTGTGCCGGCGATCAGTTCCGCGATGGTCGTGCCGTGGCCCGCAAAGTCATTGGTCGCACCGCGCGAAACGGACTTTGCTACCTCGTCCGTGAGCACTTGGCCCTTCAGCGACGCAGTCTCGGGATTCACACCCGTGTCCACCACAGCAACCTGGACGCCTTTGCCCGTACTGGTCTTCCACATCCCTTCCACGTCCATCGCGTCCAAGTACCACTGCTTCGACTGGACATCGGCGGCAACCGCACTCGGAGCCAGCCCCGAAGTCACGACGGCGAAAGCACCGAGTGCAGCACACACCGCCGACGCTCGTCTTCCGGCACGCCCTGCGAAAATCGCAGTCAATCCGCCACGTGGGCTGGTCTCTGTCATGCCTCTGCAGATCCTCGCTCGTGTTCAGTCCGTCGCTGGCGGGGCGTTACGCCGCTGGGGTTCGGGCTGACGTTCACCCTCGCGGTCTTCACCATTCGTGTTCCGCCGGTTCCCCCTCGGACCGCGCCCGGTTTCAGCACTGCCTCCGGCCACTCCACCGCTTCTCGTAGCGGGGGCCCGTCCCTTGGGAGTACCAACGACCCCGTCAGGATTGCCCCCGGCCGGTCGGGCAGCCTGTCCCGTGCGGGCGCCGGGAGTTGAAGTGGAGTTCGGTGCCCCGATCACTCCGCGCTGCCCGATCTTGCCAGCAGGTGTACGGGAGGCGATGCCCTCGGCGCCGACGACCGTACCGCGAGGCACCCTGGAACCGGTCGATCCTGGAGTCGCCCCGGTGGTAGGCCGTCCTCCGACCACACCATTGCCGCGTGCTGCTCCCGTGGAACCCGAGCCACCGGCGCGGCTGTTCGCTGCCGCTCCCCCGACGGGGCGAGGCGTTCCCCCGGAGACACCACGGCCCATGGGCGACGCACCTGCCGCCGTGCCCCCGCCTCGGACTCCCGACTGCCCCGGAGCGGTGGATCGTCCCATTGGGCCCGCCGCGCTGCGCCCACCGGAAGTGCCGTTGGGCGTGCCTGCACGGCCCTGTGCCGAGATCGGGACTCTGTTGCCAGTCGTTGGGCCGAACCCTGACGTGCGGCGGGCCGACGTGGGTGGCACGCCGACGGCAAAAGGAGGAGTCGTACCCGTAGAGGTTCCGCTCGGTCCTGTGGTGGTCGGTGGAGTCACAGCCACCGGCTTCGCAGTGTCCTGCGGCGGAAGCGTTCCAACGCTGTCGATGTTCGTACCGACGTTACGGGACGGCGAGATGGTCGAGTCCTCCACTTGCCTGAGCGGCGGCGTGGCGTCAACCGAACGCGCGTGGCTGGTCGCCGCACTCGACGACTCATGGTCGGCCACCACGTACTCGCGGGTGGCCGTCACCTCCCCTCCGCCTTTCGGTTCACCTGGGTAAACCGGGGTCCACTGCGGCTTGGGCACCCCCACATCCGGCATGGCCTCGAACGTAGGCGCCTGCTGCTTCGCGAGGTACGTCTCCGACACCTCGTAGAAGGAGGCCAGCCGGTTCATCTGGTTGATCGCCTCTTGGCGGTCCTTCTCGACCTTGACCGCCGCCGTGTACTCCGCGTTGCCGTCGACCTGCTTGGGCGTCGGGATGTCCTCCACCGGCGTGCGGACGAGCCGGGTGTCGCGGGGCGGCATGGCGCTGCGGACCGACGCTAGGCCCGTCGCCGCTGCCGTGATCTGCGTACCGGCCGTTTCAGCGAAGGTCGCGAGTTCAAGGGCGTGTTTGACGAGGTTGCCGCCCCATTTGTGGAAGGCGGAGGCGGACTCGCCTTCCCACTCGACCCTGCCGATGTGGTCCTTGAGCTCGTTGGCGGCCGTTTCGATGGCGTCCTTGGCGTCCCACAGAGCCTTGCCCGCGGTCTCCAGTTCCTCCGGTTTCGCGGACTCGACCAGGTCGATCATCGCGTTGAGGTCGTGGTTCTCGAAGTCCGTCTTGCCGAAGACGCGGGGGACAGCACCACCGAAGGGAAGCGCCCTGACGAACGCCGTCCCCTGATTGATCATGTCGATGGCGCTGAGCTGGCCGGCTGCCTCTTCCTTCTCCGCCTGGTGCGGATTCTGGTGCTTCTGCTCGTCGCTCATTTGTACAGGCCCTTTTCGTCCCCGTCTGCCTGCTTCTTGTCAGAGCGCTGCGCGCTCTCTCCGCGCTCCTCGGCCTTCTTCTCCTGCAGCGCTTCCTCTTCCTGCCGCCCGATCTCGGTCTGGATCTCCCAGAACCGCCGCCGCTGCTCCTCTTCGATGTCGCTGAAGTTGCCGCGCGCGCCGTTGACGGCGATCTGGAGCGCCTCTATCTGCAGGCCAAGGTTCTTGGAGAGCGCGGTCAGGCGCTCGTGGACGCGCTCGTACTGCGCGTGGAGCGCCTTCGCCTCGTCGAAGCGACCCGCGCCCTTGAACGACGCCTCCGAGAGGCGGTGCGCCCCCACCTTCTGCGCGCTGCCTTGTGAGTCCTCGAAGTTGGAGAGCGCGGCGTCCACGCGCTTCTTGAAATCTCCGAGCGACTCCAGCGTGACCTTGAGAGCCTGGCGCTCCGCAGCAGGCACGATGCCTTCCCTCCCCGTTCCCCGTTTGTGAAGCTGTCGAGCGGTGCACAGGCCGTGGCCTGATCAACACACTCGATGACCACTGTAGTCATTGTGTAAATCGCGGCCAACTGAACTTTGTGTTAGGTGAGTTACGAAGTTGTCGAGACCCCGTCAGGAGACCCGCTCCGAACCTCCCCGAAGGATCTGAAACTCGGGCAAGCCACTCGCACCTCGCCGCACTCGCTGCCCGCCAGGAACCGTCCAGTGGGTCAGATGCCGTGCATGGCTCATTCTTTGCGATGCCAAAACGTGCCTGTCCTGCTCGGCACCCGCCGCCAACGCGGCATGACAGGCGCCGCGAGCGACACGAGAGCAGTGCGCACCGCTTCGTCGTCATGTTCCGGACGGATACTGCTGCTGCTGTTCCTCCAGCCAGCGTCGGGCACCGACCTCGCTCGGATACTCGCGGACCGTGAGCCAGGCCGCCAGCCAGCCGACGATGTACGCGGCGAACGCCGGCATGACGGGCGCCGCGAGGAGGACCAGGCCACGGCCGGCGGCGATCCGTCCGGGACCGCGGCTGTCGTGGTCGCGTTTGGCGTAGCCGGTCTGGTCGGGGGTGGGCGGATGGAGGAGCGCCTCGCGGTGGCTTCGGCGTTGTCTGATCCAGCCCCAGACCAGGGCCGCGCAGGACGCGACGGCCTGCGTCCAGTTCCACGCCGTGCGCACAGTGGGCGACCACTCGCTGGTGAACCCCCGGTAGAGGTTGAGGGCGAAGAAGCAGACCATGGCCATGACGACGATCAGGAAGACGGTCGTACGGGCGCGGCACAGCCAGTAGGGCACGCCGCGCTTGTACCAGGTGGTGCCGAGTTTCGGCAGGGCGGGAATGTGGGCGGGCGTTCCGTGGACGGTGGCCTCAGAAGATGCCTGTGACGCCATGCCAGATGTCCTTCCCCAGTCGTACGACGTCGTCTCCGGTCTCCGTGGCGACGTTCCCGGCGCCGTGCAGGACGCCTCCGACCACGCCGTGGTCGTGGATGTCCTCGCTCCAGTGCTCGTGGAAGGAGTGGTCGAGGACGTCTGTCGCGAGGATCGCCGCCCCCACGCCGACCACCGCCACCGCGACGGCGCCTTCGACGGGCAGGGCGGCCACCACGACGGCCCCGGCGGCCACACCGGCGACGGCGGCTCCGACGTCGACGGTGACGGAGTGCTGCCAGGACCAGCCCTTGTCGTGGTCGTCCTTCGCCTCGACCAGTCCGCAGGCGGCGGCCGCGGCGACGTCCAGCACCGGGATCTCCCGGAGGAACTCGGGAAGCTTGCTCACACCTTCGCCCAGGCGCAGCGCGTCCGCCGCGTCGGCCAGCTTCACGTTGAGGGCCCGGTCGTACGGCAGGGCCGTACTGCCGTGATCGGCGCGGGCGATGGCGTCCTCCAGCGAGTCGACCTTCATGACCGCGTCGCGGTAGGCGCCCTTGGCGGGAAGGTCGTCGGGCAGCGCGCGGCCCGCCTTCTGGAACGCCTTGCGCTCCGACCGCAGTTCCTTCTTGGCGGACCGTTCCTCGGCCTTGGCCCCGTCGAGCAGCTCGCGGGCGTGTCTGCCGCCGGCCCGGGCGTCCTCGGCGTCGTAGGCGTACAGACCGCGCAGGGCGTCGGCGATGGTGATCTTGTCTCCGGTGGACACCGGCGCCGTCACCTGCGCGTACAAGCCCCGGAGTGCGTTCGCCGCGACCAGCCGCGCGTGCTGGGCGGTGTGCAGGATCTCCGTGCGCACCTTGTCGTACTCGCCCAACGCGGCGATCGCCTTCTGGTCGTCGGCACTGGGCGGATTCGCTGTCGCCATCTCCAGCGGGACGCCCTTGTCCCTCATGGCCACGCCCTTGCGCGTGGCCTCGTGCTCCGCGTTCTGCAGGGCCGTCTCGCAGGTGGAGAGTGCGTCGGCGAGGTCGGAAAGGATGCCGCCCGCGGCGTGCACGAGGCTCGCGAAGGCGCCCGCCGTCAGTGCGTCCTGACTCCACGTGGCGCGGAACGTCTCGGCCGCCTCGCCCTTCCAGGAAGTGTCGTCGACCAGCCCCTCCACCGCGCGGCTCAGCGGGCGGACGACGTCGTCGAGCTTCTGCTTCGCGTTCTTGTACGTCTCGGCCATCGTGCGCAGCCCGCCGATGTCGCCCCCGACCCAGCTGTCGGCCATCAGCCGTCACCCACCATCAGGTCCTCGAACAGGCCGTGTACGTCGATGTCGTGCCTCTGGAAGGAGTCGCGGGCGTACGTCACCTTGTCTCCGTGGTCGTCCAGGCGGTCGGCGAAACCGATGTGCAGGGCGACGATGAGGTCGGCGACCTCCTTGACGGCGTGATCGAGCCCGGCGTCGCCGCCGTCCGCCACGGGCGGGGCGACGTCGGGGTGCAGCTTGCGGTAGTTGACGGCCTCGTCGTGGAAGGTCTTCGACATCGCGGTGAGGTCGCTCAGCACGGCCTTGAAGTCGACGGCCATCAGCTCACCGCCCGCGCGTAGGCGGCCAGGTCGGCCGGCAGCCAGTTGGGGCGCCCGGGGGCGAGACGCGGGTCGAGGAGGACCGTGCACCGTGCTCGTCCAGCGCCTCCGCCAGCAGTCCGATCGACGTGGCCACCCACGGCTGCGCCTCGCCGAGCGCCGCGACCAGCTTGGCCGGCGTGGTGAAGGCGAACGCCACGCTTCCCTGCACGGGGTGCTCGAACAGTTCGTACGCGATGAAGGGCGCGCGGGCGGGTCTGCCGGAAGCGTCCGTCGTGTCCACGTACCGGGGATGGGCGGGGACGAGGACAGGAGTGCGGTACGGGGGAACGCCGGGCTTCGGGCCCGGTGACCGTCGCGTCTCCGAGTGTTCGGTGTGCTCGCTGTACTCGACGTGATCGACGTGATCGACGTGATCGACGTGATTGTTGCGATCGACATGATCGACGTAATCCAGAAGGCGTGATCTTCGGGGCTCCGGGTCCGATGCCCCGGCTCCGGAGGGGGCCTGGCCCTGGGCTTGGGCCCGCCCTGTGGGCGGCTCCGCCTCGAAGTAGTCGAGAAGGTGGGAACGGATCGGTGCGGCCACCGCCGTCTCCTCTCCCCCGTGGACGATGTGGCGGCACCACCGTAGCCAGCGAGCGATCGGGCAAATCCCGCTATGTCAGGTCAGCGGGGTTCGGGCATGCGGAACCCATACGACGGTTTGGCCACGACCCGGTCAGGGCTTGACTGCGGGATGACCCCCGCGCTCAGCCGTCGTCCGTCGACCGAGGCCCGTACTCCGCCCGCGGCGCACCGAGCCGATCCGCGACCGACGCGAGCCATCCACTCGGCGAGTACGGGGCCGGCGGGTCGACCTCCATGCCCAACTCGGCGACGGCCAGGGCGTAGTCGGACTCGTCGAGGTCCAGGGCGAGCAGTTCGTGCAACTCGCCGACGAGCCGAGCCGTGAGCTGCGGAGCGGTGGAGGCCCGGTAGTCGTCGACGGCCGAGTCGTGGTCGTCGAACTCGTCCGGCATGTCCTGGGAGAACCAACCGCCGAGGAACTGGCCAAGCTCCGGGAAACGGGCCTGCCACTCCCAGTGGGTGGCGGGCGTGGCCGCGGGCGGGACCTCGCCCTCCTCGACGCTGTGCTTGATGTGATCGGCGAGGCAGTACAGCCACTGCTGGATCTCGCCCTCGGGCAGACCGACGTCCGGGATCGGATAGAACTCGCCCAGGCGCAGCCGGAGTCGGCCGGGCGGGTTGTCGGCGTACTCACGCAGTTGCCGCTCGGCGACGGCCAGCGCCCACGGGCGGCTGTGCCAGGTGTGTCGCAGGTATGCGGTCAGGGCCTGGCTGGGCTTGTCCGCGGTGTCGTCGGCCGACTGTCCGGCGTAGGCACGCATCACCTGGTCCAGCTCGCCGTAGCGGCGGTCGTGTTCGAGGGGGCTCAGGGGCACGGTGATCAGCCTCTACGGGTCTCTGCGGGTCTCTACAGGTAGACGGGGAAGGTGGCGTGGACGACGAAGCCGTGGGGGCGGGACGCATCCCGCTTCAGAACCACGCGGGCCGCTCGCACGTCGATCGGCTCCCGCCCGGCCAGCATCATCGCCTGAAGCAGGACTCGACCCACCGGCTCGGATCGCGAGGGCCAGGAAGCCTCGATGGCCAGACGGGGACGCGTGGACTGCGCCAGCCATCGATGGACAACCTGCTCGTTGGCGGTGACGACCTGCTGCGTTGCCCATTGGGCGGTTTCGCGGTCGGGGTAGGTCGCGGAACGAGTACGCAACGTCTGATTCCTCTCAGTCTTCCCAGAAGGCCCAGAAGACGCCCACCTCTGTATCGGTAACGGCGACAAGGCCGCAGTCCGTGGTGTAGACGGAGAGGCATTCCCACTGGGTGTCGGGATTCAACAGATCGGCGTTCGGGTTGTCTTGGGCGTCGGAGGCGTTGGTGAAGAAGGCGGCGCTCGGACCGAACCGCGAGAGGATTTCGCGGGAACTCCTGAACAAGCCGTCCCGGCGGTCCATGAAGTTCGGGATATTGGCCGCCTGGTACCACTCGCCTTTGAGGGCGACCAGGAGCTGGGTCGCCGACGCAGAACCGATCTCGTACAGACTCGAATCGAGTTGCTCGACGTTCCACGCCATGAAAGGGCCCCCCGTGCCGCTGCGGTCCTCGCCGACTTCTGGAGCGTGGTTGACGGAGAGCCAGCCTCTTGGGTCGACAGCCTTGAGTGCCATGACGGACGCGGCGTCACGTCGCCAGTCGTCGTGCTTCCGAGGACCTACCCATGCGAATGTCCAACCGCCACCGAACAGATCGGTCACGGCGGATTTCCAGGATGCTGCGTCGACCACAGGCTCTCTCTGATTCACGGTCTTCCTGTTCACTACTGCGGGAGGGTGTCGCTCGGCATCGAGGTGAGTACCACGTACGGAGGGTGGCCACCGGGTACCGGCCGCAGAGTCACCAGCACTTTATCGGAGTCGTGCGCCTGGGGATCACCGCGGGACCAGGACCGGCCCACCGGGGCGTTGAATTCGAGACCGACATTTCTTGTCGAGGTGGCAGGATTCGGGTTGTTGTTCAGCCAGTTCTCGATCTTCCTCTGATTGTCCGGGTCGTCCAGAACGGCCTGAGTGTAACGCTGCGCATCGTCCAGATCGTTGAACGTGGATACCGCCACGGGCCTGGTGACTCCGTCGGGATAGAGCCTCGCCTGATCCCTCAGTCGCTGGTGCAACTGTTCGTCCGACTTGCCTACGTGCTTGTCGATGACGTGAGCACCAGAAATACCTTCCTGATTGGCGAGGTCCACAGGGTATTTGTGCTTCGACTCGTCGTCACCCGGCACCGTATAGAGCGGGTCTCCTTTGAAGTCGGTCAGCGCGCGAGCACCGAATGCCTCGGCACGAGCCTCCTCCGCGCGGTAGGTGGGCGCGCTGTCGTACGCCTCGTTCAAAGGGTCCAGAAGGGCCTGCAGTCTTGGCACTTGGCGGTTCACGCGATTGTTGTACGCGGTGACCGCTTGGTTCATCGCCTCCTCGTCGAGATGGAGAACGATGCCGGCGGACAGGTCGGTGACCACGCCCTTGCCCATCTTCAAGAGGCCCTTGCCGAAGTTCTTGACGTCTTTGAGGTCCAGCCCGTCGCTCAGGTTGATGTCGGGGAGGGTGTCGATGACGGCTTTGCGATAGATGCGATGCAGGTCTTCGCGTACGTCCTCGGCGGCCTTGGCAAAGTGGTACAACGCATCGACCATGACGTCGCAGGTGTCGAAGAGCACCGCGAACACCGGATGGTTGGCGCCCTGCCTGGCCACGGCGTCGTTCACCCAGTTGTAGCCGTACCGCTCCTTGCCCCATGCAGAGGTGCCCCACAGCGTGCTGCAGAACGTACGCATGGCGCTGTACCACTCGCTGTTGTGCTGATCGGTGATGCCTCCGATCAGACCCGTCAGCATGCTGTCGGCGGTGGACAGCGTCATCTGCGGCATACGCCAGGTCTCGGAGATCGAATTGACCCGGTGGTGGTTCGGCAGCGGCAGGATCTCGGCGGCTTTTCCCCAGCGGCAGGCGTCCTCCAGCAGCGGGCGCATCACGGTCAGGACAGCAGCTTCGACGCCTTCGAGGGCCGTCTGGACGAAGTCCTGGCCGTCGTCGATGTCGCCCCACTTGAAGTCCGTGACGGGCCCGTAGGTGGGCGCCTTGTCGATGACGACCGGCGGAGCCTGCTGGACGGCCTGGTTCGAGGGGGATGGATGGGTCGCGGCGTCCGCCACCGCGTAGTTGTTGGCGGTGGTGGTGAATCCGACGGCGGCGCCGCCCACACTCACCACGGACCTCGCCCAGACGTCCAGGAAGCGCTCGCCGACCTGCTTGTACGCCTTGGTGAACTGCTCCACTGCTGTCCCGCGGCCACCACCGTCCGGATAGCGAGCGAGCTCGTCCAGGAAGGCTTTGATGCCGCGGTGGAGCACGTCTTGCTGGTCGGCGACACCGGCCGAGACGCTGTGGAGCAGGGACGGCGTGACGTCGATGGTCCCGCCCGGCCTCGGTGTCGGGCTCCCCATCAGGCGGCCCCCCAGCCCCGCAGCACCGCCTGGTGCGCCGCCGCGTAGTTGGTGTGCCCGTTGGTGACGTACTCGTGCAGCCACTTCTGGGCCGCCTGGAGATCCTGGGCGGAGCGGTCCCACTCGTCGAGTTTGTCGACGAAGACGTCGCGTGTGTCGCCCTCCCACGACAGCACAACGGGCACTACACGGTCGTAGAGGCCGTCCAGCTTGCCGTTGAGCTGCTTGAGGATGTCCTCCAGGTCGGCGGCCAGCTCGGTGAGTGCGTTGAAGGAAACGGATATGTGCTCGTCGGGGTCGGAGCCCGTCGACATGATCCCCCCGTGGTTCGGATCGGCAACTGCGGTTCTGCAGGGTGCTCTGGTACGGAAAGGCCTGTGTACGGAGAACGGCTACATGTCGTCGAGGCTGCTGCGCGGCGCCGACGCCGGCGTCTCGGTGTTCGGCGTCGACAGTCTGTCCACCTCGCTCCCGACGTCCACCTGGATCTGCCGCATCTGCGCCAGCACCTCGAGGTCGTCCCGGGAGAAGCCGTCGCGGCTCAGGCGTACCGCCTCCTCCAGCAGCTTCATCACCTCGCGGATGCGTACGGCGTCCTCGGCCGCCGCCTGGTGGAACTTCCGGTACGCCGTCGCCGCCGGGCCGCGCCAGCCCGCCTCGATGCGGTCGACGACCGCGTCCATGCGTTTGACCTGCTTGTCCAGGTGGTCCTGCATGTCGTCCAGGTCACCCGCGAGCTTGGTCAGATCCTGGGAGGAGACCCGGAGGTTCTTGCCACCGGCCTGCGCCGAACCTGCTCCTGCTCCGGCTCCCGCTCCGTTCACACCCATGTCGTACGTCTGCCCCCGTCGCTTCGGCATCACGAGCCCCGCACTGTTCCGACAATCGTAGGGTCGTCGGAATCGGCACGCCCCAACTCCAGTTCCCTGGAGCCGAGATGCGCGTGCCGCCGCCTACTCCGCTCCCACGACCCGTCGCGCACGCCTGCGCGCGTCCCGGATCGCCACCGCCGTACCGCCGAGACCAGCGACGAGTACCGCCGCGCCCACGGCGACGTACGTGGCGAGGCGGGCGTTTCGTTCGGCGGCCGTTTCACCCATCTGGAACCTGGCCGGTGTGGGGGCTTCCGGTTTGCTGAGGCCCGCTTGCGGGTTGGGGGACTCCAGTGGTTCGTCGTCCTCCGTCAGGGCCCGTACGGGGTCCACCACACCCCAGCCGACGTAGATGTCGTGACCGGCGGTCGTGCGTTCCGCGGTCTGTTCGATCTGGGCGACGATCTGCTGGGCCGTCCACGTCGGGTGCTTCGCCTTGATCAGCGCCGCGACGCCCGCGACGTACGGCGCGGAGAAGCTCGTACCGTTGTCGGAGCAGTGGCCGCCCTTGGGGACGGTGGAGATCATGTCGACGCCTGGGGCTGCCACGCCGACGAACTCGCCGGACTGGGAGAAGGAGGCGCGCTCGTTGTTCCGGTCCGAGGCGGCGACCGCGAGGACGCCCTTGTAGGACGCCGGGTACGTCTCCTTGACGTTGCCTCCGAGTCCGTCGTTGCCCGCCGAGGCCACCACGACGATGCGCTGGGCCAGGGCCGCGTCGATCGCCTGCTCCAGCCTGGAGGTCGGCTTCACCGCGTTCGAGGTGTCCTGGGAGATGTTGATGACGTCGGCGTCGGCCTGGATGGCGTAGAGGATCGCGTTCGCCAGGGTGTCGGCGGTGCCGTGGCCCTCGGCGTCGTTCTGCTGGATCGGGATGATCGTCGCGTCGGGGGCCAGGCCCACGAAGCCGGTACCCGCGGCGGGGCGGGCGGCGATGATGCCGGCGACCTTGGTGCCGTGGCCGACGGTGTCCGTGGTGCCGTTCTCCTTGCCCCGCTCGATCGCGTTGCCGTCGTCGTCCTTGAGGTTCTTCGGCAGGAGGTTGCGGCCGCTCTTCACGTCGACGGCGTCGGCAAGCTGCGGGTTCGTCACGTCCACGCCGGTGTCGATCACCGCCACCCGCACGTTCTTCCCCTTGGACTGGCGCCACAGCTCGTCCAGGAGGACCCGTTGCAGGGCCCAGGGACGGCCCGGGTACTTGCCGTTGGGGAACGTGCAGCTTTCCGAGTACGGGAGGTCGGCCGCCGCGGCGGCGGGCGCGAAGAGGACGGGGGCGGTCGTCAGCAGGGCCGCGGCCGCCGCGGCCGTCAGGCGGCGTACGGAGGGCAGAAGTCGCATGTCCGCACCCCTCAGGAGCCCTGCGGCTGGCGGGCCGCGGTGGTCGACAGGCGTGGGCCCGTGGGCAGGAACTCCGACCAGGCGGCGGGGACCGGTGCGGGGTCCACCTCCTTGTAGCCCAGCCGGGTCTGGGCCTGCTCGGCCTCCTGCTGGGCCTGCTTGCGCTCCTTGGCCGTCGTCCCGAGGCCGGTGTCGCCCGTGCCGCTGTCGGCGTTGGACTGCAGTACGTAGCGCAGGCCGGTGTCGGTGACGAGGAAGACGGGTCCCGCCTTGGTCTCCTTGCCCTGGAACTGGCGGTAGAGCTGGCCGGAGCCGGGCGTGACGTAGGCGCTGGAGGAGCCGGTGGGGAGCTTGGCCGGGAAGTCCGTGCCCGCCCATGTGCTCAGCGTCGTCTCGCCGGAGCCGTTCACGTCGCGCAGGACGTTGCAGACGGTGCTGCGGCTGCCGGCCGCGCCGGAGGCCTCGTTGACGGGCTGGGGATCCTCGGTGGGCCAGCGGTGTTCCGTGCCGAACGGCTTGCCCGGGACGATCGCGCCGGGGCCCATCTCCTTGGCCTGACCGGCCTGTCCGAGGGAGGCGAGGTCCTCGCTGAACAGCAGGAGCTGGGCGACGAAGGCCGAGATGGGGGCGACCCGGCCGGGCAGCACCACGTAGTACTGCTCCGTGTTGTTGTCGAGCGCCTTGAGCACCATGCCGACCTTGTTGGTCGACTCGTCGAGCTGACCGGGGGCGCCGGCCGCGGTGCCCGGCTGGTCGGTGATCTCCGGGAAGGAGATCGCGTCGCCCGTGTGCAGGGTCTCCAGCCACTCCTTGGACACCTTCTGCGGCTGGCGGCCGGAGCCGACGACGGCGCGCAGCAGCAGTTCGTCGCTCTTGTCGATGGGATACGCCCGTCCGCTCGCGTCCACGACATAGCGGTTGCCGTCGGGGCCCTCGACGTACAGGAGTTGACCACCGGCCAGCTTCTCGCCCTTGCCCTCGGTCGCCTTCATGTCCCGGGAGGCGAGGACCAGGGCCGCCTTCTGGATGGACTCGCCGCCCGCGCTGGGGCGTTCGCAGACCACCCAGCGCTTGTCGCTGCCCGCCTCGGACGCCGACGGCAGGCGGTCGGGCGCGTACGGGATGCCGATGGTGACGCCGTGCGGGATCTTGCCGTTGTCGAGGACGGACTCGGAGACCGTCACGACCTCGCCCTGACCCTGGTTCAGGAGCAGCTTGGCGGACGCCATGTTGAGAACCGGGTGCAACTGGACCTGCGAGCCGGTCTTCAGGACGACGTACCGCGTGGTCGAGTCGCTGGCGATGATCACCTTGGCGTTGGGGGTGTTCCAGCCCTTGGGTGCGGTGGGCTTGAACATGCCCCACGCCCCGAAGCCGGCGATGACGATCACGCCCACGATGATGCCGGGAAGTATCGAGCGGAGCGGGCGGGGCGCCCCTTCCTCCGAGCCGTCGGGCGACGACTGCAGGAAGGCCGCGAGCATGCGGCGCTTCGCGAAGGTGTAGGCATTGAGCTGATCGCGCCGAGATGCCATCTGTGCCTGTCTCTCCCCGTGTTCACATGGGCCGCGCTCGCCGGGGTGACGTGGTCCCCCGCCTCCGATGTCAGAGCGGCCCCCTACTATGCCTGGTATCCGCGGGGACTTGTGGAGCGGGTAGGGTACGCGGGCCTTCAAAGGCCTTGTGTGGTGCTGAAATACCAGTGAGTTGTGAGCAAAACGGGGGGATGGAGTGATGGCTTCCGGAACACGCGCCCGGTCCCGCGGCCGATCGCGGTCACGGGGCTCCTCGGAGCCCGGACAGACACCGGCAGCGCCTCGGCGGACACCGGCTCAGCGGTCGGCGACGCCGGGCTCGCTCCACCTCAGGGTGCGTTCGGGTCAGGCCGGGGCATTCCGGCTGCAACGCGTCGTCCTGCTGGAGATCGCACTCGCCGTCGTGCTCGTCGGGTGGGTGATCGGTCCCGTCGCCCTGGTCGCCGCGGCCGCCGTCGCCGTCTGCCTGGTGCTGCTCTCCTTCTTCCGCCGCCGCGGCCGCTCCCTGCCCGAATGGCTCGCCACGGCACGGGCGTTGCGCGCACGGCAGCGCCGGGCCACGAGCGTGCCGATACCGGAGGGCACGGAGCCGGGGCTCGCGCCGGCCGTGGAGTGCGACCCGACCCTGCGGACGTACACGTACGCCGGGCGTGACCGCAGGCCCGTCGGAGTCATCGGCGACGGCACGTTCGTCACCGCGGTCCTGCAGGTGGAGGCCGACGCCACCGCCCTGCGGGCCGAGCGGAACCGGCAGCCGCTGCCGCTCTCGCTCGTCTACGACGCGCTGGGCGTCGACGACATCAGGCTGGAGTCGGCGCAGGTCGTGCTGCACACCCAGCCCGCGCCCGCGCTGCATCTGCCCCAGCAGTCCGTGGCCGTCGCCAACTACGCGCCCCTGCAGGAGCAGACGGGTGCTCCTGCGGTGCGGATCACGTGGATCGCGTTGAAGCTCGACCCGGAGCTGTGCGCGGAGGCGGTGGAGGCGCGCGGCGGGGGTCTGGTGGGCGCACAGAAGTGTGTCGTACGCGCCGCCGACCACCTCGCGAGCCGGCTGACCGGAGCGGGATTCCGCGCCACCCTCCTCGACGAGGAGGAGCTGACCTCCGCCATCGCCACCTCGGCCTGCGCCAACCCACTGGTGACGGCGGAGGCGGGACGGACGGACACACGGGAGCGGCGGACCGAGGAGTCCAGCCGGAGCTGGCGCTGCGACAACCGCCGGCACACCACGTACTGGATCCGCCGGTGGCCGTCACTGGGAGGCGAGCGGGCGCCCTCGCTGCCGCAGCTCGTCGCCCTGGTCACGGCCGTTCCCGCGCTCGCCACCACCTTCAGCCTCACGCTGACGCGCGGGGAGCGCCAGGAGGTCTCGGTGTGCGGACACCTGCGGGTGACCGGGCGCAGCGACGACGAACTCGTGGCGGCCAGGCGGGCGGTGCAGGGCGCGGCCCGGCACACCGGCACCGGCCTCGCCCGCCTCGACCGGGAACAGGTGCCCGGCATGCTCGCCACTCTTCCCCTCGGAGGTGTCCGATGACGGCGATGACCACGCGCGCGGGTCAGGCGGCCGCCGGCCGCGGCGAGCCCCAGCCCTCCGGCCCGCAGCGGGCGCGCGATCTGCTGCGCAGCGGCTTCGGGCTCATCGGCCCGCGGCACGCGCGGCATTCCCTGCCCGTGGAGCAACTCGACGCGCTCACCCTGCCCATCGGGGACGACGGCGTGGTCATCGGCGTGGACGCGGACGGCCGTCCCGCTGTTCTGGGGCTCAACCGTCCGACGCCGTACGACGTCGTCCTCATCGGTGGTCTGTGGACCGCCCAGGTCATCGCGCTCAGGGCGGCGGCGACCGGCGCGCGCGTCGCCGTGGAGACGGGGCGGCCGCAGGCCTGGATGCAGATGGTGCACGCGATGGGCGGCGGGCAGAACGGCCTGGCGGTGTACGAGGTCGGCCGGGTGCCCCCGCAGGGCACCTCGGCCGGTACGCCGGTGCTGGTGGTGCGGGACTGCGGGATGCGCCCGCCGCGCGGCCGGGTGGTCTCCGGCCCCTGGCAGGCGGTGCTGACCCTGCTGCCGTATCTCAGTCCGGTGGCCCCGCGACTGCTCAGACAGGCACGGCTCGTCGGGGTGCAGCGCATCTCGCCGGACGAGGCCACGGAACTGGGCCGTACGATGGCGCTGCCCCGGGCCGAGATGGACGCGTTGCCCGGTCTCTCCGACGGGCTCACGCTCTGGTGCACCGACCGCGACCGGCAGTACGTGTTGACGCAGCCCACCGACGCCGAGATCGGATTGTTGGGTATGCCTCGACGGATGGACTGAAACAGCCATCACCTGACGCGAATTGACCATTCGGGGACGATTGTTCCACTTTGCCGTACGGCAGAACATCCGCTATCGGGCGGTTTGTTCGCCGGAATTGGCGTCGAGCACGGCACTTCAGGGACGGTTGTGGTGCCGGAGTCGGGCCTTGAGGAATGGATGGGCCTGCCGAGGTGGGTCGTGTGGTGATTAGGCTGGTACCGGGCGCGATGCCAGAACCCCGTTGACCGGGCGTCTGCGCCCCAGGGGGAGCCGGTGGATCGGACGACCTCGAACGACCAAGGCCGACAAGTAATGGTCGCCCCGGCACGCCATGAGGGTGCTCGACCACACCAGGAGGAACTGTGAGCAGCGATCGGGACGGGATCCGCGGGGGCTGGGCCACACCCGACGATGACCAGCCCGACGCCGAGTCCTCCATCGAGATGACGGGCGAGTTCACCATCGACTACGCGCCGCCCGCCTGGTACACGCAGAACGCGGGCGACACGGCGTCAGGACAGGGCACGGCCGGCGGGGCCTCCGGTGCCCCTGCGGCCGTTCCGCCACCGCCGGACAACGCGTTCGCGCCGGCTCCGCCTCCCGGGCCAGCCGCGAGCGGCGGCTTCGAGTTGCAGCAGCCACAGGCTCAGGCTCAGCCGGAGGGATACGGGCCGGGGCAGCAGGGTCAGGCCCACCCACAGGGGCAGGCCCAGTGGGCTCCGACCGCGCCCGAGTCTCCCGTCGCGCCGCCTTCCCCGCCTTCCGCGCCCGCCCCGCCGGTCGCCTCCGCGCCGCCTGTCACCCCGGCTCCGCCCGGCCCTTCCCCGTCCCCGGCTCCGCCCCCCTTCCCGGTTTTCGGCGCGGACGAGTCCGGCACCGGCGATCTGGAGAGCGGCGCCACCATGCGGTTCTCCGCCGCCTCCCTGAAGCAGGAGATCGCGGATCTCGCCGCCGCGGCCAACGCTCAGCAGCCTGCCGAGGCGAGTGATCGCAAGAGCGAGAGCGAAGCCTCGGTCGACGGTTCCACCGAGGACGCCTCAGCCGGCGCTTCGGCCCCGTCCGGAGACGGTGACGGCGATTCCGACGGTACGACCGTGGACACGGACGGTACCGATGCCGGCACGCACGACGGCGTGGGCGTCTCCGACGACGCATCCGGCGACGCATCCGGAAGCGCATCCGGAGACCCCTCCGTTGACGTGGACGGCGACGACGTGGAGGCTCCCGCCTCCGACGACGCCGTCACGGCGGCCGGCGAGGGCGAGGACGCCGCGGCGGCGGACGCCGGTACGTCCGCCGACTCGGCCGCTGCCGAGGCCGTTCCGCACGGCGCACCCTCCGCCTGGACTCCCCCGCCGGCGCCACAGAGCGGGGTGCCGCCGCTGCCGCCGTCGTACCAGCCCGCCGCCCCCACGGCTGCCCCGCAGTGGCCCGCACAGCCGCAGCCGCAGCCGGACCCAGCGACGCCCGTGCAGCCCGCGCAGCAGCCGCCCTTCCAGCCGCAGGCGCCGCAGCCCGCCCCGACCGCCTGGAACCCGCCCGCCGCGCCCACGCCGCCGGGCCCGGAAGCCCCTCCGGCAGCGCCACAGCACGGTTACGGCTTCCCGCAGCCCAACACCCCGGCACAGCAGCCGCCCAACGCACAAGGCGGCTACGGCTTCCCCCAGCCGCCGGCCCCCAACGCCCAAGGGGGATACGGCTTCCCGCAGCCCAACACCCCGGCAACCCCGGCACAGCAGCCGCCCGCCGCACAAGGCGGCTACGGCTTCCCCCAGCCGCCGGCCCCCAACGCCCAAGGTGGGTACGGCTTCCCGCAGCCGCCCATGCAGCAGGGCCACCCCGGCCAGCCGGCGAACCCCGCCCACGCCCAGCCCCACCCGGGCCCCCCGCAGCAGCAGCCCGACGGCCAGGCCCAGCCGTTCCCCCAGCACCCGCAACACCCGCAACACCCGCAACAGGGCCAGCACCCGCAGCAGGGCCAGCCGAACCAACCGGCCGTCGACCCCCGCACAGGTGCGGCCTGGCCCCAGGCCGTCCAGCACGACCAGCGGCAGCCGGCCAACCCCGGTGCCGCGCCCCTCGGTTACACCGCTGCCGTGGAACTGTCCTCCGACCGTCTGCTCAACAGCAAGAAGCAGAAGGCCAAGAGCAGCCGCCCGGCGGCCGCCGGCAAGTTCAAGATCGGCGGGAAGAAGGAAGAGGCCGAGCGGCAGCGGAAGCTGGAGCTCATCCGCACCCCGGTGCTGTCCTGCTACCGGATCGCCGTCATCAGCCTCAAGGGCGGCGTCGGCAAGACGACCACGACCACCGCGCTCGGCTCCACGCTCGCCACCGAGCGGCAGGACAAGATCCTCGCCATCGACGCCAACCCGGACGCCGGCACGCTCGGCCGCCGGGTGCGCCGCGAGACCGGGGCCACCATCCGCGACCTCGTCCAGGCGATCCCGTACCTCAACTCGTACATGGACATCCGGCGGTTCACCTCCCAGGCCGCGTCCGGCCTGGAGATCATCGCCAACGACGTCGACCCGGCCGTGTCGACCACGTTCAACGACGAGGACTACCGGCGCGCGATCGACGTGCTCGGCAACCAGTACCCGATCATCCTCACCGACTCGGGTACCGGTCTGCTCTACAGCGCCATGCGGGGTGTGCTCGACCTCGCCGACCAGCTCATCATCATCTCGACGCCGTCCGTGGACGGTGCGAGCAGCGCCAGCACGACCCTGGACTGGCTGTCCGCGCACGGATACGCCGACCTCGTCTCGCGGTCCCTCACGGTCATCTCCGGGGTCCGCGAGACCGGAAAGATGATCAAGGTCGAGGACATCGTCAGCCACTTCGAGACGCGCTGCCGCGGAGTCGTCGTCGTCCCCTTCGACGAACACCTCTCGGCCGGCGCCGAGGTCGACCTCGACATGATGCGGCCGAAGGTGCGGGAGGCGTACTTCAACCTCGCGGCGATGGTCGCCGAGGACTTCGTACGGCACCAGCAGTTGCACGGCCTGTGGACGTCCAACGGCAACCCGCCCCCGGTGGCGGCGCCGCCGATGCCGGGACAGCAGCAGATCCCGGGACAGCCGTACGCCCAGCCTGGACAGCCCGGTCAGCCGGGACAGCCAGGACAGCCGGGACAGCAGCCTCCGTACCCGCAGCAGCCCCACCCCGGTCAGCAGCCCCCGCCCCAGCAGCCGTACCCCCAGGGCCAGCCCTACGCCCAGCCGGGGCACCCGGGACAACCGCCCGCCGGGCCCGGTCAGCCGTATCCGCAGCCGGGGCAGCAGCCCTACCCGCAGCAGGGCTACGGCTACCCCCAGCCGGGGCAGCCGGGTGGGCAGACCCCGCCCCCGCCGCCCCAGCAGCAGTAGGCGCACACGAATGGGCGGCCGGTACCCGACAGGTACCGGCCGCCCTTCGGCGTCGTGGCGACCGCGACTACTCGGCGGTCTCCGAAGCCGCCACCAGCTCCCGGCACCGCTTCACGTCCTCCGCGATCTGCACGAGCAGCGCGTCGAGCGTGTCGAACTTCGCCTGGCCGCGGACGAAGGCGAGGAAGTCGACGGCGACGTGCAGGCCGTACAGGTCGAGGCCGACGCGGTCGATGGCGTACGCCTCCACCGTGCGCTCGGTGCCGTCGAACTGCGGGTTGGTGCCGACGGAGATCGCGGCGGGCATCGCCTCGCCCTGCGTGTGCAGCCAGCCGGCGTACACGCCGTCGGCGGGGATCGCGGTGTGCGGGAGGGTCTCGACGTTCGCCGTCGGGAAGCCCATCTCGCGCCCGCGCTGGGCACCGCGGACGACGACGCCCTCCACGCGGTGCGGGCGGCCCAGGATCTCGGCGGCGCCTTCGAGGTCCCCCTCGGCGACCAGGCGCCGGGTGAGGGTCGAGGAGAAGGGTTCGCCGCCGCCCGCCGTGCCGGACACGTACAGGTCGACGACCTCGACCTCGAAGTCGTAGACCTTGCCCTGTTCGGCGAGGAACTCCACGTTCCCGGCCGCCTTGTGGCCGAAGCGGAAGTTGGGACCCTCGACGACCGCCCTGGCGTGCAGCTTGTCGACCAGGACCTTGACCACGAAGTCGGCCGGGGACAGCTTCGAGAACTCCGTGGTGAAGGGGAGGATCAGGAGCGCGTCCACACCCAGCTCGGCCATCAGTTCGGCGCGGCGGTGGTGCGGGGCGAGCAGCGGCGGGTGGCTGCCGGGGCGGACGACCTCGCTGGGGTGCGGGTCGAAAGTGACGACGACGGCGGGAACGCCCAGCCCACGGGCACGATCCACGGCATGCCGGATGATCAGCTGGTGCCCGCGGTGGACCCCGTCGTAGGAACCGATGGTGACGACGCTGCGCCCCCAGTCCTCGGGGATGTCCTCCAAGCCACGCCAGCGCTGCACTGTGACTGCTCCTCGTCGCAAACTCGTCGAACCCGTGTCCGTGGTTGTCTCTCACGCACGTATGTCTCACGCAGGTCTAAGGGTGCCATGCCGGGTGCTTCCGGCCCGCATCGGCATGGGCGCTGTGACCCGGCGCACGTGAACCCGGTCAGACGGGGACCCTTGCGCCCGCCAGGTTCTCGATCATCCGGCGGGCGCTGGGCCCCACCACCGCCGCCCATTCCTGCGGTGTCTCGGTCAGCCATCCGGCCACCAGCGCGGCGAAGCCGGGGACCTGCCGCCCGAGGTCGACAAGGCCGCGGTCGAAGCAGGTCGCGCCGTCCGGGGTGCGGACGAGGAGCAGACCGGTGCGGTGGACCAGGCCACGTACGACGAGGGGGTCGTCCTCGCCCGCGGCTGCCGCGCGCAGTACGGCGATCAGGACGGACGGGTCGTGTTCGCGGGTCAGGAGGAGTTCGAGGAGTTCCTGCCGCAGAGGGCGGGAGGCGGGTGTTCCGGGGGCCGCGAATACGGTCGCGAGGGCGGCCCGCACCTGTTCGGGGCCGCCGTCCAGCAGGCCGGTGACCAGGGGCAGCAGGACCGCGCGGGCGGTGGGGCCGTGGTCCAGTCGCCGGTCCACGTACGCCGCCACGTCCCCTGCCGTCTCCGGGTGCCGCTCCACCGCCTCCCGCACCAGCGCGGCGATCCGGCGGCTCAGCGCGGGCGTGGTGACGTCGGCGAGCGTGCGCAGCACCGGCCCGGCGTCCGGTCGGCGCAGCCGGGCCCGGAACGCGTCGAGCACCGGGTCCGCGTGGGTCGCCAGTGCGGGCACCAGCGCGCTCGGCGGCACCTGCGGATCGCCGGCCACGAAGTGCCCGAGCGCCTGCGGGAGATGACGGGCCCGGGTGTGCGGGTCCCGGACCAGCAGGGCGAGCGCGCCACCGTGCAGGGTGCAGTCGGCGGGGCGGGAGAGCAGGGCGAGAGCGGCGTAGCGCAGCAGTTCGCGGTCGGCCTCGATGCGCACGTGCGGGGCGGCGCGCAGTCCGTACGCCACCGCCGCGACCCGCCGCGCGGGCCGCTCGTCGTGCGTCCACCGGTCCACGGCCCGGCACACGGCGGACGGCTCGTCCTCGGACAGTACGGCGAGCAGCTCGTCGGCCCTGCCGTGCGCACTGTCGACGAGGACCTCCGTCAGCTCGTCCAGCGCCCGGTGCCGGTGTGTGTGCAGCAGCGCCTGCGCGGCCTTCGCGACGGTCGCGTGCGGGGCGGCGGGCAACGGGCGTTCGTCGTCGAACCAGCGGACGAGATGCGGTTGTACGGCGGTGGGGTCGCCGATGAGCAGCCGGGCGACGGCGTCCAGGAAGCGCGGGCCGTCGCTCTCGTGCGGGGGGCCGTCGGCGAGGACGAGTCGGCGCAGCAGGTCGAAGCGGGTGTCCTCGGGGAGCGGCAGGGCGGTCCAGAAGTCCGGCCCGAACTCGGTGGGCAGCGGCCGCGCACGCTGGCGCCAGGCCACCATCCGGTCGGTGAGCAGATGGAGGAGGGGGAGGTACGGCGTCGCGTCGGGCACCCGCGGCAGGACCTCGGCGATGAGGTGGGCGGCCCACCAGTTGTCCGGGTCGGCGTCGAGGGCGTACACCAACTCGTCGAGTCGGCGGGTGAGTTGGCTGGCCCCCTGCTGGCGGGCGAGGAGCAGCAGGGCCTGGACGACGGGCCCGATGCGGTGGTGCTGCACCGGGAACGGACCGTCGCCCTCCGGGTCGGTACGGCGGTGGACCAGGGCGCGCAACGCCTCGTCCAGGTCGAGGTGCGTTCCCTGGATCCAGTCGGCGAGTTCCTCGTGGGCGAAGCGGTAGCCGCCGCCGGCGGGGACGAGGAGGCCCTCGGTGAGTACGGCGGAGGCCCAGCCGGTGCCGCCGCCGAGCCTCGCGGGCGCCTGCCCCCACGGGAACAGCGCCTCGAACGACTCCCGGCACAGCTCTCCCTGTCCCGGGCCGAGGCTGCGGCGGGCGGCCTCGTGGACCTGTCCGGAGACCCTGGCGGCGAGACGGCGTACGGCGGTGCCGCGCAGGCCGTTCTGCGCGGCCAGGCGGACGGCGATGCGCAGGCACATCAGGTCGAGGTGGGCCGAGAAGACGTCGTGGCGGTCGAGGCGGGTGTCGGGGGCGTCGGGGTGTGCGGCGCGGATCTCCGAGAGGAGGCGGAGGGTGAGGGGGTGCCGGGTGTCGGGGTCTGCGAGGACGCCCTCGGGGATGCGGTACCGCGCCCGTGCCAGGCGGGCCTCG
Source organism: Streptomyces sp. Q2 (assembly GCF_056820935.1). NCBI lineage: Bacteria > Bacillati > Actinomycetota > Actinomycetes > Kitasatosporales > Streptomycetaceae > Streptomyces > Streptomyces sp. Q2. The sequence continues at coordinate 6,727 of NZ_JBXEJE010000059.1, read as the reverse complement.
TCGTCCCGCAGGTCGCCGAGGTGGACGCACGGGGGGACGCGCTCGGTCCCGCGACGGACTGAGTCGTCGTACGTCAGCTCCGCCGGGAACCCCACCCCCTCCCAGTACTCGCTCCGACACGCCACCACCATCCGCATCCCCGTCTCCCGCAGCCACCTCGCCGTCCCGTCGGTCCATTCGGCGAGGCGGTGGGCCAGGACCGGCGGCATCTCCTCGGGGCCGTCGAGCAAGAGCAGGAGCGGACGCCCCGCGTTGCGGGCGAGGCGAGCGAGGCGTTCCGGGCCGGTGTCACCGAGGTCCGGGGGGACGGGGTCCGACGCCGCGACGATCCGGGCGGCCCTCGCCAGCGCCCGCCGTGCCGCGTCCGCCACCGACTCGTCGTCGTCCTTCAGGTCCGCGCCGCGCAGCCACAACGTGGGCGCCGGTTCCGCGCAGCGGTGACGGCGGGCGGCCAGGGCCGCGAGTTCTGTCGTACGACCGCTGCCGGGCGCCCCGACGAGCCCGAGGACGGCGGCCGGGCCGTCGAGGAACGCGGCGAAAGCCGCCGCCACAACGGCCCGTTCAACGGGCTCCACCACCCCCGGCCCCTCTGCACCGGCGCCCCCCTGCGCTCCCTGGGCACCAGCACTCCCCAGGCCGCGGCCCGCTGCACGCTCGCCCCGGCCGTCGGCGGCCTCGATCGCCGCCCAAGCGGAACCCGCGCCCACCCCACCGCCGAAGCCGCCCTCCGACCGATCACCCGGCCGATCCGCCCCGGGCCCGGCCGCCATCACATCCCTACGCGCACCCGCACCTACCGCACCGTCGGAATCAGCACCCCACGCACCCGCACCTACCGCACCGTCGGAATCAGCACCCCACGCACCCGCCCCTACCGCACCGCCGGAATCAGCACCCCACGCACCCGCACCTACCGCACCGCCGGAACCAGGACCCCACACACCCACACCCGCACCGCCCGAACCAGCACCCCACACACCCACACCCGCACCGCCAGAGTCGGCACCCCACACACCCACACCCGCACCGCCGGAACCAGCGCCCCACGCGCCCGCACCCACCCCCGTCGGCATCCCCACCGGCCCGTCCTGCCCCACCGAAGTCGCCGTCAGCTCCAGCACCCCGGCGAGGTTGAGATCGACGCCGTACGCGGGGACCGTCGCCGCGTTCACGGCCAGCAGCTCCGCGAGGGGCCCGCTCGGCGCCGGGCGCAGCGGTACCGCGAAACCCGCGTCCCGGTGGCCGCTCTGCAGCGCGGTGCCGAGGACGCCGACCACCGCACCGGTCTCCGCGTCGAGCACCGGCCCTCCGGCGGCACCGCCGCCCAGGCGCAGCGCGTCCCGTCCGGCCGTGCCGATCGCGAGCTCCAGGACGTCGCCGAGGTAGTGGAAGCGGTCGGTGGCGGTGTACGTCACGGGGGTCGCGCCCAGCACCCGTGCCGCGCGCCAGCAGCCGGCGGGGACGCGCACGTAGGTGCCGGTGTCGATCCGGTCCCGCACGGTGACGGGCAACGGGTCCACGCCGAGGCCCTTGGTTCGGACGAGGGCCAGGTCCAGTTCGGGCAGCGGGGTCACCGCGTCGGCGCTCACGACACAGCTGCGGTCCCCGGCGGCGTACAGGACGAGCCGGGACAGACCGTCGACGGACTCGTGGCTGGTGACGACCGTGCCGTGGTGGTCGGCCATGAAACCGGTGCCGCGGGGGCGGCCGGCGAGGTCGTGGATGAGGACGAGCGAGTCGTCACGCCCGAGCCCCTCCCCCGGTTCCTCCGCGGCAGGCCACTGTCGGCCGCCCGCGCGGCGGGAGCCGTCGTCCTGCCGGTTCGGACGTGCGGTGCCGTGGGTGTCCCCGGTCCGCGGGCCCCGTCCCGCCATGGTCGAACCTCCCCGCCGTACCCCAGCACGTGCCCAAGGCCCGCCTCGGATGAGCTCTCGGAGTCTGGTGAGCCGAGAAAAGGGCCCTGACCTCGACGTTAGGCGCGCGGCGATCAGCCGGACAGATCGCCCGGCGAACGCGCCCCCTTCCGCTCCCCCGGTTCACTCCGAGCGCCTGCCCGCTCGGGTGAATGGACGGGGGCGGGTGGATACACCCTAGGGGTGGGGGAACCGAGGGGGGACCGTGGAGCGGCGGCAGCGATGACCCCGTGATCGCCGCTCCACGGTCGGGTACCGCGCGGTGCGCGGGGCGGGCTCGGTGGAGAGCCTCAGCCGAATATGGCGAGGCTCTTGGCCTTGCCCTTGTGCTCCTCGACGAGGGCGAGGAAACGGCCCTCGGGGTCGAAGACGGCCACGGCGCCGACGCCCGTGTACTCGTCGGACATGTCGAGCCGGACACCGTTGGTGAGCAGCCGGGCCCGCTTGGCGTCCACGTCCCAGCGCGGGAACGCGGCCGCGGCGGCCTCGGCGATCGGCATCACCGTCAGCTCCTGCTGGAGCTGGTCGAGGGTGCGGGCGGAGTCCAGCTTGTACGGGCCGACGCGCGTGCGGCGCAGCGCCGTGAGGTGCCCGCCGACGCCCAGCCCGGCGCCCAGGTCGCGGGCCAGGGCCCGGATGTACGTGCCGGACGAGCAGACCACCGACACCACCAGGTCCAGGACCGGGGTGCCGTCCTCGGCGACGGCGTCCCGGACGTCGTACACCGCGAAGGAGGAGACGGTGACGGGCCGGGCGGGGATCTCGAAGTCCTCGCCCTCCCGCGCCCGCTTGTAGGACCGCACACCGTCGATCTTGATGGCGCTGACCTTGGACGGCACCTGCATGATCTTGCCGGTCAGTTCGGCGACACCGACGTCGACGGCGTCGCGGGTGACCTTCGAGGCGTCGACCGACCCCGTGATCGCGCCCTCGGCGTCGTCGGTCAGGGTCGTCTGCCCCAGGCGGATCGTGCCCAGGTACTCCTTCTCGGTGAGCGCGAGGTGCCCGAGCAGCTTGGTCGCCTTCTCGACGCCGAGCACGAGCACGCCCGTCGCCATGGGGTCGAGGGTGCCGGCGTGGCCGACGCGGCGGGTCCGGGCGATGCCGCGCATCTTGGCGACGACATCGTGCGAAGTGAAGCCCGACGGCTTGTCGACAATGACAAGGCCGTCGGGCGTCCGGGTCTTCTCGGTCATTCGGCGGCGTCGTCCTCGTCCTCGCCCGGCTTCTTGTACGGGTCCGCCTCACCGGCGTACTTGGCGCCGGCGGAGACCTCGCGCACCTTCTCGTCGGACTGGCGTGCCTTGTCGAGGAGGTCCTCGATGGTCTTGGCGGTGTCGGGCAGCGCGTCGGCCACGAAGGTCAGTGTGGGGGTGAACTTCACGCCCGCCGCCGCACCGACCGCGGAGCGGAGCACGCCCTTGGCGCTCTCCAGTCCGGCGGCCGCGGCCGCCCGCTCCTCGTCGTCCCCGTACACCGTGTAGAAGACGGTCGCCTCCCGCAGGTCACCCGTGACCCGGGTGTCCGTGATGGTGACGTGCGAGCCGAGCCGCGGGTCCTTGATCCCGCGCTGCAGCTTCTGGGCCACCACCTCCCGGATGAGGTCCGCCAGCCTTTTCGCCCGCGCGTTGTCGGCCACTGGTCCGTCTCCCGTTCTTTCTTCTTCTACGTTCTTGGGTCAGTCGTCGTCGCCGTGGAATCGCCGCCGCACGGACAGCAGTTCCACTTCGGGGCGTCCGGCGACCAGCCGTTCGCACCGGTCCAGCACGTCCGTCACGTGCCCCGCGTCGCCGGACACCAACGCGAGGCCGATACCGGCCCTGCGGTGGAGGTCCATATGGTCCACCTCGGCCGCGCTCACCGCGTACTTCCGCTGCAGTTCGGCGACGATCGGGCGGACGACGGAGCGCTTCTCCTTCAGCGACCGTACGTCGCCGAGGAGGAGGTCGAAGGACAGCGTCCCCACATACATGTGTGTAACCGGTTCACCCGCCGGTACGGGATCGATGGCCCCGCCATCCGTGTGGCAGGGACATCAGAACCGTACAACGAACGGCCGGGGCCGATCGACGGAAATAACTCTCCGTCGACCGGCCCCGGACCGGACCGTCTCGGAAGGCCGAGCGCTTACGCGCGCGGCTTCTCCCGCATCTCGTACGTCGCGATGACGTCGTCGACCTTGATGTCGTTGAAGTTGCCGAGGTTGATACCGCCCTCGAACCCTTCGCGGATCTCGGTGACATCGTCCTTGAAGCGGCGCAGACCGGAGATGGTGAGGCTCTCCGCGACCACCTTGCCGTCGCGGATGAGGCGCGCCTTGGTGTTGCGCTTGACCTCGCCCGACCGGACCAGGACACCGGCGATGTTGCCCAGCTTGGACGACTTGAAGACCTCGCGGATCTCCGCCGTACCGAGCTCGACCTCTTCGTACTCCGGCTTGAGCATGCCCTTGAGGGCCGCCTCGATCTCCTCGATCGCCTGGTAGATGACCGAGTAGTAACGGACGTCCACGCCTTCGCGCTCGGCCATCTGCGCGGCACGCCCTGCGGCGCGCACGTTGAAGCCGATCACGATGGCGTCCGAGCCCATCGCCAGGTCGATGTCCGACTCCGTGACCGCACCGACACCACGGTGCAGGATGCGGATGTCGACCTCTTCGCCGACGTCGAGCTGGAGCAGCGAGGACTCGAGAGCCTCCACCGAACCGGACGCGTCGCCCTTGATGATGAGGTTGAGTTCCTGCACCAGACCGGCCTTGAGGGCCTCGTCCAGGTTCTCCAGGGAGAACCGGACTCCGCGCCGGGCGAAGTTGGCGTTGCGCTCACGCGCCGCGCGCTTCTCGGCGATCTGGCGGGCCGTACGGTCCTCGTCGACGACGAGGAAGTTGTCGCCGGCGCCCGGGACGTTGGTGAGACCGAGGACGAGGACCGGAGTCGACGGACCCGCCTCTTCCAGGTTGTCGCCCTTGTCGTCGAGCATCGCGCGGACACGGCCGTACGCGTCGCCGACCACCATGGTGTCGCCGACCCGCAGGGTGCCTCGCTGGACCAGGACGGTCGCGACGGCACCGCGGCCACGGTCGAGACGGGACTCGATCGCAATACCCTGCGCGTCCTGCTCCGGGTTGGCCCGCAGGTCGAGCGAGGCGTCCGCGGTGAGGACCACGGCCTCCAGAAGAGCCTCGATGTTGAGGCCCTGCTTGGCGGAGATGTCGACGAACATGGTGTCGCCGCCGTACTCCTCGGCCACGAGACCGTATTCGGTCAGCTGACCGCGCACCTTCGTCGGGTCGGCGCCCTCGACGTCGATCTTGTTGACCGCGACCACGATCGGCACGTCGGCCGCCTTGGCGTGGTTCAGCGCCTCGATCGTCTGGGGCATCACACCGTCGTTGGCCGCCACCACGAGGATCGCGATGTCGGTCGACTTGGCACCACGGGCACGCATGGCGGTGAACGCCTCGTGACCAGGGGTGTCAATGAAGGTGATCTTGCGCTCTTCTTCGTTGACCTGGGTCGTGACCTGGTACGCACCGATGTGCTGCGTGATACCGCCGGCCTCGCCCGCGACGACGTTCGTCTTGCGGATGGTGTCGAGGAGGCGGGTCTTACCGTGGTCGACGTGACCCATGACGGTCACGACCGGCGGACGCGCGACGAGGAACTCCTCGCCACCCTCGTCCTCGCCGAACTCGATGTCGAAGGACTCGAGCAGCTCGCGGTCCTCCTCCTCGGGGCTGACGATCTCGAGGACGAAGTTCATCTCGTCCGCGAGGAGCCTCAGCGTCTCGTCGGAGACGGACTGCGTGGCGGTGACCATCTCGCCGAGGTTCATCATCACGCCGACGAGCGACGCCGGGTTGGCGCCGATCTTCTCGGCGAAGTCGGTCAGGGAGGCACCGCGCGACAGGCGGACGGACTGTCCGTTGCCGCGAGGCAGCATCACACCGCCGACCGACGGGGCCTGCATGGCCTCGTACTCCTGGCGCCTCTGCCGCTTCGACTTGCGACCACGACGCGCGGGACCGCCGGGACGACCGAAGGCGCCCTGCGTGCCACCACGACCGCCCGGACCACCGGGACGACCACCGAAGCCGGGACGACCGCCGCCGCCACCACCGGGACCACCCGGACGACCGGCGAAACCGCCGCCACCGCCACCGGGACCACCGGGACGACCGGCGAAACCGCCGCCACCGCCACCGGGACCGGCCGGGCGACCGGCGAAGCCGCCGCCGCCGGGACGACCGCCGCCACCGCCACCGGGACGACCTGCGCCGCCCGGACCGCGACCCCCGCCGGGGCCACCGCCGGGACGCGGGCCGGCAGCGGGACGCTGCGGCATCATGCCGGGATTGGGACGCGCACCGCCGGGACCGCCGCCGGGACGCGGACCGCCGCCCTGCGGACGGGGCATGCCGCCCGGGCTGGGACGCCCGCCGGGAGCCTGCGGACGGGGACCGCCCGCCGCACCCTGGGGACGGGGACCGCCCTGACCCTGGCCCTGCGGACGCGGAGCGCCGCCGGGAGCACCGGAGCCACCAGGGCCGCCGGGACGCGGGGCACCGCCCGGACGGGGCGTCTGCGGACGCGCCATGCCGGTGGAGCCACCAGAGGTGAACGGGTTGTTGCCCGGACGGGGACCGGCCGGACGGGCACCGGGACGCGCGGCCTGGCCACCCTGACGCGGAGCGCCGGGACGGTCACCACGGTCGGGACGGTCACCACGGCCCTGGCCGCCCTGGCCGGGACCGGCCGGACGCGAGCCCGGACGCGGGGCCTGGCCGGCCGGACGCGGGGCGCCCGGACGGGGGG
>NZ_JBXEJE010000058.1:371-55162 GCF_056820935.1 Streptomyces sp. Q2 | reverse complement strand
CGCGCCCCCGGCACGCGCCGCGCCCCCGGCACGCGCCGCGCCCCCGGCACGCGCCGCGCCCTCGGCATGCTCCTCGCCCCCCTCGGCGCCGCCGCCTACGTGCTGTGGGTCGGCCACCGCACCGGCCGCGGCCCGCTCGGCTACCTCGACGTCCAGGCCGGCTGGCGCAACGGGTTCGACGGCGGCCAGGCCTTCGCCCGCTTCGTCGCCGACAAGTTCACGTCGTTTCCGTCGGCCCTGGCGGGCGTGGGGCTGATCGTCGGGGTCGGACTGATCGTCTGGCTGTACGTCGTCTGTGTTCGGCAGCGCCAACCGCTGCCGCTCCTGGTGTACGCGGGTGTCGTCACCGCCCTCGCCCTGTGCGCGTCGAGCTACTTCGGCTCGAAACCGCGCCTGCTGATGCCCGCCTTCCCCCTGCTGCTGCCGCTCGCCCTCGCCCTGGCCCGGCTGCGTACGCCCAGGTCGGCTGCGGTGCTCGGGACGGTCGCGGTGGCATCGGCGGTGTACGGATCGTTCTGGCTGAACGGCTCCGGTCCGCCCTGACCGGCTCCGGAGCGCGATGAGCGCCCGGAGAATTCCTCCCCATGATTCGGTGAACGAATTCATAAGCGGGATAAAACCGCAACCCAGAATGATCAAAGGAATTGAAGGACACGCGCGGCAGGCATTGCGGAATCATTGGAGATAAACCTCTCTCTGAGAGGAATCCCACATCACATCGTCATCACAAAGCCGTGGATTCGCCCGGGACCAGAGCTCACTCGCTGTAACGTCGATTGGGTGCGTACCGAACGAAACCTCACCCGTCTGGACCGGGTGTTCGCGAGGCTGGACCGTGAGCCGGAACGGCCGGCTCACATCGACGTGCCGAAGATGAGCCGGCACCGGGTCGCGCTGCTCGCCGGAACCCTGGCTTTCTACCTGGCGATCGTGTGGCTCGTGGTGACCACCTCCTGGCTGGTCCGACTCGACTGGCAGGTCATGTTCTTCCGGCCGTACCAGCAGTGGGCCGGCATCCACTGGTTCGTCGACTACTACGTGGTGCTCGGCCAGCGCGGCCCGACCGCGGTGATGGTCGCGGCCTGGCTGGGCTGGCGTTCCTGGCGGCAGCACACGCTGCGGCCGCTGCTGACCCTGGGCGCGGCCCTGCTGCTGCTGAACATCACGGTCGGCGCGGCCAAACTCGGCATGGGCAGACTCGGGCCCCACTACGCGACCGCCATCGGCTCGAACGAGATGGGCCTGGGCGGCGATATATTTCCCAGCGGCCACACCGCCAACGCCGTGGTGACCTGGGGAATCCTGGCCTATCTGGCCTCCGCCCCATGGGCCCGCCGCTGGCTGTCCGCCGTGTCGGCGGTGACCTCGCTCGGCGTCGGCATGGCCACGGTCTACCTCGGTACGCACTGGCTGAGCGACGTGCTCCTCGGCTGGGCCGCCGGCCTGCTGGTCCTGCTGGCGCTCCCCTGGATGGAGCCGCTGATCGCACGCGCGGAGGCCGGGATCTTCGACCTGCGCGACCGCTGGCGCGCCCGCGGCGGCATCACGGCTCCGGCACCGCTGTCGCCCGTCGAGACCCCCGTGCGGCTCAAGCCGCGCCCGGCCTCCGAGAACGAGACCGCGGCCCGCACCGCGACGCCGCGCGCGCCCGTCTACCTGGCCCCGGGCCCGCACACGGTCCGCTCGGAACGCACTCCGCTCACCCCGGCCGGCAGTCGGCGCCCACCCCAGACGGACCGCGTGGTGCGCGGTACCACCTCGACGGCCCGGCCCCTGACGGGCGGCTGACCTNCGACGCCGCGCGCGCCCGTCTACCTGGCCCCGGGCCCGCACACGGTCCGCTCGGAACGCACTCCGCTCACCCCGGCCGGCAGTCGGCGCCCACCCCAGACGGACCGCGTGGTGCGCGGTACCACCTCGACGGCCCGGCCCCTGACGGGCGGCTGACCTGGGACAGCGGGCCGGTACGCACGCACCCGCCCACCGGACACGGCGACGGCCCCGGCTCTCTTTCCAAGAGCCGGGGCCGCCCCCGTGCGGGGTGGGTCAGCCCTTCCAGGCCCGGGCCACCTGCCCGTCCTTCACCTCGAAGTTCAGCCGTCCCACGCGGTACTCCATGGTGATGATCGCCCCCGGCGGCAGCGACCGCACCGTCGACCACCCACGCTCGCGCGCGAGCCGTTCGGCCCGGTCGGAGTCGAGGCCGACGTAGGTGTCCGGACTGTCGTCGGGTTCGGAGTCAGGAGTCGGAATCGGTGCCATACGGCCACGCTAGGCCCTGTCCGACGGCCGGGGAAGGCCGGGCCCCGCACCCAGCGTCACGCGTCCCTCTCCGGTCACGCTTCTGTCACAGAATCACGACACCCGTTTCCCTCGAACTCCGTCACACGTACGAGCGGTTCCCTAGGCCTTCCGCAGGTAATCGAACGCAATTCCCGCGTGTCGCCAGAGCTGCGAGAAATGCCCGGCGGAAAGTTCCGGGAGAACCGTTCCCCACCCTCTTTCCCCCGCTGATTCCGCGGAGGCCCGCGGGGTCCTGCTGCCGGACGAGAAAATACCCGGTTCCGGCACAGAACCCCCGTACGCCCTCTGTCGACCAGGCGATCCCGCGAGCATCATGGCGGGAGCTCGCGGGTACGCGTGGCGCGGGCTTCAGGGGGCCCGGGACAGGGCGAGCGAAGGGGCGAGCGAGCGATGGGCACGCAGACCGTGCAGGCGACGGCACGACCCGTGCGGACCGAGCGTCATGGCCGGGTGGTCGTCGACTGGCTGACCACCACCGACCACAAGAAGATCGGCCATCTCTACCTGATCACGTCGTTCGGGTTCTTCCTGATCGCCGGTGTGATGGCGCTGCTGATGCGCGCCGAACTCGCCCGGCCCGGTCTGCAGATCGTCGACAACCAGCAGTTCAACCAGCTCTTCACGATGCACGGCACGATCATGCTGCTGCTGTTCGCGACCCCGAGTTTCGCGGGCTTCGCCAACGAGCTGATGCCGTTGCAGATCGGTGCGCCCGACGTCGCCTTCCCCCGGCTGAACATGCTGTCGTACTGGCTGTTCCTCTTCGGCGGACTGATCGTGCTCGGCTCGCTGCTGGTGCCGTCCGGCCCGGCCGCCTTCGGCTGGTTCGCCTACGCGCCGCTCAACGACTCCGTGCACTCCCCCGGCGTCGGCCCCGACCTGTGGATCATGGGCTTGGCGCTGGCCGGCTTCGGCACGATCCTCGGCGCGGTCAACTTCATCACCACCATCGTCGGGATGCGCGCCCCCGGCATGACGATGTTCCGGATGCCGCTCTTCACCTGGAACACCCTGTTCACGTCGATCCTGATCCTGATGGCGTTCCCGGTGCTCGCCGCCGCGCTGCTGGTCCTGGAGGCGGACCGGCGGTTCGGCGCGCAGGTCTTCGACGCGGCCAACGGCGGCGCGCTCCTGTGGCAGCACCTGTTCTGGTTCTTCGGGCATCCCGAGGTGTACATCATCGCGCTGCCGTTCTTCGGCATCATCACGGAGATCATCCCGGTCTTCAGCCGCAAACCGCTGTTCGGCTATCTGACCCTGGTCGCGGCCACGATGGCGATCACCGGTCTGTCGATGGTGGTGTGGGCGCACCACATGTTCGCCACGGGCGCGGTGCTGCTGCCGTTCTTCTCGTTCATGAGCTTCCTGATCGCGGTGCCGACGGGCGTGAAGTTCTTCAACTGGACCGGCACCATGATCAAGGGCTCGCTCTCCTTCGAGACGCCGATGCTGTGGGCGACCGGCTTCCTGGTGTCGTTCCTGTTCGGCGGTCTGACCGGGGTGATCCTCGCCTCGCCGCCGCTGGACTTCCACGTCACCGACACGTACTTCGTGGTCGCGCACTTCCACTACGTCGTCTTCGGCACGGTCGTCTTCGCGACCTTCGCCGGCTTCTACTTCTGGTGGCCGAAGTTCACCGGCAAGATGCTCGACGAACGCCTCGGCAAGATCCAGTTCTGGACCCTGTTCATCGGCTTTCACACGACGTTCCTGGTGCAGCACTGGCTGGGCGCGGAGGGCATGCCACGCCGGTACGCCGACTACCTCGCCGCCGACGGGTTCACCGCGCTGAACACGCTGTCGACAATCGGCGCGTTCCTGCTCGGCATCTCGACGCTGCCGTTCCTCTACAACGTCTGGAAGACCACCAAGTACGGCGAGAAGGTCGAGGTCGACGACCCCTGGGGCTTCGGCCGCTCCCTGGAGTGGGCGACCTCCTGCCCGCCGCCCCGGCACAACTTCACCACGCTGCCCCGGGTGCGCTCCGAGTCCCCGGCGTTCGACCTGCACCATCCCGAGTACGCGGCGCAGATTCCCCAGCCCGAGCCAAAGAGCGAGCAAGCCGGTCGCGAGCCGTCCTGATCGCCTGCGTCAGCTCGGCCGGCTCCAGCACCTCGAACTCGAAGCCCAGCATCATCACGTGGAGCACCATCACGTCGAGGCTCGCGGCTCCGGTGCGCAGGATGCAGCTGTCCGCGTCGGAGGCCTCCAGGGTCCCGGCGGAAGGCGAGATTCGCTCCGCGGCCTCCTCCAGGGGCACCAGCAGCCGGATGACGGCGTGTGCGGCGTACGCGCGCGTGGAGACGCCTTGGGAGACGTACGCGGCGAGGTCTTCGGCGGGCGGGGTGCGCGGTGGGAAACGCGGGCCGTGCGGGGGCCTGGGGGTCATGCGGTCGACGCGGAACGTACGCCAGTCGTCGCGGTCGAGGTCCCAGGCGACCAGGTACCAGCGGCGCTCGCTGCACACCAGGCGGTGCGGTTCGACGCTGCGGCGGGTGGGGGCGCCGTCGTGGTCGCGGTACTCGAAGCGCAGCCGTTCGGCGTCCCGGCAGAGGTTGGCGAGCTCGGTGAGGACGGCCGGGTCGACGGAGGAGGGCAGCGGGCCGCGCAGCATCGGCACGGTGAAGGCGTTCAGGGCGCTCACGCGGCGGCGCAGCCGCCCGGGCAGGACCTGTTCCAGCTTGGCGAGGGCCCGTACCGAGGTCTCGCCGATGCCGTCGATGCCCTGCCCGGCGGCCGTGCGCAGTCCCACGGCGACCGCCACGGCCTCGTCGTCGTCCAACAGCAGTGGGGGCAGTTCGGCGCCCGCGCCCAGCTGGTAGCCGCCGCCGGTGCCCGGGCTGGCGTTGACGGGGTAGCCCAGCTCGCGCAGTCGGTCCACGTCCCGGCGGACGGTGCGCGCGGTGACGCCGAGGCGGTCGGCCAGGTCGGCGCCGGACCATTCGCGGTGGGCCTGGAGGAGTGAGAGCAGGCGCAGCAGTCGTGCCGAGGTCTCCAACATGGGGCCGAGTCTGCCAGCGGTCGCGGACAGCCGCTGTCCGCAATCGGCGTCCTTCAGGGCCGGTACGGCAGCTGGGGAACGTCGAAGCAGGTGCTGTTCATGTCTCCCTGGGACACCCATCCCCGCCCGTCCTCCCAGCGGGCCACCGACAGACAGGCCCGGCGGGTCTTCGGTGGTTCGGCGTACCGCTCGAACACGACCGGGACGAGCAATCCGCCCGCGGTGTATCCCTCGCCGCGGTTCATGAAGGCGTCCACGCACGCACGCGTGACGCCGCCTTGGGGGCAGGACCTGGCCGCGTCCGTGAACCACCTCGCGGCCGCCCAGCCCTCCAACTGCCACTGCGAGTGCGTCTTCAGGTCTTTGGTGGCGTCCCGGAACTCCCGTACGGCCTCATGGCCGGTGTCCTCGTGGTTGCGGCTGGACGCGGTCGCCCACAGGGCGTTGCGGCAGCGCGGGGCGTCCTTGTAGTCCTCGGGGACGGTGGACGTCCAGTTCTGTACGTTCGTGACCTTGGCGGTGATCTGGACGCCGGCGTCGTCCATCGCCTCGCAGAGCCGGGCGTTGCCGTGGCCGTCGATGGCGTCGAAGACGAGGTCGACGCCCTGCTCCTTCAGATCGGCGGCGACCGCGCGGAAGTTGGGCAGCGCGAAGTCGACCTGTTCGGTGACCACCCGGTAGCCCTCGGCCTTCAGCCCTCGCTCGACCAGTGAGGCGTAGGCGGCGGACGCGGCCTGGTTGTACGAGACGACGGCGGCCGTACGGGCGCCGTGTTCGCGCTTGAAGTAGCGGTAGACCTCGGTGCCGCCGTACTGCTCGCCGTCCCAGCCGGTGGTGCCCTCGCGGGGCGCGAGGCTGCCGTAGATGCCGTACAGGTGCGGCCAGGTGTCGTAGGCGGCCCCGATGGGCTGGCCGCCGATGTCGGGCACGCGCGCGCGTGAGACGCGGGAGGCGCCCGCGTAGTCGAGGGCCGTGGTGGCGACCAGGGCGACGACCTCGTCCTCCTCGACCAGCTTGTGCACGCAGGTGTTGTTGCCGACGCCGCTGCCGCCGTCGTCGCACAGCCGCACCTCGACAGGACGGCCGTCGATGCCGCCGCGCGCGTTGAGACGGTCGAAGTAGGCCTTGGCGCCGTCGCGCGGGCCGGTGAACGCGTTGCCGCCGACCGGGCTGGTGGCGCTGGTGATGATGCCGACGCGGACAGGCGTGCCGTCCCTCCGCGCGGGCGCCGGCGTCCGGTCGCCGTGCTCGAAGTCGCTCTCCGGGAGGCGGCTGCCGCAGGCCGTGCCCAGGAGGAGCAGCAGGCCCGCGACGGCCGACTCAGCAGCCCGGACCCGGCGAGGCATTGCCGCTCAGGCCGACCAGCCCGCACAGCGTCTTGACCGAGACCTTCCACACGTCGTCCTGCTCGACGGCCGTACCGGCGGCGTCGGGCATGACCGTGGCGCCCTTCAGGGTGAGGGTGTACGTCACGTTCGCCTCGGTCGGCGAGGTGAACTCGACCTTGCCGACCTTCGCCTCCACCTGGCCGCCGCGCTCGTCGCCGCTGAAGCCGTCCAGGACCTGGCCCATCCGGTCGCCGTTCTCCAGGACGGCCCGCTTGTCCTCGACCGGAACGGCCGGATCGAAGAACTTCACCCAGTTCCGCTTGATCTCCCGCTCGGCCGCCGCGGGGTCGTCCGGAGCGGTCGGGCTCGGCTCCGCGCTGGTGGAGGTCTCCACCGAGGGGGTGGGCGGCGTGGTGTCGTCGCCGCCGCTGTCGTCCGAGCACGCTGTGAGGGCCGAGGCGAGGAGGAACACCCCCACCACCAGCCCTCGGCCGCCGTTCCTCCGCTTGAGGTCGCTCCCGAGAACCATCTGGCTCACCACCGGGTGTCGGTCCGGGCCGTAGGCGCCCGGTGCTTTCAGGGTCAGCTTGCAGAAGGCATAGTGCAAGTCCATGGGCGGACTTGGAAGGCAGCCGGACACATGACGTGTGGGAGCCAGAGATGCGGACAGCCCGACTGCGGACCATGCACCCCGTCCTGTGGGCCGGCTGGGCCGCGCTCGCCGCGGGCGCGGTGCTGTGCGTGCTCGGCTGGTACGGCGTCTCGGGCGAGCGGTTCGCCGAACGGCAGCTGCCCTATCTCGCCTCCTGCACGGTCCCGGGCGCCGCGCTGATCGTCGCGGGCGCGGTACTCCTCACCCACGGCCGCACCGCACTCGCCGCCACCCGCGTGGAGGAGCTGTACGGCCTTCTGGTGGCCTCGGAGCCCGCCGACGCGGAGGAGGAAGTCGGGCAGCCGGTGTCCGCACCCCTGGCGGTCAGCGGGGACCTGCTGATGGTGCCGGGCGGCACCCTCTGGCACCGGGCTGACTGCCCGCTGGTCTCGGGGAAGGCGGAGGCCGTTCCGGTGGACTCCAAGCTGGTGGCGAGCGGCGAACTGGGCCCCTGTCCCATCTGCGAGCCCGCCGAAGAAACCGACTGATGTCCACCCTGACGTACGACCTCACGCTCGCCGGCCTCTCGGTCGGCAGTGCCGCCGCCCTCACCGGGATCGGCCTGATCGTGACGTACCGCGCGACCGGCGTGCTCAACTTCGCCCACGGCGCGATCGCGATGGTGTGCGCGTACGTGCTGCGGCAGTGCGTGGTCGAGTGGGGCTGGCCGCTGTGGGCCGGGGCGGCTCTCACGCTGCTGGTGCTGGCGCCGGGCATCGGTGTGGCACTGGAACGGTTCGTCTTCCGGCCGCTGTCGGTGCTCGGCGGCGACCCCGCGCAGACCCTGGTCGCGTCCATCGGCGTGTTCGTGCTCCTGGTCGGCGGGGCCGCGCTGGTGTGGGGGCAGGGCGCGCGGGACGACGCTCCGGAGCTGGTGCCGGCGGACCCGTGGGGTCAGTTGGCGGTGGTTCTGGTGCTGGCCGCGACGGTCGGTGCGGTGATGCGCTGGACGCGCTTCGGGCGGGAACTGCGGGCCGTGGTCGACGACCGGCAACTCGCCGTGCTCGGCGGGATCGACGCGGACCGGGTGGCCGCGTCCGGCTGGGCGTTCGGCTCGTTCACGGCCGGTCTGACGGGCGTGCTGCTGGCACCGTACGTACGCCTGGACCCGTATGGTCTGCCGTTGCTCGTCATGGAGGTGGTGGCGGTCGCGGTGGCCGCGCGGATGCGCAGCGTGCCGGTGGCCGTGGCGGTGGCGCTGGCCATCGGGGTGGCGCAGAGCCAGCTGACGAGACTGCACCCGTCGGGCTGGGGCGAACCGCTGCTCCAGGCGGTCGGCGCCAACCTCTTCGTCGTGACCCTGCTGCTCGCGGCGCTGGCGCTCCCCGGGATCGGCACGCGCGACGCGCTGCCGCGCACGGCCACCGCGCGCGTGCCGACGCCGCCGGGCGCCTGGATCGTGGCCGCCGTGCTGTTCCTGCTGCCGCTCGGCTTCGCGGGCTCGGACCTGCACACGGCGGTCCAGGTGCCGGCGCTGGGCGTGGTGCTGCTGTCCCTGGTGGTGGTCACCGGACGCGGCGGCCAGATCTCCCTGGGGCAGGCGGCGTACGCGGGCCTGGGCGCGCTCTTCACGGCCCTGCTCGCGGCCGGGCGCTTCCCCGGGCTGCCCCGCCTCCCCGAACTGGCCGCGCTGGCCGTGGCGGTCCTCCTGGTCGCCCCCTTGGGCCTGTTGACGGGCTGGCCGGCGATCAGCCGCCGGGGTCTGGCCCTCGCGCTCGCGACCTTCGCGGTGGGCGTCGGGGTGAGCCGCTTCGTCTTCGCCCAGCCGTACGCCGTCTCCGGTCTGTCGCTGGGCCGCCCGGCCGGCTTCGACGGGGACCGGGCGTACTACGTCCTGGAGCTGTGCCTTCTGGTGGCCGCTCTGCTGGCGACGCACGCCCTGCGCCGGGGCCGCACCGGCCGGGCCCTGGCCGCCATGCGCGACCACGAGGCGGGCGCGTCGGCCGCGGGCGTCCAGGTCCCGTCCCTGAAACTTCTCGCCTTCGTCGCCGGCGCCGCCCTGGCCGCCCTCGGCGGCGGCATGCTCGGCATGGGCCTGCGCGCCTTCGACCCAGGCGCCTACGACCCCGTCCGCGGTCTGCTCTGGTTCGCCGCGGTCGTCGTCCTGGGCGCCGACAGCACCCTGGGCGCCCTGGCCGCGGCCGCGTTGCTGGTGGGCCTCGACGCGGGCGCCCGGGGCGGGGTGGCGGCGGCGCTGATCGGGGTGCTGGCGGTACTGGTCGGCCGCTTCGCCGGAGGACCGTACGAGGCACTGCGGACGGCGACGGGGCGACTGCGGCTGCGGCGGAGGGCGGCGTTGACACCGCTGGGTGCGCGGGTGCGGTCGAGGCTGCGGGCCGGGGAACAGCGCCCGGCGGCAGGGTGGTCGAAGACCCGTCACCCGGGTGCCGCGGCCGCCGACGGCACTCCGCCCCCACCAGGGCCGCCCGCACCCGACCACGAGACCCGCACGGGTGGTGCGGGCGGTAGCCCGGACCCGGCCGGAGGCCGGGTGCCGCCCAGCACACCCGCACCCCCACTCGCGCCCGCCACCCTCACGGCCCGCCACCTCCACGCCCGCTACGACGGCTTCACCGCCCTCGACGGCGTCGACCTCGACATCCTCCCGGGCCGGGTCACCGCGATCATCGGCCCCAACGGCGCCGGAAAGAGCACCCTGTTCCACTGCCTCGCCGGGACCCACCGTCCCTCGCACGGGCAGGTCCTCCTCGGCGGGCGGGACATCACCCGGCTCACCGCACACGCCCGCACACGGCTCGGCATCGCCCGCACCTTCCAGCAACTCGCCGTCTTCCCGTCCTTGACCGTGGCCGACAACGTTCGGGTGGGCGCGGAGCAGGGACGCGTCACCGACCCCGACGCCGTGGAGCGGACCCTGCGACTGCTCGGCCTCGACGGTCCGGTGCGCGCCTCCCCTGCCGCCGATCTGCCGACCGGCACCCTGCGCCGCGTCGAACTGGCCAGGGCCCTGGCGGGCAGCCCGCGCGTCCTGCTGCTCGACGAGCCCGCCGCCGGCCTGGACACCGCCGAGGTCACCGCGCTCACCAAGGTCCTGAGGGCTCTCGCCGCCGACGGCACCGCCCTGCTCGTCGTCGAGCACGACCTGGACCTGGTCGCCGACCTCGCCGACGAGGTGCACGTGATGACGGCGGGCCGCATCGTCGCCTCCGGCCCGCCCGCCCGCGTCCTCGACGCCCTCGACGCTTTCGGCGCCCAGGAGGCCCCCGCATGACCGCCGTCCTGGAACTGCGCCACGCGCGCGTGCGCTACGGCCCCCTGGAGGCCCTGCACGGCGTCACCCTCGCCGCCCCGGGCCCCGGCCTCACCGTCCTGCTGGGCCGCAACGGCTCCGGTCGTACGACGGTGCTGCGCGCCTTGGCCGGCACCGTGGCGCTGTCCGGCGGCGCGGTGCTCTGGGACGGCACCGACGTGACCCGCGTACCGGCGTTCGAACGGGCCCGCCGCGGCCTGTGCCTCGTCCCCGAACGGCAGGCGGTGTTCGGCTCTCTCACCGTGCGCGAGAACCTCGAACTCACGGCGCCGGCGTACGACCTCGCCCTGGACGCCTATCCGCAACTCGCGCCCCTTCTCGCGCGTCGCGCGGGCACCCTCTCCGGAGGCGAGCAGCGCATGCTCGCGCTCTCCCGCGCCCTGCTGTCACGCGCGCGCGTGGTCCTCGTCGACGAGCCCGCCCAGGGCATGTCACCCACGATCGCGGCCCGCACGTACGCGCTGTTGGCCTCGCTCGACGCGTGTGTGGTCGTCGCCGAGCAGCGGCTGCCGCCCGTAGTGCACGGCCGGACGGCGGTCGTGTACGAACTGCGCCGCGGGTCTGTGGCGTTCGGGGGCGAGGCGGGAGAGCTCAGGAAGCGGGAAGGGGCGGGCCGAACACGGCGAAGGCCCGGCCCGAGCCCTCCGGGATGACCAGCATGGTGCCCGGGTTCAGCCGGTCCGGAGAGCCGCCGATCATGTCCTTGTTGGCCTTGTAGAGCTCCTGCCAGCCGCCCTTGACGCCGTACTTGCGGGCGATCGCAGCGAGCGTGTCGCCGGATTTCACCGTGTACATACGGCCCTTGAGCCCGTATCTCTTGGAACAGACCGGCCAGGCCTCCCAGCCCTGCACGGCCACCACCTCCTGGGCGACGGCGATCTGCTCCTCGCGGGTGGCGAGGTCCGCGCGTGGGGCGTACTTCAGTCCGCCGAAGCTCTCCCAGGTCGGCTGCCAGAACTGCAGCCCCCCGTAGAAGCCGTTTCCGGTGTTGACGTTCCACCGCCCGCCGCTCTCGCACTCGGCGATGCAGCCCCAGGGCCACTGGTCCTCGGCGCACTCGTAGGGCACGCGTGTCGAGGACGGTCCGGGAGCCGGTGGTGGCGTCGACGCGTGCGCGACGCCGGAGGCGAGGGCGCAGAGCAGGGCCACGGCCAGAGCGAGCTTGATCGGCTTTGCGTTCATCGGCCCACGCTAAGCAGCGGGGGCCGTGTCCCGGTCGCGGCGCGTCCGGTGCGCCCAGGCGCCCCACCCGGTCGGCGGACCGGGCGGGGCGCCGTGTCCGAGGAGGGGGAGCGGCTCAGAGGTCGAGGCGCTGCCCGGGCACGATCACGTGGGGATCGGCGCCGACGACGGCCTTGTTGACGGCGTAGAGCCGCTGCCAGGTGGTCCCGTGCGAGGCGGCGATGCCGCTCAGCGTGTCGCCCGCGCGGACGGTGTAGTCACCGCGGGACGAGCCGCGGGTCGTGTTCTGTGCCGATCGCTCCGGCGCCTTCGACGGAGCCGCCTCGGTGGTACCCGACCCCGAGGCCGAACCGGACGCCGAACCGGACGCCGATGTCGATCCGGATCCCGAGCCGGCCGCGGAACCCGCGGGTGCGCTCCCGGATGCTCCGGCCCGCGCCGAGCAGGTCGGCCACGCGTCCCACCCCTGGGCCTGCTGGACCTTGGCGGCGACGGTGATCTGCTGGGACTTCGTGGCCCGGTCGGCGGTCGGCGCGTAGGCCGCGCCGCCGTACGCCCGCCAGGTGGAGGCGGAGAACTGGAGTCCTCCGTAGTAGCCGTTTCCGGTGTTGATGTGCCAGTTGCCGCCGCTCTCGCACTGGGCGATGCGGTCCCACACCCCGCCGTCCGCCGCCACGGCGTTGCCGGACGCGGCCAACAGCCCGAGCGGGGCGAGCAGGGCCGCCCCGGCCAGAACCGCCGTCGTACGGGCCTTACGAACGTTGTTGTCGCGAGTGGTATCGGCACATTCGGACATGTGGTTCCCTCTCCACGAACCCGGGGTCCCCCAAGGCGGGACGCGACGCCCTGCGTGTCGTACGCGGTCGTCGCGCTCCGCCCCGTCCGCCGGAGGCTGTGAAGCGAGCAGGCGTCGAGGACGCGTGCGGCCGGCGGACGAACCCGAGCGGTGCTCGATGCACACGGCGGAGGAATGTAGAGAGGGTGACGGGCCGGTATCAAGCAACTGCTTGTCACTCCAGGTCAGTTCACCATTACCCCGGGTATCGGCTTTTTTCGGCCGCCCACTTCATTCGCCGATTTCCGGATTTGTCGACCAGTCGCCTCGACAATCTGTGACCCACCTCACCGGCCCAACTTCCTTTGCCTTCCGAGGAATTGACGGTGAGTGCCGGATTCCGTACCACAGGTGACCCTGCGCTGTGGATGGTTCGATTCCGTTCGCCGTGGAGCGTGACTCCCGCCACAGATCACCCGTTGTCTCCTTCATGAGCCCGGGACCGCCCGGTTCACGGGCCGGGAGCCACCCGGCCCCGCCACGCACCACATCCCGAGGGAGCCACCCGTGCCGCGCATGCTCGACGTCAGCGACGAGGTACGTGCCGAGATCGGCGACGAAGAGGCCGACCGGCTGCTCGCCGGAGAGAACGCACCCGGCAGTTACGACTGCACCTCCTGCCGCACCCAGGGCGACTCCGATCAGGAGCGCACCAGCACCGTCCTGTTCATCGGCGACGAGACCGCCGTCCTCGCCTTCGCCCATGCCGGCTGTCTGCCCTCCCAGGTGGTCCAGGTCACCGAGGAGCAGCTCCGGGGGGCGGTGAAGTCCATCACCGGCGACACCGTCGACCTGGAGCCGGACAAGATCGCACCCGAGCAGGCCGTGCTGGGCGTGACCAGCGGACTCGTCCTGATCGCCGGGGAGTTGTACCCGGCGCTGGTGGTCGAGCCGACCGCGCCGATCGTGCGGCCCGGTGCGACGGGGGTCGGCGACGACTTCCTGCCGCTGCTCATCGAGCAGGGGTTCATGCCGCTGACGACGATCGACTCCGCGCCTTCCGTGCTGCACGGGTGGTCGGTGCTGCTGGCCGTGGGTCAGCTGCACGCGGTGCTCCAGCCTTCGCCGAACGGCGGGCAGCCGGTGGCGTGGTGGCAGGCGCACCAGCCGCTGCAGGTGACCGAGAGCTGGCGGGCCGCCGCGAACAAGCACCAGCAGGTGCTGATGTTCGCCGCGCCGGTGGGGTCGATCGGGCGGCAGCCGCGGGAGGACCTGCTGCGGGACGCGCTGGACAAGGCGGCGGCCAACGGGAAGCTGGTGGCGGCCGCCATGCCGCTCGCGGGGACGTGACCGCGGCGGCCTTCGAAGGGTTGCGCGACCTACGGCGGCTACGGGTGGTACGTCGCTGGTCGCGCCCCTGAAGGCCTGCCGCCCGACCGCATCTCTTCATGTGCGGGGTCGTTTGGACATACGTGCACACCTACGACGTTCCCCGCCGCCACTCCTTCCAGCCGATCCCGCCTGCACGGTCGGCCCAGGAGCCCTCCGGCGGCCCATCGGCCACGCCGATCTACGACGCGCTCTACGCCGAGTACGTCAAGTCGTTCCGTTCCCTGCCGGGTGACCGCAGTGGCGAGGACGAGTTGGGCTTCACCGCCTTCGGGAACATCCCGCACAGTACGGGCTCGTTCAGCACCTCCTACAGCGCCTACAGCGCGGGGGCGTACAACGCCCGTCAGCAGTCGCAGTGGCAGCGGGTGGGACAGATCGGACAGCAGCACAGCACCGGGATGCATCACGTACCGGCGGCGCTGCCGCCCGGACTGCGCAGGAGCATCTGAGGCAGGCATGAAAGAGGGCGGCCCCCGGTCGGGGGCCGCCCTCTTTCATGCCTGCGTCACTTCTTCCTGCGTTACTTCTTCCTGCCGCGCTTCTCGCGCACCCGCACCGAGATGTGGATCGGCGTGCCCTCGAAGCTGAACTCCTCGCGCAGCCGGCGCTCGATGAAGCGCCGGTAGCCCGCCTCGATGAAGCCGGAGGCGAAGAGCACGAACCGCGGGGGCTTGACGCCGGCCTGGGTGCCGAAGAGGATGCGCGGCTGCTTGCCGCCCCGGATCGGGTGCGGGTGGGCGGCGACCAGTTCGCCGAGGAAGGCGTTCAGCCGGCCCGTGGGGACGCGGGTCTCCCAGCCGGCCAGCGCCGTCTCGATCGCCGGGACCAGCTTCTCCATGTGCCGCCCGGTGCGCGCCGAGACGTTCACCCGGGGCGCCCACGCGACCTGGGCGAGCTCGGTCTCGATCTCGCGCTCCAGGTAGTAGCGGCGCTCCTCGTCGAGGGTGTCCCACTTGTTGAACGCCAGGACGATGGCACGGCCCGCCTCCACGGCCATGGTGACGATGCGCTGGTCCTGGACCGAGATGGACTCGGAGGCGTCGATCAGGATGACCGCCACCTCGGCCTTCTCCACGGCGGCCGCGGTGCGCAGCGAGGCGTAGTAGTCGGCGCCCTGCTGGAGGTGGACACGCTTGCGGATGCCCGCCGTGTCGACGAACTTCCAGGTGACGCCGCCGAGTTCGATCAGCTCGTCGACCGGGTCGCGGGTGGTGCCCGCGACCTCGTTGACGACCACGCGCTCCTCGTTCGCCACCTTGTTGAGCAGCGAGGACTTGCCGACGTTCGGGCGTCCGATGAGCGCGATGCGGCGCGGACCACCCAGCACGGTGCCGAAGGTCTGCTCGGGCGCGTCCGGCAGGGCCTCCAGGACGGCGTCCAGCATGTCGCCGGTGCCGCGGCCGTGCAGCGCGGAGATGGGGTGCGGTTCGCCGAGGCCCAGGGCCCACAGGTAGGCCGCGTCGGCCTCACCGCTCTGGCCGTCGACCTTGTTGGCGGCCAGGACGACGGGCTTGCCGGCCTTGCGCAGCAGTCGTACGACCGCCTCGTCGGTGTCGGTCGCGCCGACCTTGGCGTCCACGACGAACACGACCGCGTCGGCCGCCTCGATCGCGTACTCGGCCTGTGCGGCCACCGAGGCGTCGATACCGAGGACGTCCTGCTCCCAGCCGCCGGTGTCGACGAGCTTGAAGCGGCGGCCGGCCCACTCGGCCTCGTAGGTCACGCGGTCGCGGGTGACACCGGGCTTGTCCTCGACGACCGCCTCGCGGCGGCCGATGATGCGGTTCACCAGAGTCGACTTGCCGACGTTCGGGCGGCCGACAACGGCGAGAACGGGCAGCGGCCCGTGACCGGCCGCCTCAAGCGCCCCTTCGACGTCCTCGACGTCGAAGCCCTCTTCCGCGGCGAGCTCCATGAACTCCGCGTACTCGGCGTCGCCAAGCGCTCCGTGGTCGTGCTCCTCGCCCGAGCCGTCGGAGTGGATGTGGTCGTTCATGAAGTCCGTACCTCGTTCATCGTGGTGATCGGTGGAACACCCGGACCGTTTGTCCGGTTGATCCACTACTCAGTGTGGCCTAGGGCCTGTCCGTCGAATCCTGCCGGAGACGCGGGGTCTGGCACGCACATCTGCCGCGTTGTCGTCGGTCGCCGACGCTCCGCGTCGACTCCCTCCTCCGCCTTGCAGCTGCACGCGCCAGACCCCGCTCACCTACGTTAATGGGTCATCGTTGCTTTCCTCCGGCCTGATCCGTCGGACAGGCCCTAGCGCCCGGTCAGGCGCCTGGCGTTTTCCAGGTGTGCGGTCAGCTGCTTCTGAATGCGTTCGGTCGCCTCGTCGAGCGCCTTGCGCGTACGTCGTCCGCTGCCGTCGCCGGCCTCGAACGGGTCGCCGAAGACGACGTCGACGCGGCTGCGCAGCGCGGGCAGCCCCTTTGCCAACCGTCCGGGCCGGTCGGAACTTCCCAGTACGGCGACCGGGACGATCGGGGCACCGCCGCGTACCGCGAAGTACGCGAGCCCGGCGCGCAGTGCGGCGAAGTCGCCCTCGCCGCGGGTGCCCTCCGGGAAGATCCCGAGGACGCCGCCCTCCGCCAGCACGCCCAGTGCCTGGGTGATCGCCGTACGGTCGGTGGTGTGCCGGTCCACCTTGACCTGCCCGATGCGGAGCAGGAAGGGGTCGAGCGGTCCGATGAACGCTTCCTTCTTGATCAGGAAGTGCGTGGGCCGGGGCGCCACGCCCATGACCATCGGGCCGTCGATGACGTGGGAGTGGTTGACGGCGAGGATCACCGGACCGGTCGCGGGGACCCGCCAGGCGCCGAGCACGCGCGGTTTCCACAGCCCGTACATCAGGCCGACGCCGATGCGCCGCCCGACCTCGGCGCCCTTTTCCGAGGGCACGGACGAGGCGCTCACTTCGCGGCCCGCTTCTCCTCGACGAGCGTGACGACGCACTCGATGACCTGCGCCAGTGTGAGCTCGGTGGTGTCCACCTCGACCGCGTCGTCCGCCTTGGCGAGCGGCGAGGTCTTGCGGCTGGAGTCGGCCGCGTCCCGCTTGATCAGGGCCTCGCGGGTGGCCTTGACGTCGGCGCCCTTCAGCTCACCGCTGCGGCGGGCGGCCCGTGCCTCCGGCGAGGCGGTGAGGAAGATCTTCAGGTCGGCGTCGGGCAGCACGGTCGTCCCGATGTCGCGGCCCTCGACGACGATGCCCCGCTCGGCGGCGGCCGCGATGGAGCGCTGCAGCTCGGTGATCCGGGCGCGCACCTCCGCCACCGCGCTGACCGCGCTGACCTTGGAGGTGACCTCCTGGGTGCGGATCGGAGCGGCCACGTCGGTGCCCTCGACCGTGATCGTGGGGTTCTCCGGGTCGGTGCCGGAGACGATGTCGGGCTTGCCGGCCGCCGCGGCGATCTCCGACGGGTCGTCGGTGTCGATCCCGTTGTTCACCATCCACCAGGTGATCGCCCGGTACTGGGCGCCGGTGTCGAGGTAGCTCAGGCCGAGCTGGGCCGCCACGGCCTTCGACGTGCTCGACTTGCCCGTGCCGGAGGGGCCGTCGATGGCGACAATCACGGGCTGGGCGGCGCCGTTTTCCACGGGGGGACACCTTCCTGGTGCGTGGTGGGAGTGTGCGGGGACGCAAAAGCACCCCGCACAAGGTTACTGGCTCGCCGGAGGCCTCCTTACGGGCGGAGGCCGAGGGCCTTCCTCCTGGTGCCGCGGGCGTTCCTACTGGCGGATGGCCCAGCCCCGCTCCCGCAGCGCCGCTGTCAGGACCGGCGCCGCCTTCGGCTCCACCATCAGCTGCACGAGACCGGCCTGCTGCCCGGTCGCGTGCTCGATCCGTACGTCCTCGATGTTGACCCCGGCCATCCCCGCGTCCGCGAAGATGCGGGCCAGCTGGCCCGGCTGGTCGTCGATGAGGACGGCCACGACCTCGTACGCCCGCGGGGCGGACCCGTGCTTGCCGGGAACGCGGACCTGGCCCGCGTTGCCGCGCCGCAGGACACCCTCGATGCCGGCGGTGCCCTCGCGCCGCTTGTCCTCGTCCGAGGACTGCAGTGCCCGCAGTGCCCGGACCGTCTCCTCGATGTCGGCGGAGACGTCCCCCAGGAGGTCGGCGACCGGCCCGGGGTTCGCGGACAGGATGTCGATCCACATCCCGGGGTCGGACGCGGCGATCCGGGTCACGTCCCGGATGCCCTGCCCGCACAGCCGTACGGCGGCCTCCTCGGCGTTCTCCAGGCGCGCGGCGACCATGCTGGAGACCAGGTGGGGCATGTGGGAGACCAGGGCGACGGCACGGTCGTGGGCGTCGGCGTCCATGACGACCGGCACGGCTCGGCAGTGCGAGACCAGTTCCAGGGCGAGGTTCAGCACCTCGGTGTGGGTGTCCCGGGTCGGCGTCAGCACCCAAGGGCGGCCCTCGAAGAGGTCGCCGGTGGCCGCCAGCGGGCCCGACTTCTCGCGGCCCGACATCGGGTGGGTGCCGATGTAGGACGCCAGGTCCAGGCCGAGGGCCTCCAGCTCGCGGCGCGGGCCGCCCTTGACGCTGGCCACGTCAAGGTAGCCGCGGGCGACGCCCCGGCGCATCGCGTCGGCGAGCACCGCGGCCACGTGGGCGGGCGGGGCGGCGACGATCGCGAGGTCGACGGGCTGCTCGGGCGCCTCGTCGGTGCCGGCGCCCAGCGCGGCCGCCGTACGGGCCTGCTCCGGGTCGTGGTCGGCGAGGTGGACGACGACGCCCCGCTGGGACAGGGCGAGGGCGGCGGACGTACCGATCAGGCCGGTGCCGATGACGAGGGCGGTTCTCACTGGGCGATGTCCTTGCGCAGGGCGGCCGCGGCGCCGAGGTAGACATGCGCGATGTCGGCCCGGGGCCGGTCCGACTCGATGTGCGCGAGGACGCGGACGACGCGCGGCATGGCGCCCTCGATGTCCAGTTCCTGGGCGCAGATCAGCGGGACGTCCACGATGCCGAGCTTGCGGGCCGCGGCGGCCGGGAAGTCGCTGTGCAGGTCGGGCGTGGCCGTGAACCAGACGCTGATCAGGTCGTCCGGGGTGAGGCCGTTGCGCTCCAGGACCGCGGTGAGCAGAGCCCCGACCTGCTCGTCCATGTGGCCGGCCTCGTCCCGCTCGAGTTGGACGGCGCCCCTCACCGCTCGTACCGCCACGACGATGCTCCTTGCTGATGTACGGCTCTTGGTCCATCCAGCCTAGTCAGCCACCGTGTGGCCGGTGCGCGGCGCCCGCCCGCTGAGACGGGGCCCGCGCGTGGCGGCGAACCCTGCCAATGTCACTCGTGTCGCCCAATTTTGCCACTTGGGGTGAGAACGCCCCCGTGCGCCTCTGGACGCGGGGCCCCCGGTCCGCTCTCATGGCAGGAAGCTCGCCTCGGGGGAGGCCCTTTTCATGAAGCGCTCCGGACCACTCGTCACTCTGCTCGCGGGACTGCTGCTCGGCCTTTTCATGCTGTCGCTGAACGCCACGACGGGGACGAAGAGCGCCTCCACCTCGTACGCCGAGAATTCACCGGAGGCCACGGCCTCCCCGACGCCCACCAGGACGAGCGCTCCTCCTTCACCGTCCTCGCCGTCCCCCTCCCGCACCCCGGTTCCCGACGCCGACTACGCGGGCCGTACCACCGACGACTCCGCCGCCGTCGCCGTGACGCTGAGCGACGGCAAGGCGGTCGCGTACTTCTGCGACGGCCGCGCGAAGGAGTCCTGGCTGAAGGGCGACGTCGAGGACGACGGCACGATGAAGCTCACCGGCAAGCACGGCGCCGAGCTGAACGGCACCCTCAAGGAGGGCAAGCGGATCAGCGGAACCGTCGACATCGACGGCGACCGGTACGCCTTCACCGCCGACAAGGCGAAGAAGCCGTCCGGGCTGTACCGGGCCACGGCGACGGTGCGGGGCGCGAAGGTCGACGGCGGCTGGATCGTCCTGCCGGACGGCCGGCAGGTCGGCATCCTCACCCGCGACGACGAGCCCTCCCCGGCACCGCGGATCGACCCGGAGACCGGCGCGGTGACGGTCGACGGACAGCAGCTCACGGCACGCCCCGTCACCCCTTGACCCTTCCCGGAGTCGTTCATGACCGTCGACCCGAACGCCGCCACCCAGAGCTTCCCCTCGGAGCCCGACCACCGCCGCCCGCGCCCGGCCCGCTACCTGGTTCCGGCGTTCGTCGCCGCCGCGGTGGCGGTGGGCCTCGGCGTGTACGGCAAGGTCCACGACCCGGCCGGGACCGCCTTCAACCTGGCCGGCTTCAGCAGCACCGGGGCGGTGAAGTCGTGGCTGGCCAGCGTCGCGTTCTTCTTCGCACTCGTTCAGGTGGCCTCGGCGGCGATGGTGTACGGCAGGCTGCCGGGCCCTCGCTGGTCATCGGCCCTGCACCGCTGGTCGGGCCGGGTGGCGTTCCTGGTGTCGGTGCCGGTCGCGGTGCACTGCCTGTACGCCCTCGGCTATCAGACGTACGAAACGCGCGTTTTGTGGCATTCTCTGCTGGGTTGCTTCTTCTTCGGTGCCTTCAGTGCCAAGATGCTGCTGCTCCGCTCGGAGCGACTCCCCGGCTGGCTGCTGCCCCTCGTCGGCGGCCTGGTCTTCACCGCGCTCACGATCATCTGGCTCACCTCTGCCCTCTGGTTCTTCCGCACCTTCGGAGTGACGACATGACTCAAGGCCCGACGCGGCGCACGATCCTTCTCGCGACGGGTGCGGCGGCACTGACCGTCGGGTGCGGCGAGTACGGCGACGAGAGCTCCGACGAGGACACCGGTGCACCCTCGTCCGTCGAGGCCTCCGCCGGGCAGGAACTGGCGAAGACGAGCGACATCCCGGTCGGCGGCGGCACGATCTTCCCCGACGAGCGGATCGTCGTCACCCAGCCGAAGCAGGGCGAGTTCAAGGCCTTCTCGAACATCTGCACCCACCAGCAGTGCCCGGTGGCCAACGTCTCCGACGGCACCATCAACTGC
Organism: Streptomyces sp. Q2; assembly: GCF_056820935.1. Taxonomy (NCBI): domain Bacteria; kingdom Bacillati; phylum Actinomycetota; class Actinomycetes; order Kitasatosporales; family Streptomycetaceae; genus Streptomyces; species Streptomyces sp. Q2. The sequence goes on along the minus strand of NZ_JBXEJE010000058.1, from coordinate 34,272 downwards.
ACCTGCCACGGCAGCAAGTTCAGCATCACCGACGGTTCGGTGGCCAACCCCCCGGCCACCAAGCCGTTGCCCGAGAAACAGATCAAGGTGTCCGGGGAGTCGATCACCCTGGCCTGACCCGTCAGGCGTCCCAGAGCGCCCCGAGGGTCACCAGCTCGCCCTGGTACTCGATCCGGTCCGCCCACTCGGCCGGCCAGGCTTCCGCGCCCAGGTACGCGCCGGCGAAGGCACCCGCCAGGCACGCGATCGAGTCCGAGTCGCCGGCCGTGCAGGCGGCCCGGCGCAGGGCCGTCACCGGCTCGTCGGCGAAGAGCAGGAAGCTCAACAGCCCGGTCGCCATGGCCTCTTCGGCGATCCACCCCTCGCCGGTGAACAGGCACGGGTCGGTCTCCGGCGAGGGCGTGCGCAGGGCGTCCTCGAGGCGGTCGAGGATCGCCAGGCACTCGTCCCATCCCCGGGCGATGAAGTGCTCGGGGCCGGGATCCTGGCTGCGCGTCCACAGGTCGCCGAGCCAGCGCTCGTGGTACCGGCCGCGGTTCTCCTCGGCGTACGACCGCAGCAGCCCGACCAGTTCCCCCGGCTCGGCCCCGTGTGCGAGCAGCCGTACGGCGTGCGCGGTGAGGTCGGAGGCGGCGAGTGCCGTCGGATGCCCGTGCGTGAGGGCGGACTGCAACTGGGCGGCGCCCGCGCGCTGTTCGTCGCTCAGCCCAGGCAGCAGCCCGACGGGCGCGACCCGCATGTTGGCGCCGCAGCCCTTGGAGCCGATCTGGCTGGCGTCCTGCCAGGGCAGGTCCGGACGTTCGAGGAGGGCGCAGGCCCGCAGGCAGGTGTTGCCCGGCGCCCGGTTGTTCTCCGGGGAGCGGTTCCAGGCGATGAACTCCCGCCGTACGGGCTCGGCCATGTCGGGCCCGAGCACGCCCCGGTCCATGGCCGACCGCAGCCCCTTCCCCAGCGCCAGCGTCATCTGCGTGTCGTCGGTGACGAGGGCGGGGGTCGGAAGCGACATGTCCCGCCAGGGCCCGAACCTGTCGATGATCGACGACACGCCCTGGAACTCGGTCGGGTATCCGAGCGCGTCACCGAGGGCGAGTCCGATGAGCGCTCCCGTGGCGGCGCGCTTGGTGAGGATAGTGGTCATGCGGGACGTCCTTCCCGGGACGGTCGGAGGAGGGGGGGTTGCAGGGCGGTGGCCGGACCCGCCCGGTACAGCGCGGCCGGTTTGCCACGGCCGCCGGTCAGCCGGGCGGCACCGGGTACCGCTTCGACGAATCCGGGCGTGGCGAGCACCTTGCGCCGGAAGTTGGGCCGGTCGAGCGCGGTGCCCCACACGGTCTCGTAGACCTGCTGCAGCTCGCCGAGCGTGAACTCGGGCGGGCAGAAGGCGGTGGCGAGGCAGGTGTACTCGAGCTTGGCGCCGACGCGGTCATGGGCGTCCGCGAGGATCCGGTCGTGGTCGAAGGCGAGCGGCCCGACGGAGGCGTACGGCACCCAGCGGGCCTGCGCCGCGTCACTGCCGCCGTGCGGTTCGGGCGGGTCGGGCAGCAGCGCGGCGAACGCGACCGACACGACCCGCATCCGGGGGTCCCGGTCGGGCTCGCTGTAGGTCCGCAGCTGCTCCAGGTGCAGCCCGGACACGTCCGCGAGGCCTGTCTCCTCGGCGAGCTCCCGCCGAGCGGCCGTTTCCGCTGACTCGTCCGGCTGTACGAACCCGCCGGGCAACGCCCAGTGCCCGGCGTACGGCTCCTGCCCACGCTCGACGAGCAGCACCTGCAAGGAGCCCGCGCCGAGCGTCAGCACGGCCAGGTCGACGGCGACGGCGAAGGGCTCGTGGGCGTACTTGTCGTAGGCCTTCCTGTCGTCGTTCACCCGCACCCACTCACCTCTTCTTAATAGTCAGTACGACTATAAAGAGGCGGGTGCGTCTCCACAACCCCTCAGGAGCGACACAGCGCGAACACCGCCACCACCGCTCCCGCCCAGCGGCTGCAGCCACGGGATGTCCGTCGCCGGGGCGCTCAACGGCTCCTCAGGCGCGTCGGAGGGCCCGCCCAGCCCCGAGGGCATCGGACGCCGCGTACGGCTCTCCAGCGCCGTCAGACACGTGCTGGTGGCGATCCGGTGCAGCCAGGTCCGCTACGACGCCCGGCCCTCGTAGCGACAGGAGGGAAGGCGAAAACGAATCGGCCGGCCCCGGGAAACATCCGGAACCGGCCGCACACGCGCGTGGAAGGGCGGGACTACAGGTCGACTTCCTTCATCAGCATGCCGACCTCGGTGTTCGACAGCCGCCGCAGCCAGCCCGACTTCTGGTCGCCCAGGGTGATGGGGCCGAAGGCGACGCGGACCAGCTTGTCGACCGGGAAACCGGCCTCGGCCAGCATGCGGCGGACGATGTGCTTGCGGCCCTCGTGGAGGGTGACCTCGACGAGGTAGTTCTTGCCGGTCTGCTCGACGACCCTGAAGTGGTCCGCCTTCGCGTACCCGTCCTCCAGCTGGATGCCGTTCTTGAGCTGCTTGCCCAGGTCGCGCGGGATCGGGCCCACGATGTGCGCGAGGTAGACCTTCTTCACGCCGTACTTGGGGTGGGTCAGCCGGTGCGCCAGCTCGCCGTGGTTGGTGAGCAGGATGACGCCCTCGGTCTCGGTGTCGAGCCGCCCGACGTGGAAGAGCCGCGTCTCGCGGTTGGTGACGTAGTCCCCGAGGCACTGCCGGCCCTCGGTGTCCTCCATCGTCGAGACGACACCGGCCGGCTTGTTCAGCGAGAAGAACTGGTACGACTGGGTCGCGACCGTCAGGCCGTCGACCTTGACCTCGTCGTTCTCCGGGTCGACCCGCTTGCCCTGCTCCAGGACGATCTCGCCGTTGACCTCGACCCGCGCCTGCTCGATCAGCTCCTCGCAGGCACGCCGGGAGCCGTAGCCCGCGCGCGCGAGGACCTTCTGCAGCCGCTCGCCCTCCAGCTCGGCGCCCGGGAAGGTCTTGGGCAGCTTCACGTCCTTCTTGTCTGCGTAGCGCTCGCGGTTGCGCTCCTCGGCCCGCGTCTCGTACTCGCGCGAGGTGGCCGGGGCCCACCGTCCGCGCTGCTGGGGCTTCTTCGGCCCGCCCTTGGCACCGCCGCGGGCCGCGCCGCCGCGCCCCGCCTTCGGGCCCTCATGAGACGCGCTGGGGCCCACGTCGTAGCGGCGCTCCTCGGGGCGGGGCTTGCTGGGACGGCCCTGGCCCTGGCTCTTGGCCTGGCCCTGCCCCTGACCCTGACCCTGAGGCTTGCCCTGGCCCTGAGCCCTGCCCGGACCCGGCTTCTGGCCCCTGTTGTTGCCGGCCCCGCGGGGCTTGCCCCGCCCGCCGCTCTTACCGCTACCGCTACCGCTGCCACTGCTTCGCATCAAAGTTCCGTCGTTGTCGTGTTCGGCATGTTCGTCCTGGGACCGTCGTCCGGCTCCGGAGCGTCCGGATCGAACGACGGTACGGCTTCCTGGGTCTCGGCCTCGATCGCCTCCGCCTCCGGGAGGAAGGGCGCGAGCTCCGGGAGCTCGTCCAGACCGCGCAGGCCCATCCGCTCCAGGAAATAGTTCGTCGTCGTGTAAAGGATCGCACCTGTTTCGGGTTCCGTGCCCGCCTCCTCGACCAGACCGCGCTGGAGGAGGGTGCGCATCACGCCGTCACAGTTGACTCCGCGGACCGCCGAGACCCTGCTGCGGCTGACCGGCTGGCGGTAGGCGACCACCGCCAACGTCTCCAGGGCGGCCTGGGTGAGCCGGGCCTGCTGGCCGTCCAGGACGAAGCCCTCGACGGCCGCCGCGTACTCGGGACGGCTGTAGAAACGCCAGCCGCCGGCGATCAGCCGCAGCTCGAAGCCGCGCCCCTGCACGGTGTACTCGTCGGCCAGCTCCCGCAGCGCGTCCCCGATCTGCCGCCTGGGACGCTGGAGGATCTTCGCCAGGTGCTCCTCGGTCGCCGGCTCGTCCACGACCATGAGGACGGCCTCCAGGGCCGGCTTGAGGTCGAGGTCGGCGACAGTGGGCGGCCCCGGGGGAACTTCGGTGTTCTCCTCGCTCACGGCTTCTTCTCCTCCTTGGGCTCCTCGGGCGGCCGGTCGAACTCGTCGGTGACCACGGGCTGAGCGTCCCCGTCCCCACCGGTCCAGCGCACGAGCAGCTCCCCGAGAGCGGTCTCCTGGTCGAGGGCCACGGCCTTCTCCCGGTACAGCTCCAGCAGGGCCAGGAAGCGCGCCACGACGGTGAGGGTGTCGTCGGTGTCCTCGACCAGCGTCCGGAAGCTCGCCTCCCCCAGCTCCTTGAGCCGCGCGACGACGATCCCGGCCTGCTCCTGGACGCTGACCAGCGGCGCGTGGATGTGGTCGACGTACACCTGCGGCTTGGGCCTGGGCTGCATCGCCTTGACGGCGAGCTTCGCGAACCCTTCCGCGCCGATGCTGATGACCACCTCGGGCAGCAGCTCGGCGTGGTGCGGTTCGAGTCCGACGGTACGGGGGTAGCGGCGGGCCTCCTCGTCGAGGCGTCCGCTGAAGATGTCGGCGATCTGCTTGTACGCGCGGTACTGCAGGAGCCGCGCGAACAGCAGGTCCCGGGCCTCCAGCAAGGCCAGGTCGGCCTCGTCCTCCACCTCGGCGGCGGGCAGCAGCCGCGCCGCCTTCAGGTCCAGCAGCGTGGCGGCGACGACCAGGAACTCGGTCGTCTGGTCGAGGTCCCAGTCCGGGCCCATCGCCCTGATGTGGGCCATGAACTCGTCGGTCACCTTGGACAGGGCGACCTCGGTGACGTCCAGCTTGTGCCGGGAGATCAACTGGAGGAGCAGGTCGAAGGGCCCCTCGAAATTGGCGAGACGGACCTTGAAGACGCCGTCGGAGGGTTCCTCGGCCGCCGCGGGAGCGGGTGGCTCCGCGGGAGCGGAAGCCTCCACGGGAGCGGCGGTCTCCACAAGGGGAGCGGCGGTCTCCACGGGAGCGGCGGTCTCCACAAGGGGAGCGGCGGTCTCCACAAGGGGAGGTTCCCCCACAACGGAGGGTTCCTCCACAACGGGAGGTTCCTCCACCGGAGCCGGGGCCTCAACCGACGCCGGCCCTGCCCCCGGCCCCTTCCCCAGCGCACGCCGACGGCCGGCGGTGGCGCCGGAGACGGGGGGCACGTCGTTCGAGGTCATGGCCCCCGCAGGCTACCGCTACCGCCCGCGCAGCCGTCGTACGAGGATGCTCGCGTCCCCGCGGGACTCCAGATCGGCCAGCACGACGGCGACGGCCTCGCGGACGATTCGCCCTCGGTCGACCGCCAGCCCGTGCTCGCCGCGGAGCACCAGACGCGCGTGCTCCAGATCCATGAGTTCCTCGGCGGACACGTACACCGTGATCTTCTCGTCGTGCCGCTCACGTCCGCTGGGCCGGCGCGAGGCCGCCCGACCGCGCTTGCCGCGCGGCGCGGCAGAACCTTCCTGCGCGTCCTGACCACGTCCGGAGCGGTCCGCGCCCCGGCTGCGGGACTCGCCGGTCCCGGCCGGCTCCGCGCCGGTCGCCACGTGCTCCGCTCCGTCGCCGTCACCGCCCTGGGCGGGCACCGACTGCGGTGCGTCCTCGGACGAGGACGCGGGCGACGCCGCCGCGGCCCCGTCCGGCTCCCCCGCGGGAGCCGGCACCCGGGCCTCGCCGTTGGCCCCGCGCCGGGGAGTGGACGCCTGGAGCGCCATTCCCCCTGTCGTACGGAACAGTTCGTCGGCCCCCGGCAGACTCACTCGGCGTGACACCGGGCGAGCACCTCCCTGGCGAGCTGGCGGTAGGCGGCGGCACCGACGGAGTTGGAGGCGTACGTCGTGATCGGCTCGCCGGCGACCGTGGTCTCCGGGAAGCGGACCGTGCGCCCGATGACCGTGTGGTAGACGTGGTCGTCGAACGCCTCGACCACACGCGCGAGCACCTCACGGCTGTGCACCGTGCGGGAGTCGTACATCGTGGCGAGGATCCCGTCGAGCTCCAGCTCCGGGTTGAGCCGTTCCTGGACCTTCTCGATGGTCTCCGTCAGCAGCGCGACACCGCGGAGGGCGAAGAACTCGCACTCCAGGGGCACGATCACCTTGTGCGCGGCCGTCAGGGCGTTCACCGTGAGCAGGCCGAGCGAGGGCTGACAGTCGATCACGATGTAGTCGTAGTCGGCCATGAGCGGCTTCAGGGCGCGTTGCAGCGTCGACTCGCGTGCCACCTCGGAGACCAGCTGGACCTCGGCGGCGGACAGGTCGATGTTGCTGGGCAGCAGGTCCATGTTGGGGACCGCTGTCTTCAGGAGCACCTCGTCGGCCGCCATGCCCCGCTCCATGAGCAGGTTGTAGACCGTGAGGTCGAGCTCCATCGGGTTGACACCGAGACCCACCGACAGCGCGCCCTGCGGGTCGAAGTCCACGAGCAGCACACGACGGCCGTACTCCGCGAGGGCGGCACCCAGGTTGATGGTGGACGTCGTCTTGCCGACGCCGCCCTTCTGGTTGCACATCGCGATGATCTTCGCGGGCCCGTGATCGGTCAGCGGGCCCGGGATCGGGAAGTACGGCAGCGGACGGCCGGTCGGGCCGATGCGCTCACGGCGCTGACGGGCAGCGTCGGGCGCGAGCGTGGCCGCGTACTCGGGGTCGGGCTCGTACTCGGCGTCGGGATCGTAGAAGTGCCCGTCGGGCAGTTCGTCGTAGTCGGCGAAGTGGTTGTGGGGCGCGCCACTTCCGTCGCCGGCCATGGCGTTCACGTGATGGCCATCCATGCTCTGGTGTGCTGGCTGAGTCACCCCTGAGATCCGGTGACTCCGGTGGGCTGCGAAGGTGCGCACCGCGACGGAGCCGACAGCCTCGAACCCCGCGGGGCCCTCGGCCCCTGCAGGCATTCCTGGTTGACCACCCCCGGGAGAAAATGTCGACTCATTCACAAGTCGTCTTACCTCCTTGGTGACCAGGAAATTTCTAGACAGGTCAGCGTGGCACCATGCCGACGGTTGGCGACTCTATGGCGTGTCGGGCGTTCGCAGCAACACAATCCGCCGGACCCGGCAGGATGTGTCGGCAATGAAACATCCCTCTGTCAAGGGCGTACGGCCGTCGCACGGTAGGTTTCACCGGTGTACGAATCGGTTCAAGGGTTACGTTCGAGGCGAGTTGACCTAGAGCCGCAAAGTGACCATACACACACCCGGCCGGACCTTTGTCGGGCAAGGTCAGGCCGGGTGCGCGGTGTTGACGACCTGTGTTGACGTATCGCCTTTTGCCGAATGCTGACTTGGCGACGGCCGACCAGACGTCCCGGGTGCCGGGCGCTCAGCCGAGCAGCGCCTCCAGCTCCACGTGCTCCAGGCCGTGCGCCTCGGCGACCTCCCGGTAAACGACCCTGCCGTCATGGGCGTTGAGCCCCTTGGCCAGAGCCGGATCGCGGCGCAGCGCCTGCGCCCAGCCGCGGTCGGCGAGTTCGACGATGTACGGCAGCGTCGCGTTGGTGAGCGCGTAGGTGGAGGTGTTGGGCACCGCGCCGGGCATGTTGGCGACGCAGTAGAAGACCGAGTTGTGGACCGGGAAGGTCGGCTCGGCGTGGGTGGTCGGGCGGGAGTCCTCGAAGCAGCCGCCCTGGTCGATCGCGATGTCGACAAGGACACTTCCCGGCTTCATGCGCGACACGAGCTCGTTGGTGACCAGCTTCGGCGCCTTGGCGCCCGGGATGAGGACGGCGCCGATGACGAGGTCGGCCTCCAGGCAGGCCTTCTCGAGCTCGAAGGCGTTGGAGACGACGGTCTGGATCTTCGTACCGAAGACCTTGTCGGCTTCCTTGAGCTTGTTGATGTCCTTGTCGAGCAGGGTCACGTGGAAGCCCATGCCGATGGCGATCTGCGCGGCGTTCCAGCCGGAGACACCGCCGCCGATGACGACGGCGCGGCCGGCCAGTACACCGGGGACACCGCCGGGCAGCACTCCACGGCCGCCGTTCGCGGCCATGAGGTGGTAGGCGCCGACCTGCGGGGCGAGCCGGCCCGCGACCTCGGACATGGGGGCGAGCAGCGGGAGCGCGCGGCTGGGCAGCTCGACCGTCTCGTATGCGATCGCGGTGGTGCCGGACTCGATGAGGGCGTCCGTGCACTCCTTGGAGGCGGCCAGGTGCAGGTAGGTGAAGAGCGTCTGGTCCTTGCGGAGGCGGTGGTACTCCTCGGCGATGGGCTCCTTGACCTTGAGCAGCAGGTCGGCGGTGGCCCACACCTCGTCGGCGGTCGGAAGGATCTGCGCGCCGGCGGCGACGTACTCGTCGTTCGTGATCGAGGAACCGACACCGGCATCGTGCTCGATGACGACCTGGTGGCCGTGGCGCACCAGCTCGTGCACGCCGGCGGGGGTGATGGCCACCCGGAACTCGTTGTTCTTGACCTCGCGGGGGATGCCGACCTTCACGTCGATCACGGTCCTTGGCTCAGAGGATGTCGGGGCATTACAAGACATACCCAGGCATGCAAGGGCACACCGGGATGCACCGCAGGAGAAGGTGCGGCAGAGCCAGTCTAATGAAGGTGTTCCCGCTGTCTAGCCTTTCATTGCATCAATCTTCAGCGGATGTACTTCGGATTTCGCAGGTGTTAGCGCCCTGTTCCGGCAGATCGAGGGGTTCCGGCACGGAAACGGGCCCTTCATCGGGCCCCCCGGCCTCCTCGTCGGCCTCCTGGAGCTCCTCCCCCAGCAGCTGCTCGGCCGTGCTCCGGTGCAGCGCCGCGGCCGTCGGATCGCCGAGGTGCTCCAGCGTGTCGGCGAGCCGCAACTGCAGTGCGGCCTGCAGCCGTACGTCCTCGGCGCGACGCGCCCACTCCACGGCCTCCTGGCAGGTGTGCAACGACTCTTCGGGCCGTCCGGCGTACTCCTGGACGCGCGCGAGTTCGCTCAACGCCCGTGCGTGGGCGGCCACATCGCCGTTCTTGCGGTATCCGGCGACCGCGGCCCGCCAGTTGCGCTGCGCCTCGCCGTACCGGCCCGCGTAGGTGTGGGCCTCGGCGATACGGCCGTACAGCCGCGCGGCGTCCGCGCGCTCGTCGCGGGCCAGGCGCTGGACGAGGGCCCGGCCGTACCAGTCGGCCGCCCGGTCGTAGTCCCCGAGCTCCAGGTGCGCGCCGCCTACGGATTCCATCGCGCGGCCGGTCGCGTACGGGTCGTTCGCCTCCCGTCCGGCGTCCAGAGCCGCCCGGTAACGGGCCAGGGCCTTCGTCGTACGGCCGGTCCGGGCGTCCAGGTCGGCGAGGTTCAGCAGGGCGGCGGCCTTCTCACGGGGCAGCTCGCGGCGCTCGGCCACGTCGAGGACGAGGCGGTGGATGCCGTACAGGTCGGGCGCGGCGGCCTGGGTGCCGAAGTGGGCGACCATCGCCCGCACGAGCTGGGACATCAGGCGCCGGGCGAGGGTGTCCAGCTCGCCGTCGGCGACCGCGAGGCGGGCCGCGGCGAGCAGCGCGGGCCTGCGGATGCTCAGCCAGTCGGCGGCCGCCCTCGGGCTCGGGAAGCGCAGGGAGCGCGGCATGCCCTGGAGCTTCTCGCGTGTCTCGGGGTCGTCGGTCTCGGTGATCGCCCGGCAGGACTGCAGCAGCCGTACGTTCCGCTCCAGCATCCGGGCGCGAGCCAGCTGGAGTTCGGCGGGGCGGTCCTGGGACTCGGCGAGCGCCTTCAGCAGCGGCTGCAGGCAGCCCGGCACCTCGTACTGCGGCAGCGGCGAGGGCACGGCGTGCAGCAGGCCGAGGGCGACGAAGTCGTCCAGGGTGGTGCGGGCGCCGCCCACCGAACAGCCGGCGAGCGAGGAGGCGGTGTGCGGGTCTACGAGGCCGGCCGGAGCGAGGCAGAGCAGTCGCAGTATCCGGGCGGCCGGAGCGGGCAGGGACACGTAGGCGAGCCGGAACACCCTGCTGAGCGGGGTCGTTCCTTCGTCACTCTCGGTGTGCAGGTGCTTGGCGAGGTCGGCGACGGCCGCCTTGGGGCGGGCGGCGAGCCAGCCGCCCGCGAGCGTCAGGGCGGCGGGCTGGGCCTGGCATTCCTCGACCAGGCCTTCGGCGGCACGGGGGTCGACGGTGATGCGGACGGAGCCGGTGTGCCGGGACAGCAGTTCGATGGCGGACTTGGTGTCGAGGCCGCCCAGGGTGCACGGTCGGACGTCCGCGATCCCGGTCAGCGGGCCCCCCGAGACGGCCACCACCAGGCAGTCCGGCGTGTCCGGCAGCAGGGCGTCGACCTGCTCGGCGGTGGCCGCGTCGTCGAGCAGGAGCAGCACGCGGCGATCGGCGAGGCCCTCGCGGAGCGCCGCCGTGAGGTCGTCCTCGGCGGCTCCGGCGGGCGTCGGCAGCTCCAGCGCGGCCAGCAGTTCGCGGGCGGTGAACTCGGTCGGCACGGGCGTGCCGTCGGGCTCGCTGAGCCGGGTCCGCAGCACGCCGTCCCGGTAACGGTCCGCTACCTGCCGTACGAGTTCCTCAGCGAGCGCCGTACGACCCGAGCCGGGCTTGCCCGCGATGAGGAGCACGCGCGCGCGGGGAGCCTTGCGGCCGGAGATGGTGTCCAGGCCGGCGCGCTCGATGTCGGCGCGGAGTTCTTTCAACTCTCTTGTGCGGCCCAGGAATCGAGACCCCGCAGCAGCGTCTCCGGACAGCCGCACGCCGCCTGTGTCCACCGCCTGATCCGTCACGGGCCACACTCCCGTCCCACCGCACGCGCAAGCCCGCCGGGACTCCGGTTCGGGCGTTTCCAGAGCCTAGTTCACGCTCTGCTACGTTCCGTGTGGAGCGCGGCGGGCACATCCCCCGATCGGATCAGCCGATGGTCACATGAGTGGCAGGGTGTGTGGGTTCAGGACTCGAACGGTCGCGCGGGCCAGGGCGCCTCGGCCGGACGCAGCGCGTCGAGCCCGTCACCGCCGCGCGCGGCGACCAGGGAGAGCACACCGACGACGAGGCAGTTGTTGTGCAGCTCCCCCGCGAGCACGCCCCGGACGAGCTCGTCGACCGGCACGCGCGCGTGCTCCATGTCGGCCTCCTCGTCCTCCACCTCGAAGCGCTCCCCCTCGGCCTCGGACAGACCACGGGCGAGGAAGATCCGTACGGCCTCGTCACAGCCGCCGGCCGTCGTGTACACGTCGGTGAGGACCCGCCAGTCCTCGGCCTTGACGTGCGCCTCCTCGTACAGCTCGCGCTGGGCCGCGTGCAGCGGGTTCTCGCCGGGAACGTCGAGCAGGCCGGCCGGGATCTCCCACAGCTTCTGCCGCACCGGGTGCCGGTACTGCTTGATGAGCAGGACACGGTCCTCGCTGTCGAGGGCGACGACGGCGACGGAGCCGGGGTGGACCTGGTAGTCACGGCCGACCACCGAACCGTCGGGCATGACCACCTCGTCCGTGCGGACGGAGGTCTTGTTGCCCACGAAAGGAGTCTCGGTGGACCGGATCTCCCACGCCTCGGGGGTGTCCTTGATCGTCATGCCCTGTCCTTCCACGTGCGCAAAGAGGCCGGGGCGCCCACCTTTTGAATGCGCGCGCCCCGGCCACCGTACAACTGTTGTGCTGCTACGAATTCTTCCGCTCGACCGAGGCCTTCACGAGCCCGGCGAACAGCGGGTGCGGACGCGTCGGGCGCGAGCGCAGCTCCGGGTGCGCCTGCGTCGCGACCAGGTAGGGGTGGACCTCGCGCGGGTACTCGACGTACTCGACGAGCTTGCCGTCCGGCGAGGTGCCGGAGAACAGGATGCCCGCCTTCTTCTCCAGCTCGGCGCGGTAGGCGTTGTTCACCTCGTAGCGGTGCCGGTGGCGCTCCTCGACGTACTCCTTGCCGTCGTACACCTCGCGCACGATCGAGCCCTCGGCCAGCTTGGCCGGATACATGCCCAGGCGCATCGTGCCGCCCATGTCACCCTCGCCGGCGACGATGTCGAGCTGCTCGGCCATGGTGGAGATGACCGGGTGGCCGGTGGCAGCGTCGAACTCGGTGGAGTTGGCGTCGGGGATGTCGGCCAGGTTCCGGGCGGCCTCGATCACGATGCACTGCAGGCCCAGGCACAGGCCGAGCAGCGGGATCTTGTTCTCGCGGGCGTAGCGGATGGCGCCGACCTTGCCGAGCACACCGCGGTCGCCGAAGCCGCCGGGGATGCAGATGCCGTCGACGTCACCGAGCTGCTGGGCGGCGCCGGCCTGGGTCTTGCAGTCGTCCGAGGCGACCCACTTGATCTTCACGCGGGCCTTGTTGGCGAAGCCGCCCGCGCGCAGCGCCTCGGTGACCGACAGATAGGCGTCGGGCAGGTCGATGTACTTGCCGACCAGGGCGAGGGTGATCTCGTGGTCGGGGTTGTGGACGCGGTCGAGCAGGTCGTCCCAGGTCGTCCAGTCCACGTCGCGGAACGCGAGGTCCAGCTTGCGGACGACGTAGGCGTCCAGGCCCTCGCCGTGCACGGTCTTGGGGATGTCGTAGATCGAGCGGGCGTCGGGGCAGGCGACCACGGCTGCCTCGTCGACGTCGCACATCAGCGAGATCTTGCGCTTGATCGCGGTCGGGACCTCGCGGTCGCAGCGCAGCACGATCGCGTCCGGCTGGATACCGATGTTGCGCAGGGCCGCAACCGAGTGCTGGGTCGGCTTCGTCTTCAGCTCCCCCGAGGGGCCGATGTACGGCAGGAGCGAGATGTGGACCACGAAGACGTTGTCGCGACCGACCTCGTGCCGGACCTGTCGGACGGTCTCCAGGAACGGCAGCGACTCGATGTCGCCGACCGTGCCGCCGACCTCGGTGATCACCACGTCGACCTCGTCCGTCGCCATGCGGCGGATGCGGTGCTTGATCTCGTTGGTGATGTGCGGGATGACCTGCACGGTGTCGCCCAGGTACTCGCCGCGCCGCTCCTTGGCGATCACCGTGTTGTAGATCTGGCCGGTGGTGACGTTGGCGGAGCCGTCCAGGTCGCGGTCGAGGAAACGCTCGTAGTGGCCGATGTCCAGGTCGGTCTCGGCGCCGTCGTTGGTGACGAACACCTCACCGTGCTGGAAGGGGTTCATCGTGCCCGGGTCGACGTTCAGATACGGATCGAGCTTCTGCATCACGACGCGCAGTCCCCGCGCCTTGAGAAGCATGCCGAGGCTGGAGGCCGTCAGGCCCTTGCCGAGCGAGGAGGCGACACCCCCGGTGACGAAGATGTGCTTGGTCGTCGTGGATTTGGGCGTCATGGCCAAGAGGGGGCTCCCGTGGTCGCGGTCTGGGGGTGCGGGGCGGCTTCCGGCCCGGAGACACCGGGTTTTTCTGGGGGAGCCGTCGCTGCGGTTCGGGGGTTTCTTGCCCACCGGTCCACGGGCTACCAGGGTATCAGCGCCCGGGCGAGATGGCTTCCGGCCACGCTCCGCACACGGGTCGGCACAGCCCGCACGACCTCACCCGTTTCTCACCCGTTGCTCACCCGTTCGGCTCACCCACGTTGCCCGGAGCGGCACGCGGATCATCTAGGTGCGTCGTATCCTGCTCGGACACTCGCTGATCGAGCCAGGCCGGCAACACGGCACCACCCCCGCCCGTAAGCACCGGAACAACGAGAGCTCGTCAGTTCGTTGAGCAACAGTTGTCGTTTTGCCTCACGGCACCACGGACTGTTTTGCTTCATCGCTCAACGACGCATGACAAAGACCCCTTGACCGCACTAGCGACAGCCCCCCTGTTTTCCCGGGGGCGACGTGGCCGTTCGACTGGAGTTGCACGTGGCCGGGCGCATCGAAGACTACGCACTCATCGGAGACATGCAGACCGCTGCCCTGGTCTGCCGGGACGGCACGGTGGACTGGCTCTGCCTGCCCCGCTTCGACTCGCATGCCATCTTCGCCGGTCTGCTGGGCACCGAGGAACACGGTTTCTGGCGGCTGGGACCCGCGCACGCGGCCGACGCCGCGCCGCCCACCGCGGCCCGGCGCAGCTACCGCGGCGACTCCCTGATCCTGGAATCGGAGTGGGACACCCCCCGTGGCACGGTCCGTGTGACGGACTTCATGCCGCCGCGTGACGGCGCCCCGCAGCTGATCCGGATCGTGGAGGGTGTCTCGGGCCGCGTCCCGATGCGCTCGGCGCTCCGGATGCGTTTCTCCTATGGCCGGGTCGTCCCGTGGGTGCACAAGCACGAGGGCCGTACGGTGGCGGTCGCCGGTCCGGACTCGGTGTGGTTCGACACGGAGGCCGAGACCTACGGCAAGTCGCTGACGACGTACGCGGACTTCACCGTCGCCCCCGGCGAGCGGATCGCGTTCACCATCTCCTGGGAGCCCTCGCACAAGCAGCCGCCGCCGCTGCCGGAGCCGGAGCAGTCGCTGGAGGCCACGGAGGACTTCTGGCGGGACTGGGTCGAGCACTGCACGTACCACGGCCCGTACCGCGAGGCGGTGGTCCGCTCCCTGATCACGCTCAAGGCGCTGACGTACGCCCCGACGGGCGGCATCGTCGCCGCTCCCACCACCTCCCTGCCGGAAGAGATCGGCGGCGTCCGCAACTGGGACTACCGCTACACCTGGCTGCGGGACGCGGCGATCACCCTGTCCTCGCTGCTGCGCACCGGCTACCGCGAGGAGGCCCGTGCCTGGCGTGAGTGGCTGCTGCGGGCAGTCGCCGGTGACCCGGAGAACCTGCAGATCATGTACGGCATCGCGGGCGAGCGCGAGCTGGGCGAGGCGGAGCTGGACTGGCTGCCGGGCTACGAGAACTCCGGGCCGGTCCGGGTCGGCAACGGCGCCGCGCACCAGCTCCAGCTGGACGTGTACGGCGAGGTCACCGAGGCTCTGCACCTGGCCCACATGACGGGCCTGGCCCGCAACGACTACGCGTCCCTGCTCCAGCTGAAGCTCATCCGCTACCTGGAGGGCCACTGGGACGAGCCGGACGAGGGCATCTGGGAGGTGCGCGGCCCGCGCCGCCACTTCGTGCACTCCAAGGTGATGGCCTGGGTCGCCGTCGACCGCACCATCAAGCTGATCGAGTCCGGCGACGCGGACGGCCCGCTGGAGAAGTGGCGCGAGCTGCGGGACGACATCCACCGGGACGTGTGTGAGAAGGGTTACGACAAGGAGCGCAACACCTTCACGCAGTCGTACGGCTCGAAGGAGCTGGACGCCTCCCTGCTGCTGATCCCGCAGATGGGCTTCCTGCCTCCCGACGACAAGCGTGTGATCGGCACCATCGAGGCGATCCAACGCGAGCTGTCCACGTCGGACGGCTTCATCCTGCGCTATCCGACGGACGGGGCCGACGAGGGCGTCGACGGCCTGCCCGGCGACGAGGGCGCCTTCCTCGCCTGCTCGTTCTGGATGGCCGACGACCTCGCGATGATCGGCCGCGTCGACGAGGCCCGCAAGCTGTTCGAGAAGCTGCTGTCGCTGCGCAACGACCTCGGGCTGCTGGCCGAGGAGTGGGACTCGCGCCTGCAACGTCAGGTCGGCAACTTCCCCCAGGCCTTCAGCCACGTGCCGCTGATCGACACGGCCCTGCGTCTGACGGCGTCGGGGGCCTACGGCGGCTGAACAGGACCGGCCCGCCGTGTCCGCCTAGGCTGGAGGTCATCGAGCCCCTGCGAGGAAGGGGGCGGCCATGGCTTCCCTCTCGAAGGCGGGCGCGGCTCTCGCCGCGCTGCGCGAGGACCTGACCGGTGCGGCGTTCGCTCCCGGGGATCCGGGCTATGACGAGGCCCGGGCCGTCCACAACGGCATGATCGACCGGCGGCCCGCCGTGATCGCGCAGTGCGTGGACGAGGACGACGTCGTACGGGCCGTGCGCTTCGGGCGGGAACTGGACCTGCAGATCGCGGTCCGCGGCGGCGGGCACAGCGTGGCCGGCATGGCGCTGAACGACGGCGGTCTGGTCGTCGATCTACGGCGGATGCACGAGGTGACCGTCCACCCGGCAGCCGAGGCGGTACGGGTCGGCGGCGGTGCCACGATGAGCCACCTCGACCGCGCCACCCAGCCCTACGGCCTCGCCACCACCGGCGGGCGGGCCTCCACGACCGGCGTCGGCGGCTTCGTCCTGGGCGGCGGCACCGGCTGGCTGGACCGCTGCTGCGGGCTCGCCGTCGACAACCTGCTCGGCGTCGAGCTGGTCACCGCCGACGGCAACCGGATCCACGCGAACGCCGACGAGAATCCCGAGCTGTTCTGGGCCCTGCACGGCGGCGGCGGCAACTTCGGCATCGCCACCGCGATCACGCTGAAGCTGCACGAACTGCCGGCGTTCTCCATCGCCCTGCTGCTGTACCTGCCGGAGCACGGCCCCGAGGTCGTCCGCACCTACCGCGACCTGATCGCGGTCGCCCCGGTCGAGGCGGCCGGCGGTGTCATCTATCTCACCGGCCCGCCCGAGGAGTTCGTCCCGCCCCACCTGGTCGGCACGCTGCTGTGCGGGATTTTGCTGACGTACGCCGGCGGCGAGGAGGACATGCGCAAGCTCGCCGAGCCGCTGCTGGCTCTGCCGCACGAGGCGGAGATCGTCGGGGCGATGCCGTACGCCGACGTCCAGTGCATGATCGACGATCCGCCCGGGCTGCGGAACTACTGGTCGGCGGAGTACGTCTCGCAGGCGCCCGACGACTTCGTGGACGTCTTCTGCGACCGCGCGCGCTCCATGCCCGTACCGTCAGGTACCCAGCACGTGCTGTTCCCGCAGGGCGGCGCGATCGCCGACGGGCCGCGCGAGTATCCCGTGCCGTACCGGGACGCGCCGTGGGCGGTGCACCCGTTCGCGGCCTGGGAGGACCCGGCCGACGACGAACGCGCCGTCCAGTGGGTCCGGGACGTGCGCGCCGACGTCCGGCCGTGGAGCACCGGCGCGGTCTACCTCAACTTCATCGGCGACGAGGGCACAGAGCGGGTCGAGGCCGGGCTGGGCGCCGAGAACACCCGGCGGCTGGCGGCGGTGAAGCGGCAGTTCGACCCGGACAACGTCTTCCGCTTCAACCACAACATCACACCGGCCTGAGCGCTGTCAGCGTCCGCTCCCCCGCCGCGTCCCCCGCCGTGGCCGGGACCAGCGCGATCTCGTCGAGCCCGGCCTCGGCATAGGCCTCGATCCGGGCCCGTACGGCGTCGAGGTCGCCGACCAGGCCGACCGCGCCCGCGGCCCGGGGCGGGAGCGCCCGCAGCAGGGCTTCCCGGTCGGCGCCGGCCGCGGCCAGCTCCACCGCTTCGCCGAGGCCCGCCGCGGCGAACATGTCGCTGTAGCCCGGCACGGTCAGATACCCGGCGATGCTCCCCAGGACCTGGGCGAGGGACTCCGGTGCCGGATCGACCGCCGCGGGCAGCCAGGCGGCCAGTGCGGGCGGGGTGCGGCCGGCCCGCTCGGCCGCCGCGAGCAGCTTGGCCCGCAGCACGCGCACCTGCTCCGGCGAGACGAGGTCGAGCAGCATGCGGTCGGCGTGCGCGGCGGCCGTGGCGATCGCGCGGTCCCCGAACGCCGCCACGGTGAGCAGGCCGCCGGGCGGTGGCAGCCGGCGCCGGAAGGGACTGTCCGGCACGACCGGCTCCCCCGTCACACCGTGCAGAAACCGCCGTACGGCCGCCGCGCTCTCCTCCATCACGGCCGCCGGCCGCACCCGCGGCCGCCCGTGCACGCCCTCCACCACCCGCTTGCTGGACGTGCCCAGCGCCACCCCTGCCGGGCGGCCGGTGAGGGCCGCGACGCCCGCGGTGCCCCGGGCGATGGTGAACGGGTCACGCACCGACACCGGGACCGGCCCGGCGGTGAGCGCGACCCGTTCGGTGGCCCGCCCGATCGCCGTGGCCAGTACGAAGGAGTCCCAGGTCGGGCCCTCACCGGCCCACACCTCGCGATACCCGAGCCGGTCGGCGAGCACCGCCACCCGCACCGGCTCGTCGACCGGACTGTCGTCCTCGCGCCCCACGGCGACCACGCTGATGTCCATGCCCCGCCGCTACCCGGCGGTGATCTCCCCAACCCGGTGCGGCGCGGGTAGCGTCCGCTGCATGGACAGCCGTACGGACCACCGATTCGAGAGCCAGGGTGCCGGGATCACCGTTCAGCGCGCTCTGGAGCTGCCCGGCCTGCGCAGCGGGCTGCCCGAGGTCCTCGCGGGTGCGGACCGGCTGGAGCGCACCGTGCGCTGGGTGCACGCGGGGGAGGTGCCCAACATCGCCTCGCTGCTCAAGGGCGGTGAGCTGCTGCTGACGACCGGCTACGCCCTGGGCGCCCGTCCGGCCGAACAGCGCGCGTTCGTGCGCACCCTCGCCGAGCGCGGTATCGCGGCCCTCGTCGTGGAGCTCGGCCCGCGCTTCACCCGGCTGCCCGCCGCCCTGGTCGACACGGCACGCGCGGCCGGGCTGCCGCTGGTCCAACTGCACCGCGAGGTGCCCTTCGTGTCGGTCACCGAGGAGATCCACACCGAGATCGTCAACGGTCACTACGCGCTGCTCCAGCGGGCTGAGGAGGTGCACCGCCGGTGCACCGAG
Source organism: Streptomyces sp. Q2 (assembly GCF_056820935.1). Classification (NCBI taxonomy): domain Bacteria; kingdom Bacillati; phylum Actinomycetota; class Actinomycetes; order Kitasatosporales; family Streptomycetaceae; genus Streptomyces; species Streptomyces sp. Q2. The sequence goes on along the minus strand of NZ_JBXEJE010000058.1, from coordinate 15,815 downwards.
GCCCTGCTGGGCGGCGGCGGGATCCCCCAGGTGCTCGGCATCCTGGCCGACTTCGGCGGCAACCCGGTCTTCCTGGAGACGACGGACGGCCTGCTCCTGTACGCCGCCGGGGCCGGCCCCGAGGGCGCGGATCCGCTCCAGGTGTGGGAGGGGCTGCGCGGCCAGCACAAGGACACCCCGCCCGCGGGCTCGGTCCTGGTGGACGTGCCGGGCGGCGGGCCGAGTACGGGCTCGGTCCGCGCCCGCCTCGTCCTGCTTCCCGTCCGCGCCCCGCTCGCCCCCGTGCACCGGATGGCCGCCGAGCGGGCCGCGGGCATCCTGGCCGTGGTCCTGATGCAGGCCCGGCAGGAGGAGGAGCTGGCGGCGCGGGGACGGGGGGATTTCCTGACCGACCTCGCCGAGGGACGCGTCGCGGCCCAGGACGCGCCCGCACAGGCCCGCGTGCTGGGCTTCAAACCGGGCGACAGCCCGCTGCTGCCGGTGGTGATGCGCGTCGGGGACGCCCTCTCTCCCGGTGGCGGGTGGGCGGTCCTGGCGCGGGCGGTCGCGGAGGAGCTGGCGTCCGTGGGAGTGCCGGTCCTGCTGGGCGTACGCCCTGTGGAAGGCCGCGTTCCGCTGCTTGTGGGCCTGCGTTCGGAATCGGAGCGGTCAGCGGTCGCGGACCGGGTCGCGGCGGCGCTCAGGACGGGCGTGGAGCGGGCCGGCATGCAACGGCCGGGAGCGCAGCCGCCGGTGGTGGTCGTCGGCGTGGCGGGCGGCTGGGCGGCGGCCTCGGCCGGCCTCAGGCACGCGGCGGAGACGGCGACGGCGGCACAGGGGCTGTCGGACCGGCCGTGGTACGACGCCCGCCGGCTGGACATCGACCTGCTCCTGTGGCGGCTGCGCGACGATCCGGACCTGGCGGCCTTCGTGGACCGGGCGATCGGCCCCGTCCGCGACCACGACAACCGCTCCAAGCCGCCGCTGCTGCCGACCCTGGAGACGTACCTGGCGCACGCGGGCCGCAAGGCGGAGACGGCACGCGAACTCCACCTCAACCGGCAGACGCTGTACAACCGCCTCGCCCGCATCGGCGAGTTGCTGGGCACCGATCTCGACGACCCCCAGACGGTACTGGCGTTGAGCCTGGCCCTGCGGGCGCGTCGGCTCGTGCCTTAGCCCCGGCGCCTGTCAGCTCAGGGGCCGCGGCTGGGTCAACTCGTCGTAGACGCTGAGGACCTGGGCGACCGTCTCGTCCTCGGTCGGCCAGGTGGCCGCCTGGCGTACGCCCTTGTCCCGCAGCAGTTCCTGGCGCCCGGGATCCGCGAGCAGCCGTACGACGGCGTCGGCGAAGGCCTCCGCGTCCCCGTCCGGGACGAGTTCGGCCGCGTCGCCGACGAGTTCGGGGACACCGCCCGCGTCGGTGGCGACGAGCGGCACACGCGCGTGGAGGGCTTCCTGGGCGAGGACGTCCCGCGACTCCCCACTGCTCGGCAGCAGCGCGAGGTCGGCGGCGGCGAGCAGCTCGGTGACGTCGTCCCGCCGCCCGATGAGCCGGACCGGCAGTCCCTCGTCCTCGATCCGCCGCTGCAACTCCACGCGCAACGGACCCTCCCCCGCGATCACCACCAGCGGCACCGGGTCGAGGCGGCGCCACGCGCGCGTGGCGTCCAGCAGCAGGTCGTAGCCGCGGTGCCGGTCGAGGGAGCCGACGGCCATCAGCAACGGGCGTCCCGTCGCGCCGAGTTCGGCCCGGACCTTGGGGCGCAGCCGGTCGGGGTCCTCCGGCTCGGCGGCCTTGCGGGGCCCCGGCAGCGCGACGGCGGCGAGCCGGGCGTCCCGCGCTCCCGTCCGGCGCGCCCGGTCCACCAGGGCCGAGGTGGTGCCGAGCACCACGGAAGCGGCCTTCACCACCCGCCGCTCCAACAGGCGCAGGAAGTGGGCGCGCGCACCCTCGGCGTACGCCCGGTCGTGCCAGGTGACGATGAGCGGGGTACGCCGCCCGCTGAGCGCGAGCACCGCGCGGAAGGAGGCGTGCAGCCCGTGCGCGTGGACCAGGTCGGCGTTGGTGCACGCCATCCGCAGCGCGGCCACGGAGCCCGGGTCGCTGCTGCGCGGCACGTGCACGTGCTCGGCGCCGGCCCCGGTGAAGTCGTAGGCGCGATCGGCCTCGACGGGGGCGCACACCGTGACCCGCACGCCCCGCTCGACCAGCCCCGAGGTCAGGGAGCGCACGTGCGCGCTGCTGCCGGCGTTGCCTCCGCCCAGCACCTGTACGGTGCGCAGCGGCGACTGGCCGTGCGGTGAGTGGCTGCTCACGGGGGTCACGTGGCCGGGGCTCCTGGTTCGGCGTCGGGCGGTCACGAGGAAACGTACAGAAGGTGTCGGGCGGAGGGGTGTACCGCGCGCTTCCTACGCGTTACTGCGTTCTACGCCAAGGATGCCAGTACGTACGGGTGTTCCGGGAACGCCGGGTGCCGGTCGGCCCGGCGACACGGTGAGTAGGGTCACCCACACGAGTGAGGGAGGGGCGAGTTCCGCACAAATGTGCCCGCACGGTTCCTCTCGGAGGCGGGCCAGATCCCTTCCCTGGCGTCCCGTCACCTGCCGCCCACCGAGCGCGTCACCTCGCTCGCCCTGCCACGACCCGGCCGCAGCGGCGGCGGCGTGCGAAGCAGCCCGGCCGTCGCCCGCGACCACGGCGGCGCCGCCCAGGGCCGCACAAAGCGCGTGCGCCCCCGTGTCGCCGGTCATCGCGCGCTCACCGACGTCGTCGGACCGTACGGCCACCGCAGCGCCCACCGCGGCCGCGGACAACTCCTCCCCGGGCCCCGCCCTCAGCAGCCCCGGCCCGCAGAATGCGACGAACCTCGCAGCCGCCCTCCCGGCCGTACGTCCACGAGGTTCACGAAATGCACGCCCGGAGGGAACGAGCGGGGCGGCAAACGGACGAGGGGGCGAACGGGCGGGGCGGCGAGGCAGACCGGCTCGGCTCCGGGGCAGGGCCCCGGGTCAGTTCGTCACCCGTCCGCCCGGGCCGTCGCCAGCAGCTCCTCCGCGTGCGCCCGAGCGGTCTCGGAGTCCTCCTGCCCGGCGAGCATCCGGGACAGCTCCCGGATACGCTCCTCGCCCTCCAGCACCTTCACGCCGGACCGCGTCACGGACCCGTCGTGGGTCTTCTCCACCAGAAGCTGCCGGTCGGCGAAGGCGGCCACCTGAGGAAGGTGCGTCACGACCACGACCTGTGCGGTCTTCGCCAGCCGGGCCAGCCGCCGCCCGATCTCCACCGCCGCCTTGCCACCGACACCGGCGTCGACCTCGTCGAAGAGATAGGTCGGCACGGGATCGGTCCCGGCGAAGACCACCTCCACCGCCAGCATCACGCGCGACAGCTCACCACCGGACGCGCCCTTGGCGATCGGCCGGGGCGGCGCCCCCGGATGCGGGGCCAGCAGCAGCTCGACCTCGTCGGCACCGGCCGGCCCGTACGCGACCGCACGCCCGCCGACCTCGACGCCCTCGGGATCCTCGGTCTGCCGGATGTCGAAGGACACACGCGCGTGCGGCATGGCCAGCGAGGCCAGCTCGGCGGTCACGGCCGCCGCGAACCGCTCGGCGGCCTCCGTCCGCGCGTCCGACAGTGTCTGCGCCATTCCGCCCAGTTCGGCCCGCAGCGCGTCCCGCTCGGCAGTCAGTTCCCCGATCCGGTCGTCGTCGCCGTCCAGTTCGGTGAGGCGCGCGGCACTGCGCTCGGCCCAGTCCAGCACCGAGGCGACGTTCTCGCCGTACTTACGCGTCAGCGCGGTCAGCGCGGCCCGCCGCTCCTCGACGGCCGCCAGTCGCAGCGGATCGGCGTCGAGGTCGTCGGCGTACCCGGCGAGTTCCCCCGCCACGTCGCCGAGCAGGATCCCGATCTCCCCGATCCGGTCGGCGAGCCCGGCCAGTGCCGGGTCGTACGACCGCACGGCGTCCAGGGCCCGCTGCGCGCCCGCGACGAGCGTGGCGGCGTCGATGCCCTCGGGATCCTCGGGGTTGCCGGCGACGGCGGCGTGAGCGGCCGTGGCGGCGGACGCCAGGGCCTCCGCGTGCCCGAGCCGCTCCGCCTCCTCCGCGAGCTCCACGTCCTCCCCGGCGCGCGGCTCGACGCCGGCGATCTCGTCGAGGCCGTAACGCAGCATGTCGGCTTCTTGGGCCCGCTCACGCGCACGCGTGGTGATCTCGTCGAGCTCGACGGAGACGGCCCGCAGCCGCCGATACGCCTCCTTGTACTTGGCCAGCGGCCCGGCTACGGCGTCCCCCGCGTACCGGTCGAGCGCCTGCCGCTGCCGGGACAGCTTGAGCAGCCCCTGCTGGTCGGTCTGCCCGTGCACGGCCACCAGCTCGTCGGCGAGCTCGGCGAGCACCCCCACGGGCACACTGCGCCCGCCCAGGTGCGCCCGGGACCGCCCTTCGGCGGAAACGGTACGGCTGATCAGCAGCGCCCCGTCGTCGAGTTCGGCGCCGGCCTCCTCGGCCCGTACGGCGGCCGTGGCGTCCGCGGACATACTGATCCGCCCCTCCACGACCGCGTTCTTGGCCCCGATCCGCACGAGCGCCGCGTCGGCACGCCCCCCGAGCAACAGCCCCAGGCTGGTGACCACCATGGTCTTGCCCGCACCCGTCTCACCCGTGACAGCGGTGAACCCCGGCGACAGCTCGACGACCGCGTCGTCGATGACTCCGAGCGACCGTATCCGCATCTCCTCCAACACGGACACGACCTTACGAGGTCAGGGAGGGGAAGTGCGACGGCCCCCGCCCCTGACATGTGAAGGTGCAGGTAACGAATGCGCACAGGCCTCACTTGTCACTCGGGCGAGTGGAGGCACCGAGGGGCGCGGGGAACCGCGCGACGAGCCACATCCGGCCCGCAGCCGCGCGAACCACCCCACGCTCCCTCCGGTGGCGCTAGTGGGGCGCTCCCCGCCAACCGGAAACCGGCAACGCGAACTTCGCCACAAGCCGATCAGTGAATGACGCGTGATGCAGCCGGGCCAACCGCACCGGCACGGCCCCCCGCCGCACCTCGACCCGTGCCCCCGGCGGCAACTCCACCGTCCGCCGCCCGTCACACCACAGCACACCCGGCGGAATGTGCGGCAGCACCTCCACCGCCAGCACGGAGTCCGGCGAGGTCACCAACGGCTTCGCGAACAGCGCGTGCGCACTGATCGGCACCATCAGCAACGCCTCGACCTCGGGCCACACCACTGGCCCGCCCGCCGAGAACGCGTAAGCAGTGGACCCGGTCGGAGTGGACAGAACGATCCCGTCACACCCGAACCCGGTGACCGGCCGCCCGTCGATCTCCAGCACGACTTCGAGCAGCTTCTCGGCGGAGACCTTCTGGACGGCGGCCTCGTTCAGCGCCCAGTCGGTGTGCACGATGTCGCCGTTGCGATGCACGACGACATCGACGGTCATCCGCTCCTCGACCTCGTACGCCTTCGTCGCCACCCGCTCGACGACCCTGTCGAGATCGTCCCGCTCGGCCTCCGCGAGGAACCCGACGCGCCCCAGATTGACGCCCAGCATCGGCACGCCGGACGCCCGCGCGAACTCCGCGCCCCGCAGCAGCGTCCCGTCACCCCCGAGCACGATCAACAACTCGCACCCGTCGAGGCACTGCGGAGTCGCCTCCTTGACCAGCTCCACCTCTTCCGGCAGCGGCAGATCCAGCGCCTCCGCCTCCAGGACGCGCACGCCGATGCCCTCGCGCAGCAGGCCCTTCACCACCAGTTCGGCGCTGCGGATCGCCGCGGGCCGCCCGGTGTGGGCGAGCAGGAAAACAGTACGAGCTCGGTTCTGGCTCAACGCGGCCCCTCCGCCACTGCACGGTCAACGTCGGCCGGGTCCAGTTGGGGTGCTCCCGACCGCAGCCACAGAAAGTATTCGACATTCCCGGACGGGCCGGGCAGCGGACTCGCGGTGACACCCTTCACACCGAGCCCCAGTTCCCACGCCCGTCGCGCCACCGCGCTCACGGCCTCGGTCCGCAGCTGCGGACTTCGTACGACTCCCCCACTGCCCAGCCGCTCCTTCCCCACCTCGAACTGCGGCTTGACCATCATCACCAGATCGGCATCCGGCTTCACGCACCGCACCAGGGCGGGCAGTACCAGGCCGAGCGGGATGAAGGACAGATCCCCCACGACAAGATCCACAGGCTCCCCATCGATCGCTTCGAGCGTCAACTCGCGTACGTTCGTACGGTCCTTGACGGTGACGCGTTCATCGCTCTGGAGAGACCACGCCAGTTGGCCGTAACCGACGTCGACAGCGACGACGTGCGCGGCCCCCGACCGCAGCAGGACGTCGGTGAAACCCCCGGTGGACGCGCCGGCGTCCAGCGCCCGCCGCCCCTCGACGACCAGCCCCTCCGGCACGAACGCCTTGAGCGCGCCGGCGAGTTTGTGGCCGCCGCGCGAGACGTAGTCGGGATCGCCGTCGTCGGCCGCGACCACGATCGCCGCCGCGGTCTCCACCTGCGTGGCGGGCTTGGTCGCGACGGCCTTGCCGACGGAGACCCGCCCGGCGGCGATCAGCTGGCTGGCGTGTTCGCGCGAGCGCGCCAGCTTCCGGCGGACGAGCTCCGCGTCGAGACGACGGCGTGCGACTCCTGCCACGTTCGGTTCAGCTCCTGCTCTGGTACGGCGCTGGGGGCGCCGGAGGTCCCGGCCGGGCGTCGAGCGCGGTGAGCGCGTCACGCAGCCCCCGGTGTACATCCTCGTACACCTCGAGGTGTCCGTCGGTGGCGAGGTGGTCGGCATCGGCGAGCCGCTCCAGCTGGGCGTCGACCTCGGCGTGGCCCGTCGCGCTGCGGGGCACGTTCAGCGGGGCGGGGGCGGCGGGGTCGTGGTCGGGCTCCACCGGCGCTTCCTGCGGTGCCTCGTTCTCCGGCACTGTGTCGCTCATGCCCAGACGCTACCTCGAAGCGCTGGGGTACCGTCGAGCGCGATGGCCACGATCGAGGAGTGCCGCGCCGCACTCGAGAAGCTCTCGGACAACATGCAGAGCGCCGAAGGGGACGTCCGTACGGCGGCGGCCCTGGACCGCTCGGTGAGCTGCCGTATCACCGACCTGGACGTCACCTTCGTCGGCCGCCTGACCGGCGGCCGGATCCGGGTGACCGACACGCTCCAGGGGCCTCCGCCGGACAAGGCCCAGATCAGACTGACGATGGCCGGCGACGACCTGGTGGCGCTGGTCGACGGCGAGCTGAACTTCGCCAAGGCATGGGGCTCGGGCCGGGTGAAACTGGAGGCCGGCCTACGGGACCTGCTCCAGCTCAGGAAGCTCCTTTAGCCACGACCGTCGGTTCGGCGGTCACGGCCTTCGCTTCCGTACGCGCCTTCCGCGCCGCCGGCACCACCAGCGGCGTGCCCGTCTCCGGGTCGTCGATGACCTGACAGCGCAGCCCGAAGACCTCCTCGACCAGGTCGGCCGTGACGATGTCGTTCGGGGCGCCCTCGGCGATGATCCTGCCGTCCTTCAGGGCGATCAGATGCGTGGCGTACCGGGCGGCGTGGTTGAGGTCGTGCAGCACGGCGACCAGCGTGTGCCCCTGCTCCTCGTGCAGCTCGGCGCACAGGTCGAGGACGTCGATCTGGTGCTGGATGTCGAGGAAGGTCGTCGGCTCGTCGAGCAGCAGCAGCGGGGTCTGCTGGGCGAGCGCCATCGCGATCCACACCCGCTGGCGCTGGCCGCCGGACAGCTCGTCGACATACCGGTCGGCGAGTTCGGCGACCCCGGTCCGGGTCATCGACTCCTGGACGACCCGTTCGTCCTGGGTCGACCACTGGCGCAGGATGCCCTGGTGCGGGTAGCGGCCGCGCCCGACGAGGTCGGCGACGGTGATGCCGTCGGGCGCGATCGACGACTGCGGGAGCAGCCCGAGGGTGCGCGCGACCTTCTTCGCCGGCATCGACTGGATGACGTTGCCGTCGAGGAGGACCCGGCCCTGGTGCGGCTTCAGCATCCGCGACAGCGCCCGCAGCAGCGTGGACTTGCCGCACGCGTTCGGGCCGACGATCACGGTGAAGGAGTTGTCGGGTATCTCGACCGACAGCTCCTCGGCGATGACCCGCTGGTCGTAGGCGAGGGTCACGTTCTCGGCGGACAGGCGGTTCACAGTGCTCCTTCGGGGGTTCTCGTTCGCCGTGCCGCGCGTCTCGGGCCGGGTTCTCGTGTGCGGGCTCGTATCCGGCTTCCGCAGGGCCGTATCCGGCTTCCGCGGGCTCATATCCGGCCCGCCTTGCGCTCGGTGACCAGCAGCCACAGCAGATAGACGCCGCCGAGGACGCCGGTGACCACGCCCACGGGCACCTGGTCGGCACCGAAGGTGCGCTGCGAGATCCAGTCGGCGGCGACCAGCAGGGCGGCGCCCATGCACAGGGACGGCAGCAGGTTCGGGCCGGGCGAGCGGGTGAGGCGGCGGGCCAGCTGCGGCGCGGTGAGCGCCACGAAGCTGACGGGGCCGGCGGCCGCGGTGGCCGTCGCGGTGAGCAGGACGGCGGCGACCAACAACAGCAGCCGTACCCGCTCGACGCGCACCCCGAGGGCGTACGACACGTCGTCGCCCATCTCCATCATCCGCAGTCCGCGGGCATTGGCCAGGACGAGCGGCACGAGCACGGCGCACAGGATGAGCAGCGGCCAGACCTGGTCCCAGTCGCGCCCGTTGAGCGATCCGGTCATCCAGACGACCGCACGGGCGGCGTCGACGATGTCGGACATGGTGAGCAGATAACCGTTGATCGCGGTGACGATCGCGGAGACACCGATACCGACGAGGACCAGTCGGTAGCCGTGCACACCCCGCTTCCAGGCGAGCAGATAGATGGCGAACCCGGTCGCGAGACCGCCCACGAGCGCACCGAGGGTGACCTGCAGCGAGCTGCCGGAGAACAGGACGATCATGACGAGCGCGCCGGCCGTGGCACCCTGCCCGAGCCCGAGTACGTCCGGACTGCCCAGCGGATTGCGGGAGATGGCCTGGAACAGCGCACCCCCGACCCCCAGCGAGGCGCCGACCAGGAGTCCGACGAGGACCCGCGGCAGGCGCAGTTCGTTGACGATGAACTCCTGTCCCGCGTTGCCGTCGCCGACGAGCGTCTTCAGCACGTCGGAGGCCGGGATCGGGAAGTCGCCGGTGCCGATCAGCACGACGCTCGCGGCGAGCGCGGCGAGCAGCAGCAGGCCCACGACGGTGACGGCACGCAGGTCCACACGGAGCGAGAGCCCGCCCGGAGTCCTGATGGCACGGTTGGTCTTCACAGCTGCGCCGTCCTCCGCCGTCGTACGAGATAGATGAAGACCGGGCCGCCGAGGATCGCGGTGACGATGCCGACCTGGAGCTCCGAGGGCCGGGCGACGATCCGGCCGAGGACGTCGGCTCCGAGCAGCAGCACGGGCGACAGGATCGTGGCGTACGGCAGGATCCAGCGCAGGTCGGGCCCGGTGAAGGACCGAACGACGTGCGGGACCATCAGACCGACGAAGACGATCGGCCCGCACGCGGCGGTCGCCGCCCCGCACAGCACGGTCGCGGAGAGCATGGCCAGCGCCCGGGTGCGGTTGAGGTTGGCGCCCAGCGCCTTGGCGGTGTCGTCGCCCATCTCCATGGCGTTGAGCGGCCGGGCGAGCGCGAGTGCGAGGACGGTGCCCACCGCGAGGAACGGCAGTACCTGGAGGATGGCCGAGTTGTTCGCGGAGGCCAGCGAACCGACGGTCCAGAAGCGCATCCTGGACAGCGCCACGTCATCCATGATCATCACGGCCTGGAGATAGCCGTAGAGCGCGGCACTGATCGCCGTGCCGGCGAGCGCCAGCCGTACCGGGGTCGCTCCCCGGCTGCCGCCGAGGAACCAGACCAGCGCCCCGACCGCCGCCGCGCCGACGAACGCGAACCAGACGTAGCCGCTCAGCGAGGTGACGCCGAAGAACGTGATGGCGGTGACGACCGCGGCGGACGCGCCCGCGTTGATGCCGAGCAGTCCGGGATCGGCCAGCGGATTGCGGGTGAGCGCCTGGAGCACGGCCCCGGACAGACCGAGCGCGGCGCCCGCGAGCAGCCCCAGCACGGTCCTCGACAGCCGGTCGGCGACCACGACGTCGCCGTACGTCCCCGAATCCTGGAACAGGCCGTGCCAGACCTGCCCCATGGACAGCGCCTTCGCTCCGATCGCGATGCTCGCCGACGCGACGACCAGCAGGATCACCACGGAGACGAGCAGCCCAATGGCGCGTATCGCCTGGCGGGTTGGGGGCACGGGGGCGGTCTCCGCGCGCTGTTCGGGAGGAATGTCGACCAACACCCAGTTAGGTTAGCCTACCCTCGCATTCGGCCACGATCCCGTGCCCCGCAGGCCCGCACACTCACAGGTTCGGCCCGGCCGGCCCCCGCCGGGTAGACCACCCGACGGCTCACAAACCCAGCCTTGCCAGCGCCTTCCCCCCGTCCAGCGCGCACACGCCCTCTCCGGCCGCCGTCCAGGCCGCCGCACACAACGCGCGCAGCCCGTCCAGGGCCTCGCCGTCACCGTCGAGTTCCAGCCGCTCGCCGCCGGCCCGCGCCGTCCACCCACCACACCGGAAACCCCCACCCTCCTCGGTGACTTCCGGCTGCCCGGTGAGCATCCCCCGCAGATCGGCGTCGACATACGTCGGCCGGTGCTGCGGCGGCGCGGCGAGCAACTGCGCGCCGTCCGTCACCCCGGTGAGCACGAGCAGCGAGTCCACGTCTCCGTTGAACGCGCCCTCGATGTCCGTGTCCAGCCGGTCCCCGACCACCAGCGGCCGCTCGGCGCCGGTCCGCAGGATCGTCTCCCGGTGCATGGGCGGCAACGGCTTGCCCGCCACCTGCGGCTCGGCACCCGTGGCGATCCGTACGACCTCCACCGCCGCGCCGTTGCCCGGCGCGATCCCGCGCGCGCTGGGAATCGTCAGGTCGGTGTTGGACGCGAACCACGGCACCCCGCGCGCGACGGCGTAACTCGCCTCCGCGAACCGGCCCCACGGCAGCTCGGGCCCCCCGAACCCCTGCACGACCGCCGCCGGATCGTCGTCCGCCGACTCGACGGGCTCCAGTCCGTGTTCGCGCAGCGCCACCCGCAGCCCCTCCCCGCCGATCACCAGCACCCGCGCCCCCGCCGGCACCTGCTCGGCGATCAGCCGCGCCACCGCCTGCGCGGAGGTGATGACGTCCGACGCCTCCGTCGGTATGCCCAACTCGGTGAGGTGGTCCGCCACAGCGCCGGGCGTCCGCAGCGCGTTGTTGGTGACGTACGCGAGATGCATCCCGCCGGCCCGCGCGGTGGCGAGCGACTCGACGGCGTGGGCGATGGCGTTGCCTCCCGCGTACACCACCCCGTCCAGATCGAGCAGCGCCGTGTCGTACGCCTCGCTCAGGGCCTGCCCCATGCCCTCGGGCTTCGTCCTGACGACCTGGCTCATTCCGCATCGCTCCTCGTTCGCTCGCTTTCCCCGATCATCGCGCATGCCACCGACACCCGTACGATGCCGGGATGAACACAGCAGGTCACTCGGAAGCAACGGCGCCCCGAGGCCTGGAACTCACCCCGTTCCGAGGCCTGCGCTACGACCCCGACCGGGTCGGCAGTCTGGCCGCCGTGACCTCCCCGCCGTACGACGTCGTCGTCCGCCCCGACGGCCTGCACCACCTCCAGTCCGCCGACCCGTACAACATCGTCAGGCTGATCCTGCCCCAGGCCGCCACTCCCGACGTCCGCAACGAACAGGCCGCGGACACCCTGCGCCGCTGGCTGTCCGAGGGCGTCCTCACCACCGACCCCGAACCGGGCCTGTACGTCTACGAGCAGCGCGACGGCGACGGCATGCTCCAGCGCGGCATCATCGGTGCCCTGCGCCTGTCGGAACCGTCGGAGGGCGTGGTCCTGCCCCACGAGGACGTCATGCCGCACGTCGTCGCCGACCGCGCGGCCCTGATGCGCGCCACCTCCGCGAACCTGGAGCCCCTGCTCCTGACGTACCGCGGCAACGGTTCCGCGTCCGCCACCGCCGAGATGGTCGAGCGCACGGCCGCTCAGTCCCCGCTGCTCGCGACGACCACGGAGGACGGCTTCAGCCACCGCCTGTGGTCGGTCACCGACCCCACCGACCTGGCCGCGGTCCGCTCCGACCTCGCCGACCACCAGGCCCTGATCGCCGACGGCCACCACCGCTGGGCCACCTACCGGCGTCTACGCGCGGAGCACCCCTCCCCCAGCCCCTGGGACTACGGCCTGGTCCTCCTCGTCGACACGGTCCGCTACCCGCTGCGCGTCCGCGCCATCCACCGCCTCCTGCACCACCTGCCGGTCGCCGAGGCCCTGGCGCCCCTGGAAGGCATCTTCCGCGTCCGCCACCTCGAAGTACCGCTGGCCGACGCCCTGGAAGCCCTGGCCGACGCGGCCCGCGCGGGCAACGCGTTCCTGCTGGCCGGCGACGGCACCTTCCACCTCGTCGACCGCCCCGACCCCGCCCTGCTGGCCCGAACGATCCCCGCGGACCGTCCGGCCGCCTGGCGCACCCTGGACGCGACGGTCCTGCACGCCACCCTCCTCGACCACGTCTGGCGCATCCCCGAGGACTCCCCCGCCCACATCGCCTACATCCACGACACGGCCGCCACGGTCGAGAAGGCGGAACGCGACGGCGGTACTGCGGTCCTGATGCACCCGGTCCTCGAGGAGGTCGTACGCGACCTCGCCCGCCAGGGCGTCACCATGCCCCGCAAGTCGACGTCCTTCGGCCCCAAGCCGGCCTCGGGCCTGGTGCTGCGCGCGCTGAACACCTGACATGCGAAAGGGCGGGACCCCCTACGCGGGGTCCCGCCCTTTCACTCACGGACGTCGTCAGTCCTTGTACTCGCCCTTGTCGCTGTCGTCGTCCTCGTCGTCCCTGTCGTCGTCTTCGTCGTCTTCGATGACATCGTCGACATCGACGCCCTCGGTGACATCGACGGCTTGCGCGGGGGCCGCGTTGGACTCAGCGTCGTCGTCAACCTTGACCTCCGCCTCCACCTCTACCTCTGACTCTGCCTCCGCCTCGCTCTCGTCGAAGGCGTCGACGAACTCCACCCCGTCCAGCTCGGCGAGCCGGTCCGACGCGTCCGTGCTGCCGTCCTTGTCGGCCTCCGCGGACTTCGCGAACCACTCCCGAGCCTCGCCCTCACGACCGGCCGCCAGCAGGGCGTCGGCGTAGGCGTACCGCAGTCGCGCGGTCCACGGCTGTACGGAGTTGGAGGCCAGCTCGGGGCTCTGCAGCGTCACGATGGCCGCCTCCAGCTGCCCCATGTCACGCCGGGCACCGGCCGCGACCAGCCGCATCTCGACCTGTCCCGCCTTGTCCAGCTTGCGCACCTCGGGCGCCCCGGCCATGTCCAGCGCCTTCTCCGGCCGGCCGAGCCCACGCTCACAGTCCGCCATGACGGGCCACAGGTCGACACCGCCGGTCATCCGCCGCGCGGCCCGGAACTCGGCGAGCGCCTCGCTGTACTTCTGGTTCGCGTACGCCGCGAACCCGCCGGCCTCCCGCACGGCAGCCACACGCGACGCCAGCCGCAGAGCCACCTTCGAGTAGGCGTAGGCGTTCTCCGGTTCCTCGTCGATGAGCCGCGCCACCATCACCAGGTTCTTGGCGACGTCTTCCGCGAGCCCCTTCGGCAGACTCTGCAGCTCCTGCCGTACGTCCTTGTCGATCTCTTCGCCGGTGACGTCCTCGGGGATCGGCAGCCGCCTGATCGGCTCGCGGTCGCGGTCGCGCTCGTCACGGAAACGCCCGCCACCACGCCGGTCGTCCCCACCACGCCGGTCATCACTTCCACGGAAGCCGCCGGGGCGTCCACCACGGTCGTCACGCCGGGGCCCACGGGGCGCGTCACGGTCGTCCCGACCACGGAATCCACCGCGCTCACCGCCTCGTTCGCCACGGCTGTCGTCCCGCCGGTCATCACGACGGTCGTCGCGACGGAAACCACCACGATCGCCCCGGTCGTCACCCCGGCGGTCATCCCGCCGATCGGCGGGCCGGAACCCACCACGGTCAGCGCGCTCACCGCGATCACTACGGTCGTCACGACGGAACCCGCCACGGTCGGGGCGCTCGCCACGGTCGTCACGACGGAAACCACCGCGGTCGCCGCTGTCGCGGCGGTCATCACGACGATCGTCCCGCCGGTCGTCGCGGCGGACGAAGCCCCCGCGGTCGTTGCCACCACGGTCGTCCCGCCGAGCGCCGGACCCACCACGGTTGTCGTCGCGACGGAAACCACCGCGCTCCCCACGGTCGTCGCCCCGACGCTCTACACGCTCTCCGCGATCCGGGCGGTCGGAGCGGTCGTCACGGCGGAAGGGAGGACGGTCACCGTCACGCCGGAACGAGGGACGGTCGCCACCTCGGTCATCCCGACGCGGCCCAGCAGGACGGTCGTCACGACGGAAGGAGGGACGGTCACCACCCCGGTCATCCCGACGCGGCCCAGCAGGACGGTCGTCACGACGGAAGGGAGGACGGTCGCCACCTCGGTCATCCCGACGCGGCCCAGCAGGACGGTCGTCACGACGGAAGGGAGGACGGTCACCACCCCGGTCATCCCGACGCGGCCCAGCAGGACGGTCGTCACGACGGAAGGAGGGACGGGCACCACCCCCGGCATCCCGACGCGGCCCAGCAGGACGGTCGTCACGACGGAAGGAGGGACGGGCACCACCCCCGGCATCCCGACGCGGCCCAGCAGGACGGTCGTCACGACGGAAGGGAGGACGGTCACCACCCCGGTCATCCCGACGCGGCCCAGCAGGACGGTCGTCACGGCGGAACGCCGGACGAGACCCACGGTCGCCGACTGGCCGCTCACCGGGACGGTCGTCCCGCCGACCGCCGGGCGCGCTACGGCTGTCGTCGCGACGGAACCCACCACGGTCACCACGGTCGTCGCCGCGACGGTCATCACGGCGATCGTCCCGGCGCGGGCCCCCGCGATTGTCGTCACGGCGGAAACCGCCTCGGTCGCTGCCGCCGCGGGGATTGGCACCGCGGTCGCTACCACCACGACCGCTGTCGCGGCGGTCGTTGTCGCGGCGGATCCCGCCACGGTCTCCGCCCCGATCTCCGCGGTCACCACTGTCCCGTCGCCGCTGGTCGCGCTCCGGTCGGTCGTCGGGAGAGTTGGTGGACATCGGTGACTCCTGTCTTCGGTACTGCAAGTCATTCTCGCGCAGTCGGGTACCCGACGCGCTCCGGAAAAACAAAAGGACCCCTGGTCCCCAGCTGAACGCTGGGGACCAGGGGTCCTTCCAAGAATTGTTCGGCGGCGTCCTACTCTCCCACAGGGTCCCCCCTGCAGTACCATCGGCGCTGTAAGGCTTAGCTTCCGGGTTCGGAATGTAACCGGGCGTTTCCCTC